>NZ_JWLN01000007.1:0-208918 GCF_000814065.1 Pseudomonas sp. C5pp | reverse complement strand
TTCACCCGCGAAGAGGCCGGCACAGCCAAGACATCCCCTCTGACAAAAAACCTGTACATCCATCCAGATAAAACTTGCCTCCGCGCCCTCGCTTGCGCATCCTATCGCCCATCACCCCCGATGAAGCGTCCCCGGCCATGCGCCTGTTCCTCTGCGAAAAACCCTCCCAGGCAAAAGACATCGCCAAAGTGCTCGGCGCCAGCCGCAAGGGCGATGGCTGCTGGCAAGGCACCGACGTCTGCGTGACCTGGTGCATCGGCCACCTGCTGGAAACCGCCCCGCCCGACAGCTATGACGAACGCTACAAGCGCTGGAACCTGGCCGACCTGCCGATCATCCCGGAAAAGTGGAAAATGCTGGTCAAGCCCAAGACCGCCAGCCAGTTCAAGGCAGTCAAGCGCCTGCTCGGCGAAGCACGCGAACTGGTAATCGCCACCGACGCCGACCGCGAAGGCGAAATGATCGCCCGCGAACTGGTCGAGCATTGCCGCTACCGCGGCCCGGTGCAGCGCCTGTGGCTGTCGGCACTGGACGACGCTTCCATTCGCAAGGCCCTGGCGCGGCTGCTGCCGGGCCACGAAACCTTCAACCTGTACCACTCGGCGCTGGGCCGTTCGCGCGCAGACTGGCTGATCGGCATGAACATGAGCCGGCTGTTTACCCTGCTGGGCCGCCAGTCGGGCTATCAGGGCGTGCTGCCGGTGGGTCGGGTGCAAACGCCCACCTTGCGCCTGGTGGTCGACCGAGACCGCAGCATCGCCGACTTTGTGCCGGTACCGTTCTGGGCCATCGACGTGCAGCTCGAACACGCAGGCTTTGGCTTCAACGCCCAGTGGCGCGCCCCCGATGACGCCTGCGACGACCAGGGCCGCTGCCTGAACCAGGCCCTTGCGCAGCAGGCTGCCGCCGACATCGGCAATGCGGGTACTGCCCGGGCCGTGAAGGTGACCACCGAACGCGTGCGTGAAGCGGCACCCCTGCCCTTCGACCTTGGCACCCTGCAGGAGCTGTGCTCGAAAAAGTTCGGCCTCGGCGCCCAGGAAACCCTCGACATCGCCCAGGCCCTGTACGAAACCCACAAGCTGATCACCTACCCGCGCAGCGACTGCGGCTACCTGCCGCAAAGCCAGCACGCCGAAGCGCCAGCCATCCTCGCCGCCCTGCAACGTTCCGATGCCAGCCTGGCGCCGCTGCAGCCCTACCTGGAGCCGCAACGCCGCTCACGGGCGTGGAACGACGCCAAGGTCAGCGCCCACCACGGCATCATCCCCACTGCCGCCGCCAGCGACCCGTCGCGCCTGCCGGCCAAGCACAAGGCGGTGTACACCCTGATCCGCGCCCGCTACCTGGCGCAGTTCCTGCCCAACCATGAGTACGACCGCACCCAGGCCGACTTCGACTGCGCCGGCCATGCCCTGCGTGCCGTAGGCAAGCAGATCGTCGAACCAGGCTGGCGCCGTGCGCTGCCCGAGGCGCTGACCCCGGCCAAAGGCCGCGAGGCACCACCGGCCCAGGTGCTGCCGGCGCTGCGCGAAGGCCAGGACTGCACGGTGCAGGGCCTGCAACTGAAAGACCTGTGGACCCAGCCGCCCAAGCCGTTTACCGAAGGCGACCTGATCAAGGCAATGAAGAACGTGGCCAAGCTGGTGGACGACCCGCGGCTGAAGCAGAAGCTCAAGGAAACCACCGGTATCGGCACCGAAGCCACCCGCGCCAGCATCATCCAGGGCCTGCTTGACCGCGGCTACCTGGTGAAGAACGGCAAGGCGCTATCCGCCACCCCTGCGGCCTTCAGCCTGATCGACGCCGTACCTCGCGCCATTGCCGACCCTGGTACCACAGCTATCTGGGAGCAGGCGCTGGACATGGTGCAGAGTGGCGAGATGACGCTGGAAGAGTTCGTCGCCCGGCAGTCGGCATGGATGGGCAAGCTGGTCGAACGGTGCAGCGGCATGCGCATGACCATCAGCGGGCCGGCAGCCGGGGCTGCGCCGCCGTGGAAGAAAAAGCGGAGGGGTGGCGGGAAAGGCAAAGCGGCCGCAGGCAAGCCAAGACAGCCTCGAAAAAAGGCGACAACCTGAAGATTTTGCACTCTCAGGTCAGGCCCCTTCGCGGGTAAACCCGCTCCCACAGTTACAGCGCCGACCTCGAGACCGTTGATGACTCTGTGGGAGCGGGTTTACCCGCGAAAGGGCCTGGACAGGCAACACAACAACCCGAGGTAAACCACAAACCCGGCCAATTCATTGGCTCCATGAAATTTACCTGCTAAGTTTTCATGAAAATAGACACAATAATTTTCATGAGACCCCTGCATGTTCAAACAATCCGCCCAGCACGTCGCCAGCTACTACGCCCAGACCTACCCCGCCAGCATTCCCCTGCACCCTACCCTGCAAGGCAGCCACGACACCGAGGTCCTGATCATCGGCGCCGGCTTCAGCGGCCTGCACACCGCCTTGCGCCTGGCCCAGGCCGGCAAGCGCGTAACACTGCTGGAAGCCAGCCGCGTGGCCTGGGCCGCGTCCGGCCGCAACGGCGGCCAGGCACTGCTCGGCTGGTCGTGCGACATGCCGCCGCTGGAAAAGGCCTTGGGCACCGAACGCACCCAACGCCTGTGGGCCAGCATGTGCTGGGCCGCCGATGAAATGCGCGAACTGCCCGAGCGCCACGGCTTCGACATCGACTACCGGCTGGGCAGCCTGTGGACCGCCGTACTGCCGCGCCGGGTAAAGATGCTGGAAGAAGCCCTGCATGAGGCCGAACACAAATGGGGCTACGACGCCCTGCGCCTGATCGGCCGCGACGAGCTGCCTCAATGGATCGACAGCCCGCGCTACCAGGCCGCGCTATACGACGCCAAAGGCGCCCATCTCAACCCGCTGAAGCTGGCTCAGGGCCTGGCCAGCACCATCGAGGCGGCTGGCGGGCGGATCTACGAACAGAGCCAGGTGCTCAACTACCAGAAAGCCGGCGACGGCTATGTGGCCCGTACCGACCGCGGCGAAGTACGCTGCCAAGTGCTGGTGCTGGCCTGCAACGCCTACATCGACCGCCTCGACCGCAATCTGTCGCGCCGCCTATTGCCGGTTGGCTCCTATCAGGTAGCCACCGCACCGCTGGATGCCGACTTCGCCCAGTCGCTACTGCCGCGCAACAGTTGCGTGATCGACAACCAGTTCGTGCCCGACTATTTCCGCCTCACCCCGGACCATCGCCTGCTGTTCGGCGGCGGCTGCACCTACCTGGGCGGTATTCCCAAGGACGTCGCAAGCGCCACCCGCCCCTACCTGGAGCGAGTGTTCCCGCAACTGGCCGGCGTAGCCATCGACTATGCCTGGGGCGGCCATATCGACTGCAGCATCCAGCGCACCCCGGATGTCGGTCGCGAGGGCCAGCGCTACTGGCTGCAGGGGTTCTCGGGCCACGGTGTACTACCTACACTGGCGGCGGCGCGGGCGGTCAGCGATGCCATTATTGGCGACGACGACCTGCTGGCGCTGTACCAAGGCATCGACAACGGCCGCTTCCCCGGCGGCGACCTGCTGGCAGCACCGCTGGAAGCAGCGGCCAAAGCCTGGTACCGGATGCGCGACCGCGTCTGATCGGTTGACACAGCCCGTTGTAGGAGCGAGCAGGGCCGGAAGTGCTCCATAAATTCCAGTACCAGGCAAAATCCCTCCTATTCTCAATAGCTCCCTTCGCTTCCTGCACACAGGAGACCGACCATGAGCTATGTAACCACGAAGGACGGCGTACAGATCTTCTACAAGGACTGGGGCCCGCGCGATGCACCGGTTATCCACTTCCATCACGGTTGGCCTCTCAGCGCCGACGACTGGGATGCCCAGTTGCTGTTCTTCCTCGCCCATGGTTACCGCGTGGTCGCCCACGACCGCCGCGGCCATGGCCGCTCCAGTCAGGTATGGGACGGCCACGACATGGACCATTACGCCGACGATGTGGCGGCGGTCGTCGCTCACCTGGGCATCCAGGGCGCCGTGCATGTCGGCCACTCGACCGGTGGCGGTGAAGTGGTGCGCTACATGGCCCGGCACCCTGAAGACAAGGTGGCCAAGGCCGTGCTGATCGCCGCCGTACCGCCATTGATGGTGCAGACGCCCGGCAATCCTGGTGGCCTGCCCAAATCGGTGTTCGACGGTTTTCAGGCCCAGGTCGCCAGCAACCGTGCGCAGTTCTACCGGGATGTGCCCGCCGGGCCGTTCTACGGCTACAACCGCCCTGGTGTAGAAGCGAGTGAGGGCATCATTGGTAACTGGTGGCGCCAGGGCATGATCGGCAGCGCCAAGGCCCATTACGATGGCATCGTGGCATTTTCCCAGACCGATTTTACCGAGGACCTGAAGGGCATCCAGCAACCTGTGCTGGTGATGCACGGCGATGATGACCAGATCGTGCCGTATGAGAACTCCGGAGTGCTGTCGGCGAAGCTGCTGCCCAATGGCGCGTTGAAGACTTACAAAGGCTACCCGCATGGCATGCCGACCACCCATGCCGATGTGATCAATGCGGATTTGCTGGCGTTCATACGTAGCTGATGTAGTCGCCTGCACCGGCCTCTTCGCGGGCGAGCCCGTGAAAGGGCCGGCACTGTCAACATACTTATTTCATGAGTGTATGCAACTGGCAAAACTGCCAGTTGCGCGCCTGTCTATTTTGCATGAAGGTAATTTAAATTCAGTACTTCTCGCACCAGTAGGCTGACCATGGCACAGAACAGGAAGCAGCGTTTATTCTACAAGAATGGCCAACTGTCTTTGGAGATCGGCAGCGATCGTTCCGTCACAGTCTTTTCAATCTCAAACCTTTCTCTAGCGCAACGCTCGACCGAGACACTACTACTGGCGGCAGACGCTCAGAGCTCCATAATCAACCGTTCTCATCGCGAAGGCACTCACAACCTGGCCTACACCGCTTACGGATACAGCCCCACAGCTCATATGATGGGCTTCACTGGACAACGTTACGATAGCGTCACAAACTGCTACCTCCTTGGCAACGGCTATCGTGCCTTTAGTACTAAACTGGCGCGATTTTACTCAGCGGACAGCCTCAGCCCGTTTAAGAAACACACACATAACGCCTACGCCTATTGCTTGGGAGACCCCGTGAACCATCACGACCCTTCAGGGCATATGTTGCGTCGCGCCAGGAAAGCATGGAATAACGTAAAGAATAAAGTTGTAAAAAAACCCAGAATCCACTACATCAATAAAGCAAGGGAAGCAATTACCGAGAATCCGAATCTCGAAAAGTATTCCGCTGTCATTGATGACGAGAACGTAACCATAGAAACCCTCAAGGCGATTTACAAGCTTCCGAAGGGTGATGCCATGTTCAGCGATCTCAAGGATACAGCAGTCCGCAACTGGCGCTTAAAGCATGGCAACATTGAAGGCCCCATCACTCATGACTTTAACTACGAAAAATACCTGTACATGGACGAGCAGCTTAATTACATAGCCCTAGAGGCAAAAATCCTTGAGTACAGAACCCTACTGAGCAACTTGGCGTCACATGAACCCACTACAATGAATTCGAGCAGTCAGTCGTCACCTGAGGTATCACGCCCTACAACTGCCAGATCAGCGATACGTGGTACCTAGATACCCCTGCAGGGTTGGTTTGAAACAAGTGAGCGGCCGGAAACACTGTCAGCCTTGGGGACGTGGGATTATCATGCCCGTTTATTTCTCCATTAGCCGCAAACCGACCCTCCAGCCTGAAGCCTCCCATGCCCTTCGAACTCACCGTAGAACCCCTCACCTTGCTGATCCTGGCCCTGGTCGCCTTCGTCGCCGGTTTCATCGATGCCATCGCCGGCGGTGGCGGCTTGCTCACCACCCCGGCGTTACTCACCGCGGGCATGCCGCCGCACCTGGTACTGGGCACCAACAAGCTCAGCTCTACCTTCGGCTCGGCCACCGCCAGCTTCACCTACTACAGGCGCAAACTGTTCCACCCGGCGCAGTGGCGCCCGGCATTGTTCGCCACTTTGGTCGGCGCTTTGCTCGGTGCAGTGATCGCCCACTACATGCCGGCCGAATGGCTGAACAAAATGCTGCCGGTAATCGTCTTCGCCTGTGGCGTCTATCTGCTGTTCGGTGGCACGCCCAAGGCGCCGCTCGATGCCGATGCACCCATCAAGAAGAAGTGGCAAATGCCGCAAGGCTTCACCCTGGGCTTCTATGACGGCGTGGCCGGCCCGGGCACCGGGGCGTTCTGGACGGTCAGCACCCTGTTGCTCTACCCCATCGACCTGGTCCGTGCCAGCGGCGTGGCGCGCAGCATGAATTTCGTCAGCAACATCGCAGCGCTGACGGTGTTCATCATTTCCGGGCAGGTGGACTACATCGTCGGCCTGTGCATGGGCCTGTCGGTGATGGTTGGCGCCTTCTTCGGCGCACGCACGGCGATCAGTGGCGGCAGCAAGTTCATCCGCCCGGTGTTCATCACCGTGGTGCTGGCATTGACCGTGCGCCTAGCGTGGCAGCACTGGTTCGGCCAAGCCTGATGGGCTGTGATACCCCTGCTTTCCCGCCCTATCTGCGCGAGAAATGTCCTCCGCCGTCGTTGCAGGACTTGGCAATGGAATGACCATTGCCTGCGCCCTGCGCCTAGTCGGAGAACATTTCTCACTGCAGCTAGGACGGGAAAGCAGGGATATCACAGCCCAGCCGCCGTGCAACATACAGGTCGATCAGATACCGGGCGATGGACCGCCCGGCCGGCAGCGGCGGCAGGTCGTGAACGCTGAACCACTTGGCGTCCTCGATCTCGTCCGGCTGCATGACGATCTCGCCGCCAGCGTATTCGGCGTGAAAGCCCAGCATCATCGAGTGGGGGAACGGCCAGCACTGGCTGCCGATGTACTGGATGTTCTGCACCTCCACCGCCACTTCTTCACGCACTTCGCGCACCAGGCAGTCCTCGGCCGACTCGCCCGGCTCGGCAAAGCCTGCCAGTGTGCTGTACACCCCGGTGACGAAGCGTGGCGAACGCGCCAGCAGGATTTCGTCGCCACGGGTCACCAGCACGATCATGCTTGGCGAAATGCGTGGGTAGCTGCGCAGGTCGCACGGCTGGCAGTACATTGCCCGTTCCCAGCGAATTTGCGTCATCGCCTGGCCACAGCTGCCGCAGAATCGGTGCTCGCGGGCCCAGGTGCCGATCTGCGCGGCATAGCCCAGCACTTTGTATGTGTCGGAATCACCTTCGAGCATGAACGCGCGAAGGCCGCGCCAGGAGCAGCCGGGCACATCGGTGGCGCTGCGCAGCTCCAGCAGGAACACCGGCTGGCCGTCGAAGTGGCCGATGCCATGCTCGCACAGTACGTCGAGGTCCTGGCGCTTGAGCCAGTCGCGAGGGAACAGCGCGCCGTTGTCGTCCACCAGGAACCCTTCCGGGCTGCGGGCCACGGCCAGCCCCCCGGTGATCTGCGGGTCGAGTACTGCGGTAGTCCAGCGTGCTGACATGTCGGGGGTTCCCTTACTGCGCGTCCCCCGGCCTGATCAGTCGGCGAACGTCGGTTTCTGTTTGCTCATGTGCGCCGCCACCGCCACGCGCAGGTCTTCGGACTGCAGCATCGCGGCGTTCCAGGTGGCGATGTACTCCAGGCCATCATCGATGCGATGGTCACGCATGTAGCTGAGCATTTCCTTGGTGCCGGCCACGGCGATCGGCGATTTTGCGGCAATCTCGCCAGCGATGGCAAAGACCCCGTCCATCAGCGCGGCCTGATCATCATAAACCCGGTTGACCAGGCCGATGCGCAGCGCCTCTTCGGCCTCGACATTGCGCCCGGTGAAAGCCAGCTCACGCATCATGCCGTCACCGATGATACGAGGCAAACGTTGCAGTGTGCCGACATCGGCGGCCATGCCCATGTCGATTTCCTTGATCGAGAACTGCGCGTCGCTGCTGCAGTAGCGCATGTCGCAAGCCGAGATGAGGTCGATGGCGCCGCCAATGCAGTAACCCTGCACCGCGGCCAGTACCGGCTTGCGGCATTTGTCCACGGCATTGAACGACGCCTGCAGGCGCAAGATGGTGCTGCGCAGGAAGCGCGCGTTACGACCCACGTCCTTGCCCATCTGCCCGGCCAGCGAAGCCAGCATCATCAGGTCGATACCGGCGGAAAAATGCTTGCCGGCACCGCTGATCACAACCGCCCGCACCGCGTCGGTGTCGTCGACCCACCGGAAGATGTCGATGATCTCCTCCCAGAAGGCCGCGTTCATCGCATTGCGCTTGTCCGGGCGGTTGATCTGAACGTGGGCGATGCTGTTGGTCAGTTCGACCTTGAATGCGCTGTACTCGGTCACGGGCGGCACTCCTGCGGATAAAGGGTTCATGGCCCGGATGTTAACCCAGCCCGATGACCGCACTTGTGCCAAAAACGGGACTTTACGCCTTGCCTAAGACGCGCTGATCCGGCACCGTGCGCCATCGCCGAATCATAAGGATACAAATTCATGTCGCGCTCCCTGACCGGCGCCCTCGCCCACAGCTTTCTGGGCCAGTCGCCGCTTTGGTACAAGGCAGTCATCTGCCTATTCCTGGTGCTCAACCCACTGCTGCTGGTGACCGTCGGCCCGGTCGCTGCCGGCTGGGCACTGGTGCTCGAATTCATCTTCACCCTGGGCATGGCCCTGAAGTGCTACCCGCTCATGCCTGGCGGCCTGCTGCTGGTCGAAGCCCTGCTGTTGCAGATGACTACCCCGCAAGCCCTGTACGAAGAGTTGCAGCACAACTTCCCGGTGATCCTGCTGCTGATGTTCATGGTCGCGGGCATCCACTTCATGAAGGAACTGCTGCTGTTCCTGTTCTCGCGCATCCTGCTGGGGGTGCGTTCGAAGGCGATCCTGGCGTTGCTGTTCTGCGTGCTGTCGGCATTCCTCTCGGCGTTTCTCGATGCGCTGACCGTGACCGCCGTGATCATCAGCGCCGCGGTCGGTTTCTATGCGGTGTACCACCGCGTCGCCTCCGGGGCCAACCCGCGCGAAGACAGTTCGCTGGACAGCGACCAGCAGGTCGCACAGTTGCACCGTGAAGACCTCGACCAGTTCCGCGCCTTCCTGCGCAGCCTGCTGATGCATGGCGCGGTGGGTACCGCCCTGGGCGGCGTGTGCACGCTGGTGGGCGAGCCGCAGAACCTGCTGATCGGCCATGAGATGGGCTGGCACTTTGCCGATTTCTTCCTGAAGGTGGCACCGGTGTCACTGCCGGTGCTGGGCGCCGGCCTGCTGACCTGCGTGCTGCTGGAGAAGCTGCGCCTGTTCGGCTACGGCACGTTGATGCCCGAGCCGGTGCGTCAGGTACTGGCCGCCTACGCCGCGGAGGACGATGCTGCACGCACCACTGCCCAGCGCATCGCACTGTGGGTGCAAGGGTTCGCCGCACTGATCCTGATCGTCTGCCTGGGGCTGCACGTTGCCGAGGTCGGCCTGATCGGCCTGATGGTGATCGTGCTGATCACGGCATTCACCGGCATTACCGACGAACATCGCCTGGGCCGTGCCTTCCAGGACGCCATGCCGTTCACCGCTTTGCTGGTGGTGTTCTTCGCCGTGGTGGCAGTGATTCATCAGCAGCAACTGTTCAGCCCGTTGATTGCCTGGGTGCTGGCGCTGCCGGCCGAGCAGCAACCGGGCATGCTGTACCTGGCCAACGGCCTGCTGTCGGCGATCAGCGACAACGTGTTCGTTGCCACCATCTACATCACCGAGGTGAAGCAGGCGTTCCTCAATGGCAGCATGAGCCGCGAGCATTTCGAGACGCTGGCGGTGGCGATCAACACCGGCACCAACCTGCCGAGCGTGGCGACGCCGAATGGGCAGGCGGCGTTCCTGTTCCTGCTGACTTCGGCGATTGCGCCGCTGATCCGGCTGTCGTATGGGCGAATGGTGTGGATGGCCTTGCCCTATACCGTAGTGATGGGTGGGCTGGGGTGGTGGGCGGTGACCTACTGGCTTTGAGGTAGCCTGCGCCGGCCTCTTCGCGGGTGAACCCGCTCCCACAGGTACTGCACAGCCTTCGAAACTGTGGTGATCATGTGGGAGCGGGTTTACCCGCGAAAGGACCAGTGCAGACCACTCAAACAGCCCTGTCGATTCTGCTGCCTGCCATTCGACTATCCCATGCCCCCAGCCACCCCGGCTGCACACAGGAGAGTCCCCATGCGCAAACTCATCGTAGCCGCCTTCATCAGCCTCGACGGTGTCATGCAGGCCCCCGGCGGCCCGCAGGAAGACACCAGCGGCGGCTTCACCTACGGCGGCTGGATCGTACCTTACGCCGAGGAAGTCTTCGGCCAAGCCATGCAAGCCCTGTTCAGCCAGCCCTTCGAACTGCTGTTGGGCCGGCGCACCTACGACATCTTCGCCGGCTACTGGCCAAAGGTAATAGACAGCTCGGAAGACTTCTCCATCGCCAACCTGTTCAACAGCGTGCCCAAGCACGTGGCCACCCACACCCCCGCAACCCTCGACTGGCACAACAGCCATGCCCTGGGCGCAGACATCACCGCAGCGGTCCACGCGCTGAAACAACAGGACGGCGCCAACCTGCTGACCCAGGGCAGCAGCGATCTGGTGCAGCAACTGCTGGCGGCGGGCCTGGTCGATGAACTGCAACTGCTGATCCACCCGTTGCTGCTCGGCCACGGCAAGCGCCTGTTCGGCGACGATGCGGCAGCGGCGGCCTTCACACTGCAGCATTCGCAGGTTTCGCCCACGGGCGTGCTCATCGCCCGTTACGTGCGTGCAGGCGAAGTGCAGACCGGTTCGTTCTGAAAGGCATAATCCTGTACAACTTTTGCCTCTCGCTCGCATCGAAACCCAAGTAAGCCCCGTCCGTATCAAGGAGGTTCACCATGGCGCTACGCACCACGTTGCTGCTTTCCTGCATGACCTTGGCCCTGCTCGGCTGCGCCGGCAACGATCACCCGGCACCGCCGCGTACCCAGCAGGTCGACCTGCAACGTTACCAGGGCACCTGGTACGAACTCGCGCGGCTGCCGATGTTCTTCCAGCGCAACTGCGTGCAGTCCGAGGCGCAGTATGGCCTGCGAGAGGATGGTCGCCTCGAGGTGACCAACCGCTGCCAGGAAAAGGACGGCCAGTGGAACCAGGCCAAGGGCATCGCCGAAGCCCAGCAACCGGGCAGCACCGACAAGCTCTGGGTGCGCTTCGACAACTGGTTCAGCCGCCTCGCGCCCGGCCTTACCAAGGGCGAGTACTGGGTGCTGTACCACGACCAGGACTACCGCGTAGCCTTGGTCGGCCACCCGAACCGCGAATACCTGTGGCTGCTTTCACGCACGCCTGCAGTCACGGACCAGATGCGCGAGCAACTGCTGACGATCGCCCGGGAGCAAGGCTATGACACCAGCAAGCTCATCTGGCGGCAGGCCGAGTAGGCAAGACCTGGCGGGCCATCGACGACATGCGGCAATCCGGCTAAGGTGTGCGCCCTTGCTACCTCGAAGGAACGAGCCCGTTGAGTACCGCGCCGCCACCAGCACCTTGCATCCGCCCGACACCCATCGGCTGGCTGGTGCAGACGTTACTGCTGGGCTGAAACAAGGAGCCAGACCATGGATTTGCTGTTCCTGGGCACCTCCGCCGGCGTGCCGACCAAGGCACGCAATGTGAGCGGTACCGCAGTGATCGAGGCCAGTGGCAGCCACTGGTATCTGATCGACTGCGGCGAAGGCACCCAGCACCGGCTGCTGCATACGCCGCTGTCGATCCGCGACTTGCGCGCCATCTTCATCACCCACGTGCACGGCGACCATTGCTTCGGCCTGCCGGGCCTGCTGGCCAGCGCCGGCATGAGCGGGCGCACCCAGCCGCTGGACCTTGTCCTGCCGGCCGCCCTGCACGACTGGGTGCGCCAGGGGCTGGTGGCCAGCGATACCTTCCTGCCGTTCGAACTGCGCCTGCTGGCCGTGGAGGAGCTGGTGGAATGGCACAGTGACGCCCTGGAAGTGACCAGCGTGCAGCTGTCGCACCGGGTGCCGAGCGTCGGCTTCGTGTTCACCGAGCTCAACCCCGAACCGCGACTGAACATCCCGCGCCTGGAAGCCGAAGGTATCCCCCGCGGCCCGCTGTGGGGCGAGCTGGCCAAGGGTTTGACGGTGCAGCATGGCGGTCGGCGGCTGCACGGCAAGGATTACCTGCGCCCTTCGCGCCCGCCGCGGCGGGTGATCGTGTGCGGCGACAACGACAACCCCGAGCTGTTGGCCGACGCCGCCCAGGGCGCGGACGTGCTGGTGCACGAGGCCACGTTCACCCAGGCGGTGGTCGAGCGCACGGGGGTCACCTTCGGCCACAGCACCGCAGCTGCGGTGGCGCGCTTTGCCGAAACTGCGGGCGTGCGCAACTTGGTGCTGACGCATTTCAGCGCCCGCTACCAGCACGACCCACGGCGCAGCCCGAGCATCGACGATGTGCGCGACGAAGCCCTCGCCCACTACAGCGGGCAGCTTACCCTGGCGCAGGACCTGCAGCGCTATCACATCGGGCGCGATGGCTGTCTTGAGCCCGCGGGATGAATTGTGGAGATTCGCAGGTGCTCGCCACAACCCGCCGCTCCACTATGCCGCCAACCGCCCACTGGCAATCGCCTCCGACGCCGCCAGCATCGCGCGCAGCAACACTGCGCAGCCCGCAGCCAGGTCCTCGGGCGTGGCGTTCTCGATCTCGTTATGGCTGATACCGTTCTCGCAAGGCACGAATATCATCCCCGCTGGCCCCAGTTCGGCCAGGAAGATCGCGTCGTGCCCCGCGCCGCTGACGATGTCCATGTGCGGCAGGCCCAGCGCCTGCGCCGATTTGCGCACGGCATCGACACACCCTTTATCGAAGTACAACGCCGGGAAATCAGCCGTAGGCACCAATTCGTGGCTCAGGCCATGCCTGGCACAGGTCGCCTCGATCACCGCACGCACATCGGCAATCATCGCATTCAGCTGCTCACCCTCCAGGTGGCGGAAATCCAGGGTCATGCGCACTTCGCCCGGGATCACGTTGCGCGAGCCCGGGTAGGCCTGCAGGCACCCCACCGTCCCACAGGCATGGGGCTGGTGGCCGAGGGCGGTGAGGTTGACTGCCTCCACCACTGCCGCCGCGCCGACCAGGGCGTCCTTGCGCAGGTGCATGGGCGTAGGGCCGGCGTGGGCCTCGACACCGCGCAAGGTCAGGTCGAACCACTTCTGGCCCAGCGCGCCCAGCACCACGCCGATGGTCTTGGCCTGATCTTCGAGGATCGGGCCTTGCTCGATATGCGCTTCGAAATAGGCCCCCACCGGGTGGCCTGATACAGCACGCGGGCCGGCGTAGCCGATGGCGTTCAACGCCTCGCCAACGCTGACACCCTGGGCATCGCGCTTGGCCAGGGTTTCCTCCAGCGTGAACTTGCCGGCGAACACCCCGGAACCCATCATGCACGGCGCAAAGCGCGAGCCTTCCTCGTTGGTCCACACCACAACTTCCAGCGGTGCTTCGGTTTCCGCGCCGAGATCGTTGAGGGTACGAATTACCTCCAGCCCGGCCATCACCCCGAAGCAACCGTCGAACTTGCCACCGGTGGGCTGGGTGTCGATATGGCTGCCGGTCATCACCGGGGGCAGCTTGGGGTTACGCCCAGGGCGACGGGCGAAGATGTTGCCGACGGCGTCGATGGTGACCGTGCAACCGGCGGCCTCGCACCACTGCACGAACAGGTCGCGGGCCTGGCGGTCGAGGTCGGTCAGGGCCAGGCGGCACACGCCGCCCTTGGCGGTAGCACCGAGGCGGGCCAGGTCCATCAGGGACTGCCACAGGCGGGTGCTGTCGATGTGGTGCTGGGTGGATTGCAGTACTTGTTGGGCTGGGGTCATGGGATTTTCCTCAGGCATTTTTGTTGTCTGTGCCGGCCTCTTCGCGGGTAAACCCACTCCCACAGGTACAGCGTTGGCCTCAGGACCTGCGCTGTACCTGTGGGAGCGGGTTTACCCGCGAAGAAGCCGGCGCGGTCTCACGGCAAAGGCTTGACCACCCGCGCCGGGCTGCGCGCGACCACGCGGGCCAAGAGGTAATACAGCGCCCCACCCAGCAGCGAACCGGTGAACCAACCGTAGTCGTAGAACCAGCTGAAACTGCTGTTGCCAATCGCCATGACGGTCAGCGCCACCGGCAACGCAAAGGCGGCAAAACCGGCCCAGTTCCATGCCGGGTACACGTCGTCACGGTACAGCCCGGCCAGGTCCAGCTCCTGCCGGCGGATCAGGAAGTAGTCCACCACCATGATCCCGGCGATCGGCCCCAGCAGGCTCGAATAGCCCAGCAGCCAGTTGGAGTACACGCTCTCCAGGCTCAGGTCGGAGACAATCCAGCCCAGCTTCTTCAGCAACTCATGGCCCATCAGCGCCAGGCCGATGAAACCGGTCAACCACACCGCTCGGCTGCGCCCGATCAGGCGTGGGGCGATGTTCTGGAAGTCGTTGGTCGGCGACACGATATTCGCTGCAGTATTGGTCGACAGCGTAGCGATCACGATCAGCGCCATGGCCAGGGCCACCCAGAACGGGCTGTGGATCTTGCCGATCAGGCTGACCGGGTCGGACACGGTCTCGCCAACCAGCGATGCCGAGGCAGCAGTCAGCACCACGCCCAGCGAGGCGAACAGGAACATGGTCAGCGGCAAGCCGAAGATCTGCCCGAGAATCTGGTCCTTCTGGCTGCGGGCGTAGCGGCTGAAGTCGGGGATGTTCAGCGATAGCGTGGCCCAGAAGCCGACCATGGCGGTAAGCCCGGCGCAGAAGTAGCCGAGCATGTTCGCCCCTTCCGGGCGCTTGGGCGGCTGGGCCAGCAGTTCGGTCATCGACATGTGCGGCAAGGCCCAGAACAGCAGGCCGACGCCGACCGCCACCAGCAGCGGTGCCGACAGCGTTTCGAGCCACTTGATCGACTCGGCGCCACGCAGCACCACCCACAGGTTCAGGCACCAGAAGATCATGAAGCCGATCACCTCGCCGGTGCCGCCCAGGGCCTTCCAGCCGTCGAACACCGAGCCAAGGAACAGGTGGATGGCCAGGCCACCGAACATGGTCTGGATGCCGAACCAGCCACAGGCGACCACCGCCCGGATCAGGCATGGCACGTTTGAGCCGAGTATGCCGAACGACGAACGCAGCAGCACCGGGAACGGAATGCCATACTTGGTGCCAGGGAAGGCGTTGAGGGTGAGCGGGATCAGCACGATCAGGTTGGCCAGCAGAATAGCCAGCAAGGCCTCGCCCACGCTGAGGCCGAAGTAGGCGGTCAGCACGCCACCGAGGGTGTAGGTGGGCACGCAGATGGACATGCCCACCCACAGGGCGGTGATGTGCCATTTGTTCCAGGTGCGCTGGTGCACCTTGGTTGGGGCGATGTCGTGGTTGTAGCGCGGGCTGTCGAGGACATCGCTACCTTCGGACAGCTCGAACAGGCCATCGCGCTCGACCACTTCCGATCTGCTCTGCTGCATGGGGGCTCTCTCCAGATTTTCTTCTAGTTGTTGCCCATCGGGCTGATGCGATGGCCGGAGTACTCACGGTTCATGTGCTTGAAAATCTCGACCAGATTTTCATCTTGTCAAGTAAGTCAAAGCATCAGAAAGCTACGCAGCCAGCGCCAATAATTAAATTAACCCTTTAATTTCAATTACTTAAAAACCACAAAATTAATGGGAAAATTTTCTTGCCGAATCGCGGATCAGCATCTAGCCTCGAATCTTGTCAGGCCTGACAGGATTAACCGCCCTGCCCGCCCTGCATCAAGAAAACTCCAAGAACCGGCCCAGACCGGTCAGCCTGCGAGGAAAACGGCATGTCTCTGTTGATCCGTGGCGCCACCGTGGTCACCCACGAAGAGAGTTACCCCGCTGATGTCCTGTGTGCCGATGGCCTGATCCGTGCCATTGGGCAAAACCTCGAACCGCCCACCGACTGCCAGATCCTCGACGGCAGTGGCCAGTACCTGATGCCCGGCGGCATCGACCCGCACACCCACATGCAGCTGCCGTTCATGGGCACGGTGGCCAGCGAGGATTTCTTCAGCGGCACCGCCGCGGGCCTGGCCGGTGGCACCACCTCGATCATCGACTTCGTCATCCCCAACCCGCAGCAGTCGTTGCTTGAGGCCTTCCACACCTGGCGCGGCTGGGCGCAGAAAAGCGCCAGCGACTACGGCTTCCATGTCGCCATCACCTGGTGGAGCGAGCAGGTAGCCGAAGAGATGGGCGAACTGGTGGCCAAACATGGGGTGAACAGCTTCAAGCACTTCATGGCCTACAAGAATGCGATCATGGCCGCCGACGACACCCTGGTGGCCAGCTTCGAGCGCTGCCTGCAACTGGGTGCGGTGCCCACCGTGCATGCCGAGAACGGCGAGCTGGTGTACCACCTGCAAAAAAAACTGCTGGCCCAGGGCCTGACCGGGCCGGAAGCCCACCCGCTGTCACGCCCATCCCAGGTCGAGGGTGAAGCGGCCAGCCGAGCCATCCGCATTGCCGAGACGCTGGGCACACCACTGTATCTGGTGCACGTTTCCAGCCGCGAAGCGCTGGATGAAATCGCCTATGCCAGAGGCAAGGGCCAGCCGGTCTACGGCGAAGTCCTGCCCGGCCATCTGCTGCTGGATGACAGCGTCTACCGTGACCCTGACTGGGCCACCGCCGCAGGCTACGTGATGAGTCCCCCGTTCCGTCCGCGTGAACACCAGGAGGCGCTGTGGCGCGGGCTGCAATCGGGCAACCTGCACACCACCGCCACCGACCACTGCTGCTTCTGCGCCGAGCAGAAAGCCATGGGGCGCGACGATTTCAGCCGTATCCCCAACGGCACTGCCGGCATCGAGGACCGCATGGCGGTGCTGTGGGATGCCGGGGTCAACAACGGGCGCCTGTCGATGCATGAGTTCGTTGCGCTGACCTCCACCAACACCGCGAAAATCTTCAACCTTTTCCCTCGCAAGGGTGCCATTCGTGTTGGTGCCGACGCCGACCTGGTGCTGTGGGACCCGCAAGGCACCCGCACCATCTCGGCCAAGACCCACCACCAGCAGGTGGACTTCAACATCTTCGAAGGCCGTACCGTGCGCGGCATCCCCAGCCATACCATCAGCCAGGGCAAAGTGCTCTGGGCCGATGGCGACCTGCGCGCGGAAAAAGGCGCGGGGCGGTATGTGGAACGGCCGGCGTATCCGTCGGTGTATGAAGTGCTGGGGCGCAGGGCCGAAGTGCAGCGGCCGACGCCCGTGAAGCGTTAAGGCCATTGGGGCTGCTGCGCAGCCCATCGCGACACAAGGCCGCTCCTACAGGAGTGCGCGGTTCCTTGTAGGAGCGGCCTTGTGTCGCGATGGGGCGCGCAGCGGCCCCAGAAACCACCGCAATGCTTGTCGCCTGCATCCATAAAAAATAGAGAGGCTACAACCGTGATCGACGCCCTGAACCACTTGCCGCGCCCACGGGCCGGCGCCGACCAGCTGGCCGAGCGCTTCAGCGACCTGGCCCCACCCCTCACCGCCCGCCAGGCCGCCGTCGAAAGCGCACGCTGCCTGTATTGCTACGACGCCCCCTGCGTCAACGCTTGCCCCAGCGACATCGACATCCCGTCGTTCATCCACCGCATCAGCGACGAAAACCTGCAAGGCGCCGCCGAGCGCATCCTCTCGGCCAACATCCTCGGCGGCAGTTGCGCCCGCGTCTGCCCCACCGAAATCCTTTGCCAGCAAGCCTGCGTGCGCAACAACGCGCAGGAATGCGCACCGGTGCTGATCGGCCAGCTGCAGCGCTATGCTCTGGACAACGCCCACTTCACCGAGCACCCGTTCCAGCGCTCCCCGGCCACCGGCAAACGCATCGCCGTGGTCGGCGCCGGCCCTGCCGGGCTGTCGTGTGCCCACCGCCTGGCCATGCACGGGCATGATGTGGTGGTGTTCGAGGCCAGCGACAAGGCCGGTGGCCTCAACGAGTATGGCATCGCCCGCTACAAGCTGGTGGACGACTACGCCCAGCGTGAAGTGGAATTCCTGCTCGGCATAGGCGGCATCGAGATCCGCCATGGCCAGCGCCTGGGCAGCAACCTCGGCCTGGGCGAACTGCGCGATCAGTACGACGCAGTGTTCCTCGGCCTCGGCCTGAATGCCGTGCGCCAGCTCGGCCTGCCTGATGAAGAAGCCCCCGGCCTGCTCGCCGCCACCGCCTACATCCGCGAACTGCGCCAGGCCGACGACCTGAGCCAGTTGCCCCTGGCCGACCGCTGCCTGGTGATCGGCGCCGGCAACACCGCGATCGACATGGCCGTGCAGATGAGCCGCCTGGGTGCCCGCGACGTCAACCTGGTGTACCGCCGTGGCCATGCCGACATGGGCGCCACCGGCCACGAGCAGGACATCGCCAAGGCCAACCAGGTGCGCCTGCATACCTGGGCCCGCCCCGATGCCGTGTTGCTGGACGACAGCGGCAAGGTGCGCGGTATGCGCTTTGCCCGCACCGAGCTGGCAGACGGCCGCCTGCGCGACACCGGCGAAACCTTCGAACTGGCTGCCGATGCCATCTTCAAGGCCATCGGCCAACGCTTCGACGACACCAGCCTCGTCGACCCGGTGGCCGCACAACTGGCGCGCGACGGCGAGCGCATCCGCGTCGACGAAACGATGCAGACCAGCCTGCCGGGCGTCTATGCCGGCGGCGACTGCACCGCCCTGGGCCAGGACCTTACCGTCCAGGCCGTGCAACACGGCAAGCTGGCCGCCGAAGCCATCCATGCCCAACTCATGCTCAACGTGGAGGCTGCGTAAATGGCCGACCTGTCCATCGAATTTGCCGGCATCAAGGCACCCAACCCCTTCTGGCTGGCCTCCGCTCCGCCAACCGACAAGGCCTACAACGTGGTCCGCGCCTTCGAGGCCGGCTGGGGTGGCGTAGTGTGGAAAACACTCGGTGAAGACCCGGCGGCAGTCAATGTGTCGTCGCGCTACTCGGCGCATTACGGCCCCAACCGCCAGGTGCAGGGCATCAACAACATCGAGCTCATCACCGACCGCTCACTGGACATCAACCTGCGCGAAATCACCCAGGTGAAGAAGGACTGGCCCGACCGCGCACTGATCGTGTCGCTGATGGTGCCCTGCGTGGAAGACTCGTGGAAGTTCATACTGCCGCTGGTGGAAGCCACCGGGGCCGATGGCATCGAACTGAATTTCGGCTGCCCGCACGGCATGCCGGAGCGCGGCATGGGCGCGGCGGTCGGCCAGGTGCCGGAGTACGTAGAGATGGTCACCCGCTGGTGCAAGACGTACTGCTCGCTGCCGGTGATCGTCAAACTCACGCCGAACATCACCGATATCCGCCAGTCGGCCCGCGCCGCGCACCGTGGCGGGGCGGATGCGGTGTCGTTGATCAATACCATCAACTCGATAACCAGCGTCGACCTCGATCGCATGGTCGCCCACCCCATCGTTGGCGACCAGAGCACCCATGGTGGTTATTGCGGTTCGGCGGTGAAGCCGATTGCCCTGAACATGGTCGCGGAAATCGCCCGCGACCCGCAGACGCGCGGCTTGCCGATCTGTGGAATTGGCGGCATCGGCAGTTGGCGTGACGCAGCCGAGTTCATGGCCCTGGGCAGTGGCGCTGTACAGGTGTGCACGGCAGCGATGCTGCACGGCTTCCGCATCGTCGAGGACATGAAGGACGGCCTGGCGCGCTGGATGGACCAGCACGGGCACCCCAACATCGAAGCGTTCCGCGGCCAGGCGGTGGGGCATACCACCGACTGGAAGTACCTGGACATGAACTACAAGTCGGTGGCGCACATCGACCAGCAAGCATGCATTGGCTGTGGGCGCTGCCACATTGCCTGTGAGGACACTTCGCACCAGGCGATTGCCAGTACGCTGAAGGCCGATGGCACTCATGCCTACAGCGTGATCGAGGAGGAATGCGTGGGCTGCAACCTGTGCCAGATCACCTGCCCGGTGGAGAGCTGCATCGAGATGGTGTCTCAGGATACCGGCAAGCCGTACCTGAACTGGACGCAGGATCCGCGTAATCCCTACCGCGAGGCCAGTTGAGGCAATTGGGGCTGCCTTGCAGCCCTTCGCGGGCACGCCCGCTCCTACAGGGATCGCGCCGCTTGGGAGGGCAGCGAAACACCTGTGGGAGCGGGCGTGCCCGCGAAGGGCCGCAAAGCGGCCCCAATCGCTCAGCGTACACCGACCTCAAGGCTCCAGCCCGATCCCCCGCAAGATCACGCTGGTCACCGTCTGCACGGCATTTTCAAAGGCCATGTCCGACAACGCCTCCCCGCCATTGAGCAACGTCACCTGGTAACCAAAGTCGGCATAGTGCTGGGTCGAGGCCCAGATCATGTACAAAAGTGCCGACGGCTCCACCGGCAGGATGCGCCCCTCCTCCACCCAGCGGCGGATCTTGGCTTCCTTCAGCTTGGCCCAGGGCACCAGGCTTTCATCCAGGTTCACCCCCAACACCGGCGCCCCGTGCAGCATCTCTTCGGCCCAGATCTTCGAGCCCAGCGGCCGCGAGCGCGAGTGGCCCATCTTCGCCCGGATGTAACTGGTCAGCACCACGCGCGGGTCGTCGAAGTTCTCGAAGCACAGCGCATCCTGCTTCCACACATCCAGCAGGTCCTGCAGCACTGCGCGGAACAGATCGTCCTTGGTGCTGAAGTAATAATGCAGGTTGGAACGCGGCAGCTCGGCCTGCTCGGCGATATCACCCATCGAGGTGGCGCCGTAGCCCTTCTCGGCGAACACCTTTTCCGCCGCCTGCAGGATCTTCTCGATATTGCGCCGGCGTATTTCGATCTTGTGATTGGCCATCAGGCTTGGGCCGTCCACACCGCCAGCTCATAACCGCCTGGGTAGATGAAATTGAACTCGATGTTGTCGATCTGCCGATCAGTACCGCGAATGCCCATGTGTGCTCCGTGCCGAAGGGGTATGCCCTAGTCTACCCCGGTCGTTTCACACTTTTATATCAGGCGGCCTGAAACAACCGGGTAATCACAGGTTGCTGTCGGTGACGAGCCTGCCAGATATCGTAATCAGCCTGAATGGCCAACCACAACCGTGCGGTACTGATTCCAGCCATCTCCAGGCGTATTGCCAAGTCTGGAGACATCGCAGCGCGACCATGCAATACCCGCGAAAGCGCTTCTCGAGAGAACCCAAGATGCGATGCGAAGGCTTTCACCGTCAGACCTAACGCGGGCAGGACATCTTCACGCAAGGTTTCGCCTGGATGTGGCGGATTGTGCAAAGGCATGCTCAGCTCTCCTTTTCAGTGGTAATCAAGGTAATCGACCAGTTCGACATCCGAACCCACGAAGCGAAAGATCAGGCGCCAGTTACCAGACACACTGACTGACCAGAAGTCCGATAACTCCCCTTTGAGCGGATGCAACTGCCAGCCTGGAACGCTCAAATCTTGCGCAGACATGGCGCAATCAAGAAACTGGAGTTGCCGCTTCAAGCGCTTTGCGTGGGAGGCCTGAATCCCTCGGATGTTGCCCGTTTCATGAAAAATTCGCAGTCCCTTGTGTCGAAAACTGATGATCATGGGTAGCTCGCCGTGTCCATTTGGGAGACGAGCCCAGTGTGACCCCATGCATCACACGAAGCAAAGTATCATGTGTGACTCAATGCGTCACACATTAATTACCGAAGGATGCGACTCTATCCGCAACTCGCCCGATCACGCACCGGGCACTGTGCGCGGTGCAGGTTCAGTGCGGTGTTGATGATGCCGATATGGCTGAACGCCTGGGGGAAGTTGCCGAGCATGCGCTGGCCCGCCGGGTCGTACTGTTCGGCCAGCAGGCCGAGGTCGTTGCACAGGCCGGTCAGGCGTTCGTACAGTGCCTGCGCTTCTGCCTGGCGACCTAGCAGAACATATACGTCGGCCAGCCAGAACGAACACACCAGGAAGGTGCCCTCCCCTGGAGTCAGGCCATCGCTACAGCTGTCGCTGTCATAGCGCAGCAGAAGACCGTTTTTCATCAGGCGCTGTTCGACCTGTTCGAGCGTGCGCAAGAAGCGTGGGTCATCCGCCGGCAGGAAGCCGGTAAGGGCGATGTGTAACAAACTGGCGTCCATCTCGGTCGAGCCATAGGCCTGGACGAAAAAACGGCCGCTGGGGTCCAGGCCCCGCGCGCATACTTCACGACGAATCTCGTCAGCCACCTGGCGGTAATGCTGACCACGCTCGCGGCCTTCCTCGGTGGTGTCGGCCAGCCCTGCGGCACGGTCGAAGGCAACCCAGGCCATGACCTTGGAGTGCACGAACTGCTGCCGGCCGCCGCGCACTTCCCAGATGCCTTCGTCCGGCTGGCGCCAGATGCGCTCGATGTAAGGCAGGATCAGACGTGAGATGGCGGCGCTACGTGGATGGCGGGGCAAGCCACCCTTTATTGCCTGGGTCATGGCATCGGCGATTTCGCCGTAGATGTCCAGTTGCATCTGCCCTGACGCTGCATTGCCCACCCGCACCGGTTGCGAGTGCTCGTAGCCGGCCAGCCACGGCAAGGTGTATTCCTGCAGGTCGCGCTCACCGGCCAGGCCATACATGATCTGCATCTGCTCGGGGTTGCCGGCCACCGAGCGCAACAGCCACTCGCGCCAGGCCTGGGCTTCGTCGAAGTAGCCGAGGTTCATGAAGGCCAGCAGGGTCATGGTCGCGTCGCGCAGCCAACAGAAGCGGTAGTCCCAGTTGCGCTCGTGGCCGATGCGCTCGGGCAGCGAGGTGGTGACGGCGGCAACGATGCCGCCGGTGGGCGCGTAGGTCATGGCCTTGAGGGTCAGCAGCGAGCGGCGCACCAGGGCGGAGTATGGGCCCACCTGTGGGCAGCGGGCGGCGAAGGCCTGCCATTGGTCGATGGTCTGCGCCAGCGCTTCGTCGATATCACAGCCGGGCTGCACCGGCAGGTGCGAGGGCTGGTGGCGCAGGCTGAACACCTGGCGTTCGCCCGCGCCAACGCGAAAGCGGGCGACCGTGTGCTGGTCGCGGGCATGCGGGGGGACGGTGCTGCACAGGATCAGCCGGTCGGGGCCGGCGACGGCGCTGAGGGTCCGCGGGTCCAGGCGTTCTACCCAGGGCACGCTGCGGCCATAGTCGAAGCGCATCACCAGGTCCATCTCGAAGTTGGTTTCGCCTGCGAGGCCCTCGACGATACGCACCAGCGAGTTGACCTCGCCCAGCGGCATGAAGTCGAGCACGCGGGCGCGGCCGGTGGCGGTGACCCAGGTGGTTTCCAGCACCAAGGTGTCGTCCAGGTATTGGCGGCTGCTGTGTTCGACCGGGTCGCAGGGGGCCAGGCGCCAGCGGCCGTTTTCTTCGTTGCCCAGCAGGGCGGCGCATACCGCGGGGGCGTCGAAGCGTGGCAGGCACAGCCAGTCGAGCGAGCCATCGCGGCTGACCAGGGCGGCGCTGCGGCAGTTGCCCAGCAGGGCATAGTCTTCGATGTGGGCAGGCATTGGGGCTCCTTTGTGTGGTTGCCTGTGACGGCCTCTTCGCGGGTAAACCCGCTCCCACAGGTACATCACAGGCCTTGAAACCGTCGATATCCCTGTGGGAGCGGGTTTACCCGCGAAAGGGCCGGCACAGGCCTTACAGAAACCTCACCCCAAGCGATGCCACTCGCGCTTGTCCCGCGCCAGCAATTCATTGCCGGCCTCGGGCCCGTCTTCTCCGGCCGGGTACTCATGCACCTCGCCGCCCTGGGCCCAGGCATCGAGGAACGGCTGCACCGCGCGCCAGCCGTTCTCGATGTTGTCAGCCCGCTGGAACAAGGTCTGGTCACCGGTCAGGCAGTCGTAGATCAGCGTCTCGTAGCCGGTCGCCGGGGTCATCTTGAAGAAGTCCTTGTAGGCAAAGCCCAGCTCGACATTCTCCATCACCAGCTCCGGCCCGGGGCGCTTGGCCTGCAGGTCGAACCACATGCCCTCGTTGGGCTGGATCTGGATCTTCAGGTAATTGGGCTTGGGCCGCTCCAGCTCCGACTCGCGGAACTGCGCATAGGGCGCAGGCTTGAAGCAGATGGCGATTTCGGTATCACGCACGCTCATGCGCTTGCCAGTTCGCAGGTAGAACGGCACGCCGGCCCAGCGCCAGTTGTCGATCATCACCTTGAGCGCCACATAGGTCTCGGTCTGGCTATCCGCCGCGACGTTGGGCTCGTGGCGGTAGCCAGGCAACTGCTTGCGCCCCTGTTTGCCGGCGCCGTACTGGCCACGCACGGAATTTTTCAGGGCCATCTTCGCCGACCATGGGCGGATGGCGCCGACCACCTTGGCCTTTTCGCTGCGCACGGCATCGGCGGCGAACGCGGCCGGGGGCTCCATGGCCACCATCGCCAGCAACTGGAACAGGTGGTTGGGCACCATGTCGCGCAGCGCCCCGGTGCTGTCATAGAACGCACCACGGGTCTCGACGCCGACGGTTTCCGCGGCGGTGATCTGCACATGGTCGATGTAGTGGTTGTTCCAGAACGATTCGAACAAGCCGTTGGAGAACCGGCTGACCAGGATGTTCTGCACCGTCTCTTTGCCCAGGTAATGGTCGATGCGGTAGATCTGCCGCTCGCCCATCACCTTCAGCAGGCAGGCGTTGAGCGCCTCGGCGCTGGCCAGGTCGGTGCCGAAGGGCTTTTCCACCACGACCCGGCGAAAGCCGCCGGCAGATTCGTCGAGCAGCCCGGCCTGCCCCAGGCGCTGCGCCACTTCGGGGAAGAAGCGCGGCGAGGTTGCCAGGTAGAAGATGGCGTTGCCATGGCGGGTTGTGTCGATGCGCTTGGCAAGGGCCTGGTAGGTGGCCGGGTCGAGGAAGTCGCCGGTCTGGTAATCCAGGCGCTTGGCCAGGCGTGCCCAGAGCTTCTCATCCAGGCACTTGGCCGTGCCCTCGCCGCCTTTGTCACGCTCGACCATGAACGCGTGCAGGCGTTCGGCGAATTCCTCGGCAGTGGCCGGGTTGTGGTCGACGCCAACAATGCGCAGGTTGCGGTCCAGCAGACCGTCACGGCTGAGGTTGTAAAGCGCCGGCATCAGCAGGCGCTTTACCAGGTCGCCATTGGCGCCGAACAGGAACAGGGTGCATGGCGGAGCAGCCGGAATGCTCTGTTTGGTCATTCGGCTTTTTTCTCGACGTGGCCACCGAAGCCCAGGCGCATGGCCGAGAGAATCTTGTCACCATAGGTGCCTTGCTGCTGGCGCGAGCGGAAGCGGGCGAACAGCGCGCTGGACAGCACCGGTACCGGCACCGCCTGCTCGACGGCGGCGTCGATGGTCCAGCGGCCCTCACCACTGTCGGACACCGAGCCACTGAATTGCG
The DNA here is from genome assembly GCF_000814065.1 of Pseudomonas sp. C5pp. NCBI lineage: Bacteria > Pseudomonadati > Pseudomonadota > Gammaproteobacteria > Pseudomonadales > Pseudomonadaceae > Pseudomonas > Pseudomonas sp. C5pp. The sequence continues at coordinate 183,526 of NZ_JWLN01000007.1, read as the reverse complement.
ACAGCTGCGGGTCGGCCACCAGCGCATCGGCGGTGAGGTCGAGCAGCCACGAGGTGACCACGCTGCCACGCCGCCACACTTCGGCGATTTCGGCCACGTTCAGGTCGAAACGCTGGTCTTCCGGCAGTTCGTTGCCGCCCTTGCTGCGCAGCAGGTCGAAGCCTTCGGCGTATGCCTGCATCAGGCCGTATTCGATGCCGTTGTGCACCATTTTCACGTAGTGCCCGGCACCGGGTGGGCCGGCATGGATGTAGCCGTGCTCGGCACGCTGGTGCTCGCCGCTGCGGCCATGGGTACGCGGGATGTCACCCACGCCCGGGGCCAGCGCCTTGAACAGCGGCTCCAGGCGCTCGAACACTTCCTTTTCGCCACCGATCATCATGCAGTAGCCACGGTCCAGGCCCCACACACCGCCCGAGGTGCCGACATCCAGGTAATGCAGCCCGCGCTTGGCCAGTTCGGCGGCGCGGCGCATGTCGTCCTTGTAGAAGGTGTTGCCGCCGTCGATGATCGCATCGCCCGGCTCCAGCAGTTCGGCCAGTTGGGCGATGGTATGCTCGGTGGGCTCGCCGGCGGGCAACATGACCCACACCGCGCGCGGCGCTTTCAGCTTCTGTACCAGCGCACCGAGGTCGTGCGCACCCTGGGCGCCCTCGCCCTCCAGACCTGTGATGGCCTCACGGTTGCGGTCATGCACCACAGTACGGTGGCCGGCGCGCATCAGGCGCCTTGCGATATTGCCGCCCATGCGGCCCAGCCCGATGATTCCCAGTTGCATGAGCCGATGCTCCCCTTTCGAAATAAATGACAACACAATCCAGCTTTTCAGATTAGTCCAGCGTACCGCTCGAGGGTTCAGCGACGAACGGCGGGACCACGATAAACAAAAAAGTTCCCAAGACCTGCGAAAGAATTCAGAATGCGCCCGCGTGAAGCGTCTACGCTTTAACTTGTCACCAGCCAAAACCGCGAGGTGTGTCCATGGGTACTTTGATGCCTGCAACCCCAACCCAGACCCTCTATGTCTCCGTGCGCCGTGATGAGCTGCGTAAACTGAAGGACGAACGTGACCAGCTGCGCCAGCAGGTCGCCCAACTGAACCTGCTGCTGGCGCAACAACGCGCTGAAGACAAAGCTGTCAGCCTCTGATTCTACCTTCTTCTCGTGGGAGCTGAACGGCTCCCACTCTGCTTGTCTCTCTCTGATTCCTCTTTTCCAGGCCCGGCTTCTTCGCGGGCAAGCCCGCTCCCACGAAGACTGCGAAAGAATCCAACATCTGCCTTGCGCCCCACTCTGGTGCATCAGCACCTGAAAGCCACAATTTGGCGCACCATCCCCGTAACCCCGCCCGCACCTTTTCACATTCGGTCACAAACGCCAACGTTTGCGTCTATTCCGCGGCATGACAATAGTGACCAGCGGGTCACCTTTTCATCTATTTCTCTCCTACACTCGGGTTTCGGCCCGCCATTTGCTCAACGGAAGAGTGACGAAAAAAAGTCGAACTTTCCGGAACGCGGGCAGGTCAGGAACTAAGTAGGCCAAACGCAAAGGGACTTCCCAGCATCGGCCCACATACCCCACCAGCCCAATCGCCTTCGGCCGGAATGCCGATCGCGCCGTGCCTGCGTGCACGACCCTGGGGCATGGAACGCACTACGCAGAATCCAGAATCAGAGAGAACCAACACGAAACATCGCCACGGGTGCCAGCACCCGACCAAGCATAGGGACGGAGAGAAGTATGATCAGTGCCGCTGTCGAGCCTCACGTAGATTCATTCAACCCGGACAACCGCGAACCGCTCACCCCGGACTTCGCCACGACAGGCAAGGCACCCGGCGCCCAGCGCCAGCACAACCGCAACAAGCGCAAGATTTTGTTCGTGACCTCGGAAATCGCCGACCTGGTGAAAACCGGTGGCCTGGGAGACGTGTCCGCCGCCCTGCCCCGCGCCCTGGCGCACCTGCACGATGTGCGGGTGCTGATCCCCGGCTACCGCCAGGTGATGGAAAGCGACAACCCCATCCATATCGTCGGAGAACTGGGCGGCCACGCCGCCCTGCCGCCGTGCAAGATCGGGCGCATGGACATGGCCGACGGCCTGGTCATCTATGTGCTGATCTGCCCCGAGCTGTACCAGCGTGACGGCACTCCCTATGGTGCCAACAACGGCCGCGACTGGCCCGACAACCACATCCGCTTCGCCCGCCTGGGCCTGGCCGCCGCCGAAATCGCCGCCGGCGAAGGCAGGATCCACTGGAAGCCCGAAGTGGTGCACGCCCACGACTGGCCCGCCGGCCTGGCACCGGCCTACATGCACTGGCGCGGGCTGAGCACGCCAACCCTGTTCACCATCCACAACCTGGCCTACCAAGGTGTGTACAGCCGCGGCTGCAGCCCGGAACTGGCAATCCCCGAACACGCCATGCAGCAGGAAGGCATGGAATTCTACGGCAAGCTGTCGTTCCTCAAGGCTGGCCTGGCCTACGCCAGCCACATCACCACGGTCAGCGCCACCTATGCCCGGGAAATCACTACCCCGGAATTTGGCTGCGGCCTGGACGGTTTCCTCGCCAGCAAGGCCCAGCAAGGCCTGCTCGGCGGCATTCCCAACGGCATCGACGAAAGCTGGGACTCGGCCACCGACAAGCACCTGCAGCACAACTTCAGCATCAACGACTGGGAAGGCAAGGCGCGCAATGCCCAGGAAGTACGCGCGCTGTTCGAACTGCAGCCCTCCGAAGGGCCCTTGTTCGCAGTGGTTTCGCGCCTGGTCTACCAGAAAGGCCTGGACCTGACCCTGGGTGTGGCCGACTACATCGTCGAGCAAGGCGGGCAGATCGCGATCATCGGCCGCGGCGAGCCGGAAGAAGAGCAGGCCATGCGCGAACTGGCGCTACGCCACCCAGGCCGTATCGGCGTGCGCATCGGCTTCAACGAAACCGATGCCCGGCGCATGTTCGCCGGCAGCGACTTCCTGCTGATGCCGTCTCGCTACGAGCCATGCGGCCTCAGCCAGATGTACGCACAGCGCTTCGGCTCGCTGCCGGTAGCGCGCAAGACCGGCGGCCTGGCCGACACCATCGAGTGCGGCGTTACCGGCTTCCTGTTCAACGAGTCCACCGTGGAGAGCTATCGCGAGGCACTCAGCCGCGCCTTCTATGTATATGGCAAGAAGGACCTGTTGAACGCCATGCGCTGCCTGTCGATGACCCAACCGTTCAACTGGTGCCAGGCCGTGGAGCCCTATGCACGTCTGTACGAGGACCTGGTCAAGCAGGCGCAGCACAGCCACTACTGAGCGGGGAGTTGAAGATGCACAGGCATGGCGCACACCTGCTGGACGCCACGTCGGCGCGCTTCGCCCTCTGGGCGCCGGATGCGCGCAGCGTGAGCGTGGAACTGGAGCAGCAGCCGGCCATCGAGCTGTTGCCCAACGATGATGGCTGGTTCACCGGCGTGGCCCCGTGCCAGGCCGGTGACCGTTACCACTACCGTATCGACGGTGCACTGAAGGTGGCCGACCCGGCCTCGCGCTATCAGCCCGATGGCGTGCAGGGGCCGAGCCAGGTGGTGAATGTGGCCAGCTATGCCTGGCGACACCCCTGGCAAGGCCGGCCCTGGCACGAGGCGGTCATACAGGAGCTGCATGTCGGCCTGCTCGATGGCTACGCCGGGGTCGCCCGGCAACTGCCGCGGCTGGCCGAACTGGGCATCAGTGCCGTCGAACTGATGCCGCTGGGGCAGTTCCCCGGCGAGCGCAACTGGGGTTACGACGGCGTGTTGCCCTATGCGCCGCAAAACACCTATGGCAGCCCCGAGCAGCTGTGTGCGCTGGTCGACCAGGCACATGGCCACGGGCTGATGGTGTTGGTCGATGTGGTGTACAACCACTTCGGCCCTGACGGCAATTACCTGCACCAGTACGCCAGCCCGTTCTTCCGCGAAGACCGGCAGACCCCCTGGGGCGCAGCCATCGACTTCCGTCGCCCGCAGGTGCGCGAGTTCTTCATCCAGAACGCCCTGATGTGGCTGTGCGACTACCGCTTTGACGGCCTGCGCCTGGATGCCGTGCACGCCATCGACCAGCCCGACTTTCTGGTCGAGCTGGCGCAAAGGGTACGCGCTGCGGTGGAACCGGGCCGCCACGTATGGCTGGTACTTGAGAACGAACACAACCAGGCCTTCCTGCTGGAGCAAGGCTTCGACGCCCAGTGGAACGACGACGGCCACAATGCCCTGCATGTGCTGCTGACCGGCGAAACCGAAGGCTACTACGCCGACTATCAGCAGCGCCCCATCGACCAGCTGGCCCGCTGCCTTGCCGAAGGTTTCGTGTTCCAGGGCCAGGCCAACCGCCATGGCACGCCCCGCGGCGAACCCAGCGCGCACCTGCCACCCAGCGCTTTCGTGCTGTTCCTGCAGAACCATGACCAGGTCGGCAACCGCGCCCTGGGCGAGCGCCTGACCCGCCTGTGCCCACCGCAGGCGCTGCGGGCGGCCACCGGGCTGTTGCTGCTGGCGCCGATGATTCCGCTGCTGTTCATGGGCGACGACGATGGCAGCTGCCGACCGTTCCTGTTCTTCACCGACTTCCATGACCAGCTGGCCGACGCCGTGCGCGAAGGCCGGCGCGGCGAGTTCGCCCATTTCGCCGCCTTCGCCGACCCCGAGCAGCGCCAACGCATCCCCGACCCCAACGCCGAACAGACCTTCGAGGCCTCCCGCCCGCAAGGCAAGGAAGTGATCGCCGGCTGGCACGGCCTGTACCAGCACCTGCTCGAACTGCGCCGCCGCCATGTGATCCCGCACCTGCCCGGCAGCCGGGCGCTGGGCGCCGAAGTACACGGCGACAAGGCCCTGACCGCACGCTGGTGCCTGGGCAATGGCACCACCCTGCGCATCGACCTGAACCTGGCCGCCACCCCGCAGGTGGTCGAGTTGCCCGCGCCGGCCAACCGCCTGTTCGACAGCAGCGACACCCGGCACCCCGATACCCATCTGGCCGCCTACAGCTGCGTGGTCAGCCTGCTTCCCCCTGCCCAGGAGTGCCCATGAGCGAAACCGCCCTGCACCGTCTGGCGAGCCGCGTCGGGCTGAGCCGCGACTGGATCGACGCCAATGCCCGGCCCCAGCGTGTCAGCGACGAGGTACTGCGCAACATACTTGAAGGCCTTGGCCACCCTGCCAACGATGACGCCGCCATCGCCGCCAGCCTGCGCGCCGTGGACGCTGCCGAAGACAGTGAGCACCTGCCGCCGCTGCTGACCGCCGACCTAGGCCAGCCATTGGCACTGGCGCGCTACTTCAGCGCCGCCAGCGTCGCGCACTGCACCTTGGAGGACCACAGCGCCCTCACCCTCAGCCTTGACGACCAGGCCCGCCTGCCCGGCGCGCTGCCCATCGGCTACCACCAGGTGGAAATCGACAGCCGCCGCTTCACCGTGGCCGTGGCCCCGCTGCGCTGCCACAGCCTTGAAGACCGGGTGCAACAGCCGCCACCGCGCTGCTGGGGCCTGGCGGTGCAGCTGTACAGCTTGCGCCGCCCCGGCGATGGCGGCTATGGCGACTGCCTGGCCCTGGAACAACTGGCCCGCGCGGCTGCCGAACGCGGCGCCGATGCCTTGGCCATCAGCCCGATCCACGCCCTGTCGGCCATCGACCAGACGCACTACAGCCCCTACTCGCCCTCCAGCCGCCTGCTGCTCAATACCCTGTACGCCAGCCCAGCCGCGCTGCTCGGCGAGCGGGAGGTGCGCGTGGCCATCGAAGCCTGCGGCCTGGAGCAACAGCTCGAAGACCTTGAGCAAGGCCCGCTGGTAGACTGGCCGCGTGCCGCCAGCGCCCGACAGCGCCTGCTCGAAGCCCTGTACCAGGGCTTCAGCCAGGGCGACCACCCGCTGCGCAAGGATTTCGACAGCTTCCGCGAAGCCGGTGGCCAGGCCCTGGAGCACCATTGCCGCTTCGAGGTGCTGCAGGCCCAGGCCGTGGAGCATGGCCTGGGCGCCGACTGGCGCCACTGGCCCAAGGCCTGGCACGACCCATACCACCCGGAAGTGGAGGCCTTCGCCAACGCCTACCCGGCCAAGATCGAGTTCCATGCCTTCTGCCAATGGCTGACCGAACGGGGCCTGCAACGCGCCCAGGAAGCAGCGCGCGGCAACGGCATGGCGGTCGGCCTGATCGCTGACCTGGCGGTGGGCGCCGACGGTTCCGGCAGCCAGGCCTGGAGCCGACAGGACGAGCTGCTGGCAGGCCTGAAGGTGGGTGCACCGCCTGACATCCTCAACCGTGCCGGCCAGGACTGGGGCATCTGCGCCTTCTCGCCTGAAGGGCTCAAGCGCAACGGCTACCGCGCTTTCATCGAAATGCTCCGGGCCAACCTCGCCCACGCCGGCGGCCTGCGCATCGACCATGTCATGGGCCTGCGCCGGCTGTGGCTGATCCCGCAGGGGGCCAAGCCCAGCGAAGGCGCCTACCTCAACTACCCGCTGGATGATCTGTTACGCCTGCTGGCCCTGGAGTCGGTGCGCCACCAGGCAATCATCCTCGGCGAAGACCTGGGCACCGTGCCGGACGGCCTGCGCGAGCAACTGGCGGCCAAGGCCGTGCTGGGCATGCGCGTGCTGCCCTTCGAGCAGACCCAGCCCGGCCATTTCAAGCCGATTCTCGACTGGCCGGACAACGCCCTGGCCACCACCGGCACCCACGACCTGGCGCCGCTGGCCGGCTGGCTGGAAAACCGCGACATCGACTGGAGCCACCGCCTGCAACTGATCGATGCTGCCACCGAACTGCACTGGCGCCACGAGCGGCAGAAGGAGCACGATGGTTTGCGCCGCACCCTGGAGGCCAACTACGGCACGCTGCCGAACAACGACGCGCTGATCGACGCTGCCATCCGTTACGTTGGCCACACCCGCGCACCGCTGGTGCTGGTGCCATTGGAAGACCTGCTGGGTTGCGACGAGCAACCCAACCTGCCGGGCACCACCGCCGGCCACCCCAACTGGCGCCGACGCTTTGCCCGGCCGGTACGTGAACTGCTCGACGACGAAGACGCTGCGCGGCGCCTGGAACTGCTGGCCCAGGCCCGCGAACAGGCTTGGGAGCGTGACCGATGAAAGCGCTGACCGCGACCCTGCGCCTGCAGTTTCACAGTGACTTCACCCTCGATCACGCCGTGCCGCTGGTGCCGTACTTCGCCCAGTTGGGCATCAGCCACCTGTATGCCTCGCCCATCCTCAAGGCCCGCGCCGGCTCGCGCCATGGCTACGACGTGGTCGACCCGACCTGCGTCAACCCCGAGCTGGGCGGCGAAGCGGCGCTGCAACGGCTGGTCGCCGCCCTGCGTCAGCACGGCATGGGGCTGATCCTCGACACGGTGTCCAACCACATGGCCGTGGGCGGTGCCGACAACCCCTGGTGGCAGAGCCTGCTGGCCTGGGGTCGGCGCAGCCCGTATGCAGAGTTCTTCGACATCCAGTGGCACTCCAGCGACCCACTGCTGGCCGGCCAGTTGCTGTTGCCGTTCCTCGCCAGCGACTATGGCGTGGCGCTGAAAAATGGCGAGATACCGCTCGAGTTCGACAAGCACCATGGGCTGCTGCAGGTCGCTCATTACCAACACCGCTTCCCGATCTGCCCGGTCGATTATGGCTGGATTCTCGCCCTCAGCCCGGAGCCGGCGCTCAAGGCCCTGGCCGAACGCTTCACCGCGTTGAACGCATCGGCCACGCCGCTGGCCGACGCCCTGCCCCTGCAAGCTGAACTGGCGCGCCTGGCGGGCGAAGGCGCTGACCTCGAATCGGCTCTGGTGGCGTTCGACAGCCGCAGCGAGAGTGGCTTAAAGCGCCTGCACCTGCTGCTGGAACGCCAGACCTACCGCCTGGCCAGCTGGCGCACCGCCGCCGACGACATCAACTGGCGGCGCTTCTTCGACATCAACGAGCTGGGCGGCCTGCGGGTGGAACGCGCGGTGGTGTTCGAGGCCACCCACGCCAAGCTGTTCGAACTGATCGAGCGTGGCCTGGTGGACGGCCTGCGCATCGACCATATCGACGGCCTGGCCGACCCGCGCGGTTACTGCCGCAAGCTGCGCCGACGGGTCGATGGCCTGCTGGCACGGCGGCCGTTGAATGCCGCCCTGGAGCATTTCCCGATCTACGTGGAGAAAATCCTCGGCGCCAACGAGCACCTGCACCGCGACTGGCTTACCGATGGCACTACCGGCTATGAATTCATGAACCAGGTTTCGCTGCTGCAGCACGACCCGGCAGGCGAAGCAGCGCTGACCGAGCTGTGGGCCAATGTGAGCGAACGCCCCGACTTCCCCGAAGAAGTACGTCAGGCCCGCCACCTGGTACTCAATGCCAGCCTGGCCGGCGACTGCGAGTCGGTGGCCCAGGCGCTGTTGCAGGTGGCGCGCAACGACCTGATGACCCGCGACCTGACCCTGGGCGCGATTCGCCGTGCCTTGCAGGCGCTGGTGGCGCATTACCCGGTGTATCGCACCTACTTCAATGCCTGCGGGCGCCCGGCAGAAGACGAAGGGTTTTTCCAGCAGGCCCTGGCCAATGCCCGCCTCGACCTCGGCGAAGCCGACTGGCCACTGCTCGAGCACCTGCAACAATGGCTGGGCGGGCAAGCCTGGCGCCGCCTGCCAGCAGGCCGGGCGCGCAAGCAGCTACGCCACGCCTGCGTGCGCTTCCAGCAACTGACCGCACCCAGCGCCGCCAAGGCCGTGGAAGACACCGCCTTCTACCGCAGCGCGCGGCTGCTGTCGCGCAACGATGTGGGCTTCGACGCCGAGCGTTTCAGCGCCCCGCTCGAGCACTTCCACAACGAGGCCCAGCGGCGCCTGCGCGACTTCCCCGACAACCTGCTGGCAAGCGCCACCCATGACCACAAGCGCGGCGAAGACACTCGTGCACGCCTGGCCGTGCTCAGCGAGCGCGGCCCGTGGCTGGCCAGCCGAATGGAACACTGGCGCGAACTGGCCACGCCGTTGCGCACGCAACTGGATGACGGCCCGGCGCCCAACCCCGGCGACGAGCTGATGCTGTTGCAGACCTTGCTGGGCAGCTGGCCGCTGGACCTCGACCTGCACGATGTCAACGCCCTTGGCCAGTACGCCGAACGCATTCGCCAGTGGCAGCAGAAAGCCCTGCGCGAGGCCAAGCTGCACAGCAGCTGGAGCGCGCCGAACGAAGCCTACGAGAGCGCCTGTGCCCGCTACATCGATGGCCTGCTGCTGGACGGCGAGAACCAGCAGCTGTGCAAGTCGCTGGCCGACGCCGTACAGCTGCTGGCCTGCCCCGGTGCCCTCAACGGCCTGGTCCAGGCCCTGCTGCGCATGACCACGCCGGGCGTACCGGACCTGTACCAGGGCAACGAATACTGGGATTTCAGCCTGGTCGACCCGGATAACCGGCGCGCCGTGGACTACGCGTGCCGGCGTCGCACCCTGGACGATGCAACGCCGGTTGCCGAGCTGCTGGAACACTGGCGCGATGGCCGCCTCAAGCAGGCGCTGATCGCCCGGGTGCTGGACTGCCGCCAGGCCCATGCCGAGCTGTTCCGTCGTGGCGCCTACCTGCCCCTGACCGTGCAGGGTCGGCATGCCGACAAGGTGATCGCGTTCGCTCGCCTTGGCGAGGGCGAACGGGCCGTCATCATCGCGCCACGCCTGGCCAGTACCCTGCTGGCAGGTGCACCGATACCCCTGATCCCGGCACAGAACTGGGACGACACCCGGGTAAACCTGCCGTTTGCCTTGTCGCCTGCCAACTCGACGGGACTTTTCCCCAGCGCTGCGGTCAGCTCTTGCAGGGAGCTGATGTTGAGCGCCGTGCTGGCGGAGTTTCCGGTCAACCTGCTGATACAACAATCTTGAACATCAGGAGCGTCATGATGAGTGTTGATGAAAAACGTATCCGCGAATTTGCCTACCAGATCTGGGAGTCCGAGGGTAAGCCCGCCGGCCAGGAAGACCGCCATTGGGACATGGCTCGCAAGCTGGCCGAAGCCGAGGCACTGGCACCCAAGGCGGCGCCGCGCAAACGGGCCCCGGCCAAGCCCAAGGTAGCGGCTGAGCCGGTCGAGAAGGCCGTGGCAGTGAAGAAAACCCGGGCGGTGAAAAAGCCGGCTGCCGGTTGAGCCTGCACCGGCCTCTTCGCGGGTAAACCCGCTCCCACAGGTACACCGTCATCCTCAAGCCTGGCGCTATCCCTGTAGGAGCGGGTTCACCCGCGAAGAGGCCGGTACAGGCCTACGCAGCTCCCTCCACCACCACGGCCACAGAGGACCGCCATGAGCCCCCGCACCCCGAAGAAAACCCGCTCGGTAGCCCCGTCGCGTATCCGCGAAGGCCTGCCCTTCCCCCTTGGCGCCACCTGGGATGGCCTTGGGGTCAACTTTGCCCTGTTCTCGGCCAATGCCACCAAGGTCGAGCTGTGCCTGTTCGACTCCACCGGCGAGCACGAAATCGAACGCATCGAGCTCCCCGAATACACCGACGAGATCTACCACGGCTACCTGCCTGACGCTCACCCAGGGCTGGTCTACGGCTACCGCGTGCACGGCCCCTACGAGCCGGAAAACGGCCACCGCTTCAACCCCAACAAACTGCTGATCGACCCGTATGCCAAGCAACTGGTCGGCAGCCTGCAATGGTCCGAAGCACTGTTCGGCTACACCATCGGCCACCCCGACGGTGACCTGTCGTTCGACGAGCGCGACAGCGCGCCCTTCGTGCCCAAGTGCAAGGTGATCGACCCTGCATTCACCTGGGGCCGCGACCAGCGCGTGCAGATCCCCTGGGAGCGTACGATCATTTATGAGGCCCACACCCGTGGCATCAGCATGCGCCACCCAGCGGTGCCGGAAGAACTGCGCGGCACCTTCGCCGGCCTGGCCAATGACGAGTTGCTCAAGCACATCAAGGAGCTGGGCGTTTCCAGCATCGAGCTGCTGCCGATTCACGCCTTCGTCAACGACCAGCACCTGCTGGACAAGGGCCTGAACAACTACTGGGGCTACAACAGCATCGCCTTTTTCGCTCCCCACCCGCGTTACTTGGCCAGCGGCAAGATCGCCGAGTTCAAGGAAATGGTCGCACACCTGCACGACGCCGGGCTGGAGGTGATCCTGGATGTGGTCTACAACCACACCGCCGAAGGCAACGAGCGCGGCCCCACGCTGTCGATGCGCGGTATCGACAACGCCTCGTACTACCGCCTGATGCCGGACGACAAGCGCTATTACATCAACGATTCCGGCACCGGCAACACCCTGGACCTGAGCCACCCCTGCGTGCTGCAGCTGGTCACCGACTCGCTGCGCTACTGGGCTGGCGAAATGCACGTGGACGGCTTCCGCTTCGACCTGGCGACCATCCTTGGCCGCTACCACGACGGCTACAGCGAACGCCACGGCTTCCTCGTCGCCTGCCGCCAGGACCCGATGCTGAGCCAGGTGAAGCTGATTGCCGAACCATGGGATTGCGGCCCGGGCGGCTACCAGGTGGGCAACTTTGCCCCGGGCTGGGCAGAGTGGAATGACCGCTTCCGCGACACCGTGCGTGCCTTCTGGAAAGGCGACGAAAGCCAACTGGCCGACTTTGCCTCGCGCATGACAGCCTCGGGGGACATGTTCAACAACCGTGGCCGGCGCCCCTATGCCTCGGTCAACTTCGTCACCGCCCACGACGGTTTCACCTTGCGCGACCTGGTGTCGTACAACCACAAGCACAACGAGGACAACGACGAGAACAACCAGGACGGCACAGATAACAACCTGTCATGGAACTGCGGTGTCGAGGGGCCAACCGACGACCCGGCCGTGAATGCTCTGCGCATGCGCCAGATGCGCAACTACTTCGCTACCCTGCTGCTGGCCCAGGGCACGCCGATGATCGTCGCCGGCGATGAGTTCAGCCGTACCCAGCATGGCAACAACAATGCCTATTGCCAGGACAGCGAGATCGGCTGGGTGAACTGGGACCTGGACCAGGAGGGCAAAGAGCTGCTGGCTTTCGTCAAGCGCCTCACCCGCCTGCGCCTGGCCTACCCGGTACTGCGCCGCTCGCGCTTCCTGGTTGGCGACTACAATGAGGCGATCGGCGTCAAGGATGTGACCTGGCTGGCACCGGATGGCAACGAGATGAGCGTGGAACAATGGGAAGACCCGCACGGGCGTTGCCTGGGCATGTTGATCGATGGCCGTGCCCAGGTCAGCGGCATTGCCAGGCCAGGCGCCGAGGCCACCGTGCTGCTGATCGTCAATGCCCACCATGACATCGTGCCGTTCCAGCTGCCAACCGTGCCCGAGGGGGATTACTGGAGCTGCCTGGTCGATACCGACCGGCCAGAGCTGCGCAAGGGGCAGCATCTGCAGTTCGACAGCACCTTCGAGGTGAAGGGGCGGTCGTTGCTGCTGATGGTGTTGCAGCGTGATGAGGAGTGAACCTGAAACGCTGGTATGTGTCCCTTGTGTAGGAGCGGCCTTGTGTCGCGATCGGGCCGCACAGCGGCCCCAGCTATTCTTGCCTTGGTGCTGACAAACGGGGCCGCTGCGCGGCCCGATCGCGACACAAGGCCGCTCCTACAAGGATCCGCGCAAACCCGTTGACCGAGGAGTAACCGTGAACCCCGAAGCCGGCAGTAAAGGTTTCGCCAGTGTCAACCAGGCCCCGGCCGTGAAGCGGCTGCGGGTGCTGACGGTGAATACCCACAAGGGCTTCACCGCCTTCAACCGGCGCTTCATCCTGCCGGAACTGCGCGAGGCGGTGCGCAGCACCCAGGCCGACATCGTCTTTCTCCAGGAGGTGCTCGGCAGCCACGACCGCCACGCCGCGCGCTACCCCGGCTGGCCGCAGACCTCGCAGTACGAGTTCCTCGCCGACAGCATGTGGAGCGACTTCGCCTACGGGCGCAACGCGGTCTACCCCGACGGCCACCACGGCAACGCGCTGCTGTCCAAATACCCGATCATCGAACATCGCAACCTCGACGTGTCGATCACCGGCCCCGAACGACGTGGCCTGCTGCACTGCGTCCTCGACGTGCCTGGCCAGCATCAGGTACATGCCATCTGCGTACATCTGTCGTTACTGGAAAGCCACCGCCAGAAGCAGCTGCAACTGCTGCGCAAGCTGCTCGAATCCTTGCCCGCCGACGCCCCGGTGATCATCGCTGGCGACTTCAACGACTGGAAATCCCACGGCAACCGCACCTTGGGCCTGCAGCGTGACCTGCACGAGGCCTTCGAACGCCACCATGGCCACCTGGCCCGCACCTATCCTGCGCGGCTGCCGCTGTTGCGCCTGGACCGTGTCTACCTGCGCAACGCCGAAAGCCATGGGCCGCGGATTCTGGGGCACAAACCTTGGTCGCACCTGTCGGACCACCTGCCGTTGTCGGTCGAAGTCAGGCTTAGCAATCATTCTTCATAGCCGCAGCACGGCAAATAGCGAACCTGGCTATACCTGACCGAATTGTCTTTTAATTCAACAAGTTGAACAAAGCCACGGAACCTGAACACTTCCTTCACGCTTTCTTGACGCAAGCGGCGCCCTCTCCTTAGCTGAACATATCAAGCAGTAATGATCTCGTGCCGGGCCTCTAGCTCGCGCCTTCGTGCGCGATGCAGAAAGCCAGGCGTGCTGGTTTGGGTCGCCCACTGTTTTTGCCGTACAGCTCGTGACAACAGGCCAGGTCCTAGGGCTGTAACACAAAAACAAAGGAGATCCGCCATGAAAAGCACCTCGAACCCCTTGCGCTTCGAAAGCATTTTCTACGCGGTTTCCACGTCGCTGCTTCTGGCAACCCCGGTGGAAACTATCGCGTATGAACTGCAGGACGACCCGACCTCGCCCGGCTTCCTGCACCAACCGGCAGTACCACAGCTTACGCTCGACCCGGTCAGCGCCAGTGGCTTGAGTATCGGTACCTTGAACGCGTTCTCGCAAAAGATGAGCGAACGCCATGGGCAGCCTGCACCGGACCTGGTCGCCAGCCAGTGGGCGCAGTTCTTCCCCACCACCGCGCGCAGTGGCGCGCAGCCTCCGGACCAGCTGGAGGCCCCCAGCCAGCAACTGATGATCGGCCCGGACCTGTTCGTGCGTGAAACTGCAGCGGGCAATGTGCACCGCGCGGGGATCTTCGTGGGGCAAAACAACCTGCAGACCAACTTCAACGGCATGCGCCAGCTGTTGGGCGACAAGCAACGCAACGCCGTGAACCTCAGCGGCGAAAGCCTGGGGGTGTACTGGAGCATGACCCATGAACAGGGCTGGCACCTGGATGCCGTGGCCATGGGCTCACGCATCGACGTCAACGGTCGAGGCGAAAACGGCCAGCGTCTGGACGATAGCGGCCACGCGATGACCTTTTCGCTGGAAGGCGGCATCCCCATCGGCCTGGGTGGCGGCTGGGTGATCGAGCCACAGGCACAGTTGATCAACCAGCAGTTCTTCCCCGGCAGCCGGGCGCAGGAAGAGACCTTGCAGGCCTTCGACAGCCAGCCGAGCTGGAGCGGTCGGGTCGGCGCCAGGCTGTCCGGGCGTTATGAAGTACGCGGCATGCCGATCGAACCCTATGTGCGGACCAACGTGTGGTATGACTTCAGCAATGCCGATGAGGTGAAGCTGGACCAGGTCGACAAGATCTCCAGCTCGCGCTACTCGACCACAGTGGAACTGGGGTTGGGGCTGGTGGCGCGGGTGACACCCACGGTGGCGCTGTTTGTCAGTGCCGATTACAGCAGTGACGTGGACGACAATGATCTGAACGGGTTGATTGGCAGCCTTGGAGTGCGGATGCGGTGGTAGGCAGGGTCGGCCCTTTCGGGGGTGAACCCGCTCCCACAAGGACCGCACAGGGTCTGAAGCTTGTGCAATACCTGTGGGAGCGGGTTTACCCGCGAAGAGGCCAGTACTGGCAAAACATCAGGCTGGTTTCATTATCAGAACACCCAGCGGCGGCAGGTTCAGGGCCAGCGACTGCGGCTGCCCATGGCTGGCTATCTCGTCACTTTGCACGACCCCCAGGTTGCCGACATTGGACCCTGCATACAGCTCCGCATCACTGTTCAACAGCTCCTGCCAGCGTTCGCCAAACGGCACGCCAATGCGATACCCCTCGCGCGGCACAGGGGTGAAGTTGGCCACCACCAGCACCGGCTCGCCACTGCTGCTCCAGCGCAGCCAGGCATACACGCTGTTCTGCGCATCGTCACCAATCAGCCACTGGAACCCCTGCGGCTGGCAATCCTGCTCATGCAACGCCGGCACCTCGCGGTACAGGCGGTTGAGGTCGCCTACCAGGCGCTGTACACCCTGGTGCTCAGGGTACTGCAGCAGGTACCAGTCCAGCTCGCCATCGTGGTCCCACTCACGCCACTGGCCGAACTCGCAGCCCATGAACAGCAGCTTCTTGCCCGGATGCGCCCACATGAAGGTGAGGTAGGCACGCAGGTTGGCGAACTTCTGCCAGCGGTCGCCGGGCATCTTGTCGATCAGCGAATGCTTGCCGTGCACCACTTCGTCGTGGGAGATGGGCAGGATGAAGTGCTCGGAATAGGCATAGATCAGCCCGAAGCTCATCTCGTTGTGATGATAAGTGCGGTGCACCGGGTCGTTTTGAATGTAATGCAAGGTGTCGTGCATCCAGCCCATGTTCCACTTGTAGGCAAAGCCCAGGCCACCCTGCTGGGTCGGCTGGCTGACGCCGGGCCAGGCGGTGGACTCCTCGGCGATGATCAGCGCGCCCGGGGCCTCGTGGGCCGCCACGCCGTTGAGGTGGCGGATGAAGTCGATGGCCTCCAGGTTCTCGCGCCCGCCGTGGCGGTTGGGCACCCATTCGCCGGCCTTGCGCGAATAGTCGCGGTACAGCATCGAGGCCACTGCATCGACGCGCAGGCCATCGATGTGGAAGTGCTTCAGCCAGTGCAGCGCCGAAGCCATCATGAAGCCGCGCACTTCGTTGCGGCCAAGGTTGTAGATCAGCGTGTTCCAGTCCTGGTGGTAGCCCTCCAGGGGGTTGTCGTATTCGTACAGGGCGGTGCCGTCGAAACGCGCCAGGCCGTGTTCGTCGGTGGGGAAATGCGCCGGTACCCAGTCCAGCAGTACACCAATGCCCCCTTGGTGGCAGGCGTCGATGAACGCGGCGAAGTCCTCGGCGCTGCCATAGCGCGAGGTGGGGGCGAACAGCGACAGCGGCTGGTAGCCCCAGGAGCCGCCGAACGGGTGCTCCATGATCGGCAGCAGTTCGATGTGGGTGAAGCCCAGTTCCTGAACGTACGGCACCAGGCGCTCGGCCAGCTCGCGCCAGTTGTAATAGCGCCCGACCTCGCCCGCCTCATCCAGCTCGCAGCGCCACGACCCCGGGTGCAGTTCGTAGATCGACAGCGGCGCGCTGTAGGCATGGCGTTGCGCGCGTTGCGCCATCCAGTCGTGGTCTTGCCAGTCGTGGCTGAGCGCCCCTGCCACCTTGGATGCGGTGCTTGGCGGCAGTTCGGTGGCGCGCGCCAGCGGGTCGGCCTTCAGGGGCAGTATGCCGTCCTTGCCCAGCACCTCGAACTTGTAGGTTTCGCCCACGCCCAGGCGCGGCACGAACAGCTCCCACACTCCGGCGCTGTGGCGCAGGCGCATGGGGTGGCGGCGGCCATCCCAGTTGTTGAAGTCACCCACCACCGACACCCGCCGCGCGTTCGGTGCCCACACCGAGAAACACACGCCGTCGACGCCATCGACCTGGATGGGTTGCGCACCGAAGCGCCCGGACAGGTCGCGGTGGTTGCCTTCGGCGAACAGGTACAGGTCCATGTCGCCCAGTTGCGGGCCGAAGCTGTAGGGGTCTTCGGTAATCTGCTCGCCACCGGCCCAACCGATCTGCAGCAGGTACGGGTGTGCCTCATCGAGGTGCGCGGTGAACAACCCTGGCAGGCTGCCCTGCTCCATTTCGGCGAGGATGCGCCCGTCATGCCGGGCCAGGATGCGCACATTCAGGGCGTTGGGCAGGAAGGCGCGGACCACCTGCCCGCCGGCGCCGTCGCCATGGGGGCCGAGTACCGCAAATGGATCGGCGTGCTCGGCGCGGGCCAGGGCGTCGAGGTCCCGTTGCCGAAGGCCGCCGTTTTCACGCGTGGTTGCATTCATCTATGACTCTCCCCAGGTACTGATCAGTCCATGCAGGCCATGCAAAGGCACGGCCAGCCAGCTCGGACGGTTCTCGGCTTCGTATGTGATTTCGTAGGCAGCTTTTTCCAGGCAGAACAGCTCCAGTGCAGCACGCTCGCCCTCGGCCTGTTGCCAGGCGTGAGGCATGGCCGCGGTGGCCAGGCCATAGGCTTCGACAAAGGCATGCCGCGACTGGTGCAGGTACTGCCTGGCAACCCGTTGCCGGGCTTGGCGCGCCGGGTCGGAAAGGTCGACCGCAGACGCGCTGCGCAAGATCATGGCAGCAGCATAGTCGAAGGATCGCAGCACGCCGCTGACATCTTTGTACGGGCTGTGTTTTGCCCGACGCTCTTGCAGCGGCCGGGCCGGTTCACCTTCGAAATCGATGAGGTAGGCGTCGCCCTGCACCACCAGCACCTGGCCCAGGTGCAGGTCGCCGTGCACGCGCATCAGCAGGCCGCCCTGGGCCTGGCGGGTCAGGTTGGCGATGTGCTGGGCCAGGCCGTCGCGCTGTTGCTGCAAATCGTCGACCAGCGCCTGGCTTTCGCTATCTAGGCTGTCGCGGTGCTGGGCCAGCAGGTCGAGGGCATGGGTGAGTTCGGCGCTGATCTGCGCACTCCAGCGTTCGCTGTCGTCGGCATCGCTCGGGCGCGGCTGGAAGGCCTCGTCGTTGGTCGGTGCAGCCAGCAGCAGGTGCATCTCGCCCAGGCGCTGGCCGAGCAAGGCGGCAAAGCCGGTGAGTTCGGCCAGTGCATCGGTGTGCGCATCGGCGTCGAGGCTGGAAGGCTCCATCTGGTCGCGGATGGCCCGTTCCAGGGTGTTCTGGGTCCAGGCCCAGGCGTCACCCTGGTTGCTCAGGTAGCCCTGGGCGATCATCAGCAGGTGTGGCGCGCCCTGCTCGTCCACCCGGCTGACCCAGGCCAGCAGCGGCGAAATGTTGGCAAAGCCTGCGGCGGTCAGGTAGGCACTCATTTCCAGCTCGGGGTGCACACCCGGGTTGACCCGGCGAATCAGCTTGAGCACCACCTGGTCGCCAATCACCACCGAGCTGTTGGACTGCTCGGCGCTGAGGTAGCGCACGCTGCTTTCGTCGTTCAACGCCAGGCCCGCCAACTGCTGCGTGCTTTCGAAGCGCAGCTCGCCCTCGCCGTTGCCACAAGGCAGATGCATGCCATCCTCACAAGCACGCAGTACCGCGCGGATGAATGGTTCGAGGACGAAGGCGTCGGTGATCAGACCAACCTGATGGGCACGACGCACCCGCGCCAGGGCCAGCTGCTGCGGCAACGCGGTACTGATCTGCTCTTCGGGCAGCAGGCCGAACGGCAGCTGATAGCGGGTAGCCACACCCTCGCTGAGCACTTCGATTTCACCGAGCAGCACCGGCGTGGTGGCGGTGCCGAAACGCACGCCGTAGCACAGGCGCACCTGGTCGATCGGCCCTTCCTTGCCGGCGAACCAGCGCCGCTTGGGCAGGTACTGCGGCAGGATGGCGCTTTGCAGGGTATCGCTGGAGGGGGCCTCCAGCAGTTCTTCCATGCGCTTGCGCAATACCAGTGTGGTCAATTCGGGTAACCCCTCGGTGGCCTGGATGTGCCAGCTGGGCATGCGGTCGTGGCTGGCCAGCAGGAACCAGTAAAAGGCGTAGGGTGGCAATGTCAGCAGGAACGGCAGTTGCCCGATTGGCGGGAAGGCGCTGCCGCCGAGCATCTCCACCGGTACTTTGTCGGCGTATTGTGACAGTTCCAGTTCAGCTGCCTGGGCGGCGCGGGAAACGTTGGCCACGCACAGGATGACTTCAGTGTTGCCATCGGCGTCGGTGTACTCGCGCAAGTAGGCGAGGATGCGCCGGTTGTTCGGCGTGAGGGTGCGCAGGCTGCCGCGGCCGAAGGCCTTCTGCTGCTTGCGCACCGCCAGCATGCGCCGGGTCCAGTTCAGCAGCGAATGCGGGTCGTTGGCCTGGGCTTCGACGTTGACGGTCTGGTAACCATACAGCGGGTCCATGATCGGCGGCAGTACCAGGCGCTGCGGGTCTGCGCGGGAGAAACCGCCGTTGCGGTCCGGCGACCATTGCATGGGCGTGCGCACACCGTCGCGGTCGCCCAGGTAGATGTTGTCGCCCATGCCCAGTTCGTCGCCGTAGTACAGGGTGGGCGTGCCGGGCATCGACAGCAGCAGGCTGGTGAGCAGTTCGATGCGCCGGCGGTCACGCTGCAGCAACGGCGCCAGGCGGCGGCGGATGCCCAGGTTGATGCGGGCGCGGCGGTCTTCGGCGTAGTAGTTCCACAAGTAGTCGCGCTCGCGGTCGGTAACCATTTCCAGGGTCAGCTCATCGTGGTTGCGCAGGAAGATCGCCCATTGGCAGTTGGCGGGGATTTCCGGGGTCTGGCGCAGGATGTCGGTGATCGGGAAGCGGTCTTCCATGGCCAGGGCCATGTACATGCGCGGCATCAACGGGAAGTGGAAGGCCATGTGGCATTCGTCGCCCTCGCCTTCGCCAAAGTACGGGCGGGTGTCCTCGGGCCACTGGTTGGCCTCGGCCAGCAGCATGCGGTCGGGGTAGTTGGCGTCGATTTCGGCGCGGATCGCCTTGAGCACGTCGTGGGTTTCGGCAAGGTTCTCGTTGTTGGTGCCGTCACGCTCGATCAGGTAAGGGATGGCGTCCAGGCGCAGGCCATCGACACCCAGGTCCAGCCAGAAGCGCATCACCCCGATCACGGCCTTGAGCACTTGCGGGTTGTCGAAGTTGAGGTCGGGCTGGTGCGAGTAGAAGCGGTGCCAGAAGTACTGGCCGGCGACCGGGTCCCAGGTCCAGTTGGACTTCTCGGTGTCGAGGAAGATGATGCGCGTGCCGTCGTACTTCTGGTCATCATCCGACCACACGTAGAAGTCCCGTGCCTTGCTGCCGCGCTTGGCATGGCGGGCGCGCTGGAACCAGGGGTGCTGGTCGCTGGTGTGGTTGATGACTAGCTCGGTGATTACCCGCAGGCCGCGTTTATGCGCCTCGGCGATGAAGCGGCGGGCATCGGCCAGGTTGCCGTAGTCGGGGTGCACGGCCTTGTATTCGGCGATGTCGTAGCCGTCGTCGCGGCGTGGCGAGGGATAGAACGGTAGCAGCCACAGGGTGTTGACGCCCAGCTCGGCGATGTAGTCGAGCTTGCTGATCAGGCCGGCGAAGTCGCCGATGCCGTCGTTGTTCGAATCGAAGAACGACTTGATGTGCAGCTGGTAGATGACGGCGTCCTTGTACCACAGCGGGTCGTCGATGAAGGCTGCAGGGCGGGAACGCTTGGCCATGTGCGACTCCTTTCAATTTCTGGTTGCTCTGGCCCTGATGCACAAGCAACTGACTTGACACAATCCCTGTGGGAGCGGGTTTACCCGCGAACACTGGCGAAGCCGGTGCCATGCTCCGCGGCGCCTGCTTCGCGGGTAAACCCGCTCCCACAGGGGATGGCGTATCCCGTCGCTAACGGGCCTTTTCGATGCGCCAGATACCGAACGGCAGATGCCAGGGTTCGATGCGCATCCATTGGGTCTTGCCGTACCACGACCAGCGATGTCCGTTCATCAAGTCCTCACCATGGGTTTCGGCGTTGTCATCCAGCCCCAGCTCCCACAGCGGCAGCTCGAAGTGCGCCTCCTGGGCGTTGTGCGGGTCGAGGCTGATTGCCACCAGAATGTAGTTGTCGCGCTCGGGCGTGCGCTTGGCGAAGTACAGGATGTTGTCGTTCCAGCAGTTGAAGAACGCCACGCCCAGGTGGGTCTGCAAGGCGCGGTTCTGCCGGCGGATGCGGTTGAGCTGGGCGATCTCGGCAATGATGTTGCCGGGTTGGCTGAAATCGCGTGGGCGGATTTCGTACTTCTCCGAATCCAGGTACTCCTCCTTGCCCGGCAGCGGTGTGCCTTCGCACAGTTCGAAGCCCGAATACATGCCCCACAGCCCCGACCCCATGGTGGCCAGTGCAGCGCGTATGAGGAAGCCGGCACGGCCGGAGGTATGCAGGAAGTACGGGTTGATGTCGGGCGTGTTGACGAAGAAGTTGGGCCGGTAGCACTGGCTCCATGGCGGCTGGTTGAGCTGCTCGAAGTATTCGCGCAGTTCCTGTTTGTGATTGCGCCAGGTGAAGTAGGTATAGCTCTGCGCGTACCCGACCTTGCCCAGGCGGGCCATCATCGCCGGTTTGGTGAAGGCTTCGGCGAGGAAGATGACCTCCGGGTGCCGGCTGCGCACATTGGCGATCAGCCATTGCCAGAATGGCAGTGGTTTGGTGTGCGGGTTGTCGACGCGGAAGGTCTTCACACCCTCCTCGACCCAGCCAACCACTACGTCACGCAAAGCCAGCCACAGCGAGGGCACGGCCTCGGGCGCGTAGAAATCGACGTTGACGATGTCCTGGTATTTCTTCGGCGGGTTCTCGGCATATCGGATGGTGCCGTCCGGTCGCCAGCTGAACCAGCCGGGGTGCTCCTTGAGCCAGGGGTGGTCCTGGGAGCACTGGATCGCGAAGTCGAGGGCGATTTCCAGGCCATGCTCGGCCGCTGCGGCCACCAGGCGACGGAAGTCGTCGCGGCTGCCCAGTTGTGGGTGAATCGCCTCGTGGCCGCCTTCCGCGCTGCCGATGGCATACGGGCTGCCCGGGTCGCCGGGCTCCGCGGTGAGGGCGTTGTTGCGGCCCTTGCGGTGCTGCATGCCGATGGGATGGATCGGCGGAAAATACAGTACGTCGAAGCCCATGTCGCGGATCATCGGCAGGCGCTCGTGCACATCGTTGAACGTGCCGTGGCGCTCGGGGCTGTCGGTGACCGAACGCGGGAACAGCTCGTACCAGCTGGCGAACTGCGCGGCCGGGCGGTCGACATCGACGGGGAATTCGCGGCTGCGGGCCAGGTAGCTGCGGTGCTCGGCGTCGCTCATCAGGCGGGCGGTAGCGGGGTCGAGAAACAGTGCCACCTGGTCGTCGGCATTCAGCGTGGGCAGGCGCTGCTGCAATGCCTGGAGCTCCTCGCGCAGGGCACCGTTGCACAGCTCGATGCCCTTGCCCAGCATCAATCGGCCTTCCTCCAGCTCCAACCGGACCTCGACACCGGCGTGGTACTTCTTCTCCAGGTCGTGGCAGTAAGTAGCGAACGGGTCGATCCAGGCCTCGATGCTGAACAGGTGCGGGCCCAGTTCGGTGGGGGTGAACTCGGCCAGCCACAGGTCGTTGCCCGGCGAGTACATGGGTACGCAATGCCAGCGCCGGCTGTGGGCCTGGCGCCAGTTGAGCATCACGGCCAGGCGGTCGTGGCCGTCGCTGTAGACCTTGCTGCTGACCGCCACCGGCTGGCCACTGATGGCCTTGGCGGCGAAGGTGCCGGCCTCGAGCACGGGTTGGGTGTCTTCGATCACGATGCGCGGCGCCAGCAGCGCCTGGGACAGGCTGATGGCCTGGTCCGGGTGATCGTTGGCCATGGGCACGCTTTCGAAGGGCTCGTTTCGTGACATCGGACCTTGCTCCCTCAGGCTGGTGGCGGTAAGGGTTCAGAGCCGGGCACAGGCGTGGGGTTCAAAAAAATTGAGCGAACGGCAGCTGCGAGGGGTCGAAGCCTGCAGCACCTCTTCAATTACCCAAGCGAGGTCAGGCCATGAACATTCCCATTCCACCGGAGACTCCCGATCCCAACATCGACGACCCGAGCCTGCCGCCGCCCGTGCCGGAGGAAGACCCGGACGAGCTGCCGATCAAGCCGACCGTGCCGCCGACAGTGGGCGACCCGCCGAGCCAGGAACCACCGGTGAAGGCTTAAGGGTAGACCAGGATCGACGCAGGCAGGACCGGCCCTTTCGCGGGTGAACCCGCTCCCACAGGGACCACGCCGATTTCGAACGCGGCGCTGTACCTTGTAGGAGCGGGTTTACCCGCGAAAGGGCCGGCAGCATCAATACATCAACCAGCAGTTAAAGCCGAGATCTCCGCCACACTGATCTCCCGCATGCGGAACTTCTGCACCTTGCCGGTCACCGTCATCGGGTACTCGTCGACAAAGCGGATATGCCGCGGCACCTTGAAGTGTGCAATGCGCGCCTTGCACCAGCCCTGCAGTTCCTCGACCGTGGCACTGTGCCCCGGGTGCAGCTTGATCCAGGCGACGATCTCCTCGCCATAACGGCTGCACGGGATGCCGATCACCTGGGCATCGGCCACCGCCGGGTGGGTGTAGAAGAACTCTTCCAGTTCACGCGGGTAGATGTTCTCGCCGCCGCGAATGATCATGTCCTTGTTGCGCCCGACAATGCGCACGTAGCCGTGCTCGTCCATCACCGCCAGGTCGCCAGAATGCATCCAGCCGGCCGGGTCGATGGCATCTGCCGTGGCCTGGGGGTTGTCCCAGTAGCCGAGCATCACGCTGTAGCCGCGGGTGCACAGCTCGCCGATCTCGCCGCGCGGGACGATGCAGCCGTCGGCGTCCACCAGCTTGTTCTCCAGCTGCGGCTGGGTGCGGCCGACGGTGGTCACGCGTAGCTCCAGGTCGTCGTCCGGGCCGGTCTGCAGCGACACCGGGCTGGTTTCGGTCATGCCGTAGGCGATCTGTACTTCGGCCATGTGCATCTGGTCGATGACCCGGCGCATCACCTCGATCGGGCAGGTGGCGCCGGCCATGATGCCGCTGCGCAGGGTCGACAGGTCCATTTGCCCGCGCGCGGGGTGGTCGAGCATGGCGATGAACATGGTCGGCACGCCATAGAGGATGCTGGCACGCTCTTCGGCCACGGCGCGCAGGGTGAGCTCGGCGTCGAAGGCGTCGTTGGGGTAGATCATGGTGCTGCCATGGGTGATGCAGCCGAGGTTGGCCATGACCATGCCGAAGCAGTGGTACAGCGGTACCGGGATCACCATGCGGTCGCGTGCGGTCAGGCCCAGGCTTTCGCCGACCATGAAGCCGTTGTTGAGGATGTTGTAGTGGCTGAGCGTGGCGCCCTTCGGTGCGCCGGTGGTGCCGGAGGTGTACTGGATGTTCACCGGCTGGTCGAACTGCAGGCTTTGCTGGCGCTTCGCGTAAGCCTCGACGGAGGTCTGCCCTGCCCGCTCGGCCAGCGCTTGCCAAGGCAGGAAGCCTGCCGGCGGGTTGGCGGCCAGGCTGACCACACCACGCAGGTCGGGCAGGCGTTCACTGGCCATTTCACCCGGGGTGGCGCTGGCCAGCTCCGGCGCCAGTTCCTGGACCATGGCGTGGTAGTCGGACGTCTTGAAGGCATCGGCACACACCAGCCAGCGGCAACCGGACTGACGCAGCACGTATTCCAGCTCGCCCACGCGGTAGGCCGGGTTGATGTTGACCAGGATGGCACCGACCTTGGCGCTGGCCAGCTGCAGGATGCACCACTGGGCGCAGTTGGGCGACCAGATGCCGACCCGATCGCCGGTGTTCACGCCCAGGGCCATCAGGGCACGAGCATGCACCTCGACCTGCTCGGCCAACTGCCGCCAGCTGTAGCGCAGGCCCTGATGGCGCGACACCAGGGCCTCGCCGTCGGCACAACGGGCCACGGTGGCGTCGAAGGCCTGGCCGATGGTCTGGGTCAGCAAGGCTTGGTCCTGGCGACCGCGGGAATAGCTTGGTTGACTCATGGGTGTCCCTTCTTGTGGTTGTTCTGGGCACGACTGAAGCAAGCGGGAATACTCTGGCGCAGATTTACGTTTACGTAAAGGTGATGAGTCGATTGACAGTAAGTGCATGCAGGTTTACGTTAACGTAAAGGTGAAAACGACATCGGGTTTGTCGGCGCACCACCGACCCTGTGGGAGCGGGTTTACCCGCGAATGCGATCATCCAGGCAATGACGGTGGCCCTGCTGACGCATTCGCGGGTAAACCCGCTCCCACAGGGCCGGTGGATAGCCCTTGAGCTACGGTGTTACCCAATTTCAAGAACAAGAAGGTGCCCCAGCATGCATTACCCCACCCTGAACTTCGCCCTGGGCGAAACCATCGACATGCTCCGCGACCAGGTGCGCACCTTCGTCGCCGCCGAACTGGCTCCGCGCGCCGCGCAAATCGACCACGACAACCTGTTCCCTGCCGACATGTGGCGCAAGTTCGGCGACATGGGCCTGCTGGGCATCACCGTGCCGGAAGAATACGGCGGTGCCGGCCTGGGCTACCTGGCCCACGTGGTTTCGATGGAAGAAATCAGCCGTGGCTCGGCCTCGGTGGCACTGTCCTACGGTGCCCACTCCAACCTCTGCGTCAACCAGATCAACCGCAACGGCAGCCACGAGCAGAAGCTCAAGTACCTGCCCAAGCTGATCAGCGGCGAGCACATCGGCGCCCTGGCCATGAGCGAGCCCAACGCCGGTTCCGACGTGGTATCGATGAAGCTGCGCGCGGAAAAGCGCGGCGACCACTACGTGCTCAACGGCAGCAAGACCTGGATCACCAACGGCCCGGACGCCAACACCTACGTGATCTATGCCAAGACCGACCTGGAAAAGGGTGCGCACGGCATCACCGCGTTCATCGTCGAGCGTGACTGGAAAGGCTTCAGCCGCAGCAACAAGTTCGACAAGCTGGGCATGCGTGGCTCCAACACCTGCGAGCTGTTCTTCGACGGCGTCGAAGTGCCGGAAGAAAACATCCTCGGCCAGCTCAACGGTGGCGTGCGCGTGCTGATGAGCGGCCTGGACTACGAGCGCGTGGTGCTGTCCGGCGGCCCGACCGGCATCATGCAGAGCTGCATGGACCTGGTAGTGCCCTACATTCACGACCGCAAGCAGTTCGGCCAGAGCATCGGCGAGTTTCAGCTGATCCAGGGCAAGATCGCCGACATGTACACCCAGCTCAACGCCAGCCGTGCCTACCTGTATGCCGTGGCCCAGGCCTGCGACCGTGGCGAGACCACCCGCAAGGACGCCGCCGGGGTGATCCTGTACACCGCTGAGCGCGCCACGCAAATGGCCCTGGAGGCGATCCAGATTCTCGGCGGCAACGGCTATATCAACGAATTCCCGGCAGGCCGCCTGCTGCGCGACGCCAAGCTGTACGAGATCGGTGCCGGCACCAGCGAAATCCGCCGGATGCTGATCGGCCGCGAACTGTTCAACGAAACCCGCTGAGCACAAGGGACGGGCGCACATGGCTACCTTGCACACCCAGATCAACCCGCGTTCGGCAGAGTTCGCCGGCAACAGCGCGGCCATGCTCGAACAGGTCCAGGCCCTGCGCGGCCTGCTCGCCCAAGTGGCCCAGGGCGGTGGGCCCAAGGCTCAGGAGCGGCACACTTCGCGTGGCAAGCTGCTGCCGCGCGAGCGTATCGACCGCCTGCTGGACCCGGGCTCGCCGTTCCTCGAAATCGGCCAACTGGCTGCCCATGAGGTGTATGGCGAAGACGTGCCCGCTGCGGGCGTGATCGCCGGCATCGGCCGCGTCGAAGGCGTGGAATGCATGATCGTGGCCAACGACGCCACGGTCAAAGGCGGTTCCTACTACCCGCTGACGGTGAAGAAGCACCTGCGTGCGCAGACCATCGCCCTGCAGAACCGCCTGCCGTGCATCTACCTGGTGGACTCCGGCGGCGCCAACCTGCCACGCCAGGACGAAGTGTTCCCCGACCGCGAGCACTTCGGGCGGATCTTCTTCAACCAGGCCAACATGAGCGCGCTGGGCATTCCGCAGATTGCCGTGGTGATGGGCTCGTGCACTGCCGGCGGTGCCTACGTGCCCGCGATGGCCGACGAAGCGATCATGGTGCGCCAGCAGGCGACCATCTTCCTCGCCGGCCCGCCACTGGTGAAGGCGGCCACTGGCGAGGTGGTTAGCGCCGAAGACCTTGGCGGTGCCGATGTGCACTGCCGCACCAGCGGCGTGGCCGACCACTATGCCGACAACGACGAACATGCCCTGGCCCTGGCCCGACGCAGCGTGGCCAACCTCAACTGGCACAAGCTGGGCAAGCTGCAGCGCCTGGCCCCGGTGGCACCGCTGTACGCCGCCGATGAGCTGTATGGCGTGGTGCCGGCCGATGCCAAGCAACCGTTCGACGTGCGCGAGGTTATCGCGCGTCTGGTCGACGGCTCGGTGTTCGACGAGTTCAAGGCGCTGTTCGGTACCACCCTGGTGTGCGGCTTCGCCCACCTGCACGGCTACCCGGTGGCGATCCTCGCCAACAACGGCATCCTGTTCGCCGAAGCGGCGCAAAAAGGCGCGCACTTCATCGAACTGGCCTGCCAGCGCGGCATCCCGCTGCTGTTCCTGCAGAACATCACCGGTTTCATGGTCGGCAAGAAGTACGAAGAAGGCGGCATCGCCAAGCACGGCGCCAAGCTGGTCACTGCCGTGGCCTGCGCCCAGGTGCCGAAGTTCACGGTGATCATTGGCGGCAGCTTTGGCGCCGGCAACTACGGCATGTGCGGCCGTGCCTACGACCCGCGCTTCCTGTGGATGTGGCCCAATGCGCGGATCGGCGTGATGGGGGCCGAACAGGCTGCCGGCGTGCTGGCCCAGGTCAAGCGCGAACAGAGCGAGCGCAGTGGCCACCCGTTCAGCGCCGAAGACGAAGCCCGGCTCAAACAGCCGATCCTTGACCAGTACGAGCACCAGGGCCACCCCTACTACTCCAGCGCCCGCCTGTGGGACGACGGTGTCATCGACCCGGCACAGACCCGCGACGTGCTCGGCCTGGCGTTGTCCGCCGCGCTGAACGCACCGATCGAACAGAGCCGCTTCGGCATTTTCCGGATGTGACCCATGAGCGATTTCAGCACTCTCGAAGTGATCCGCGACCCGCGCGGCTTCGCCACCCTGTGGCTGAGCCGCGAGGACAAGAACAACGCCTTCAACGCCTTGATGATCCGCGAGCTGATCGTCGCCCTCGACCAGTTGGCCGAGGACGCCAGCCTGCGCTTCGTGCTGCTGCGCGGCCGCGGCCGGCACTTCAGCGCCGGCGCCGATCTGGCCTGGATGCAGCAGTCGGCGCAGCTGGACTTCAACACCAACCTGGATGATGCCCGCGAGCTGGGCGAGCTGATGTATGCCCTGCACCGCCTCAAGGCGCCGACCCTGGCCGTGGTGCAAGGCGCGGCCTTTGGCGGCGCGCTGGGCCTGATCAGTTGCTGCGACATGGCCATCGGTGCCGAAGACGCTCAGCTGTGCCTGTCGGAAGTGCGCATCGGCCTGGCCCCGGCAGTGATCAGCCCGTTCGTGGTCAAGGCCATCGGCGAGCGTGCCGCGCGCCGCTATGCCCTTACCGCCGAGCGTTTCAGCGGCGTGCGGGCCCGCGAGCTGGGCCTGCTGGCCGAGGTCTACCCGGCCAGCGAACTGGACGCCCAGGTCGAAGCCTGGGTGAGCAACCTGCTGCAGAACAGCCCGCAAGCGCTGCGCGCCACCAAGGACCTGCTGCGTGAAGTGGACGACGGTGAACTCAGCCCGGCCTTGCGCCGCTACTGCGAAAACACCATCGCCCGCATCCGAGTCAGCGCCGAAGGCCAGGAGGGCCTGCGCGCCTTCCTGGAAAAACGCCGCCCCGCCTGGCAAACCGACGACAAGAAGGAGCCGCGCCCATGAGCCGCCCCGCTTTGACCACCCTGCTGGTCGCCAACCGCGGCGAAATCGCCTGCCGGGTGATGCGCACCGCCAAGGCCATGGGCCTGACCACCGTGGCCGTGCACAGTGCCACCGACCGTGATGCCCGGCACAGCCGCGAAGCCGATATCCGCGTCGACCTCGGCGGCACCAAGGCTGCCGAAAGCTACCTGCTGGTCGACAAGCTGCTGGCCGCAGCCAAGGCCAGCGGCGCCCAGGCCATCCACCCGGGCTATGGCTTCCTGTCCGAGAACGCAGGCTTCGCCCGTGCCATCGAAGAGGCCGGGTTGATCTTCCTCGGCCCACCGGCCAGCGCCATCGACGCCATGGGCAGCAAGTCGGCGGCCAAGGCACTGATGGAGGCCGCTGGCGTGCCACTGGTGCCGGGCTACCACGGCGAAGCCCAGGACCTGGACACCTTCCGCGCCGCCGCCGAACGCATCGGCTACCCGGTGCTGCTCAAGGCCAGCGCCGGCGGCGGCGGCAAGGGCATGAAAGTGGTCGAGGAAGAAAGCCAGCTGGCCGACGCCCTGGCCTCGGCCCAGCGTGAGGCGCAGTCGTCGTTCGGCGATGCGCGCATGCTGGTGGAAAAGTACGTGCTCAAGCCGCGCCATGTGGAAATCCAGGTATTCGCCGACCAGCACGGCAACTGCCTGTACCTCAACGAGCGTGACTGCTCGATACAGCGCCGTCACCAGAAGGTGGTGGAAGAAGCCCCAGCGCCAGGCCTGTCAGCCGAATTGCGCCGGGCCATGGGTGAGGCGGCGGTACGCGCGGCCCAGGCCATCGGCTACGTGGGCGCCGGCACCGTGGAGTTCCTGCTCGATGCCCGTGGCGAGTTCTTCTTCATGGAGATGAACACCCGCCTGCAGGTGGAGCACCCGGTCACCGAGGCCATTACCGGGCTCGACCTGGTGGCCTGGCAGATTCGCGTGGCCTGCGGCGAGGCCCTGCCGATCACCCAGGAACAGGTGCCGCTGATCGGCCATGCCATCGAAGTGCGCCTGTATGCCGAGGACCCGGCCAACGAATTCCTGCCCGCGACCGGCAAGCTGGCGCTGTACCGCGAGTCGGCAGCCGGCGAAGGGCGACGGGTGGACAGCGGGGTCAGCGAAGGTGATGTGGTGTCGCCGTTCTACGACCCGATGCTGGGCAAGCTGATCGCCTGGGGCGAAGACCGCGAGCAGGCGCGCCTGCGCTTGCTGGCCATGCTCGACGAATTTGCCATTGGCGGGTTGAAGACCAACATCGCCTTCCTGCGGCGCATTCTCGCCCACCCGGCGTTTGCTGCAGCGGAACTGGATACTGGCTTCATTCCGCGTCACCAGGAGGTTTTGCTGCCCGCGCCGCAAGCGCTGCCGGCAGGCTTCTGGGAAGCCGCGGCCGAGGCCTGGTTGCAGGGCCAGGCCGCACACCAGCGGGAGGACGACCGCAGTTCGCCGTGGGCCGAGCGCAACGGCCTGCGCCTGGGCCTGCCGGCGCGCAGCAGCCTGCACCTGGTCAGTGGCGGGCAGGACCAGGCAGTCGCCCTGGAGCGCAGCGCTGCGTCTACCTGGCAGTTGCTGGGCGAGCAGTTGGTACATGACCAAGCTGGCGTGCGTCGCCAGCATCTGGCGATCCGCCGCGGTGGCACGCTGTACTTGCACTGGGACGGCGAGATGCATGCCATCGAAGCCTTCGACCCGATCGCCGAGGCCGAGGCCAGCCACAGCCACCAGGGCGGCCTGGGCGCGCCCATGAACGGCAGCATCGTGCGGGTGCTGGTGGAGCCTGGGCAGGTGGTGGAAGCAGGTACGGCGCTGGTAGTGCTGGAGGCCATGAAGATGGAGCACAGCATTCGCGCGCCGCATGGCGGCACGGTGAAGGCGTTGTTCTGCCAGGAAGGGGATATGGTCAGCGAAGGGACGGTGCTGGTCGAACTGGCGGAGTAAGAGTCCTGGGGGCCGCCTTGCGGCCCTTTCGCGACACAAGGCCGCTCCTACAGGTACGGTGCATGCCCTGAGGTTGGTGCGGTACTTGTAGGAGCGGCCTTGTGTCGCGAAAGGGCTGCGCAGCAGCCCCGGCAATCTAGAAGGAGCCATGCACTCGCACGACCACACCCAGAAACTCGCAGCCTTCCTCACACAACAGCGCCGGGTAGTTGCTGTTGAGTGCCTTCAGGTACCGTTGCCCACCTTCCTCCGCCAACTCACGGAAAATCGCCGGTTTGCCCGGCTGACGAGCGATAACCAGACGCCCTGGCTCGGCATCTACCCCAGGATCCACCAACATCCGCATGCCCTGCGGCACACTGCGGCCACTGGCGGCACTCATCGCATCATTCTCGACAGTCAGCCAGAACGCCTTGCCTTGGGCCAGGTAGTCCGTCTGCTCGAACACACCTGGCTCCGCCCCCTCTGCGATACCTAACTCATCCCAGCCCAGCACCGGGTAGCGGAAGCACACGATGTATTGCATGAGGTCCAGGTCATCATCGGAGTCATCGACCTCGTAAATGCTCCGCTTCCCGTCAACCTGCCCCTGAATGCGCAGCTGCAAGCTGACGATATAGTGCGGCATGCCAATTTCGATGAGCGTGCGGTTCATCGACTCGACCTTCGGCTGCCGCCGCTTGTTCACCCAATGCCCCACGCTGCCTTGAGACACGCCAACGCGCTCGGCAAGCTGCTCCTGAGTAAGCCCTAGCTCCTCCATCCGGTCACGGACCAGGGCAATCCATCTATCCATATTCATCGCTGCCATCAGCCTCCTGCAAAGGCGCGCATATCGATCGAACCCGGTGTGGCCGCTGTAGGAGCGGCCTTGTGTCGCGACAGGGCTGCACAGCAGCCCCCGGCAAGCTAGAAGACCTCGTGCCCCCGCACGACCACACCCAGAAATTCGCAGCCGTCTTCACACAGGACTGTCGGGTAGCGGGTATTCAGCGGTTTGAGCATCCTGTCTCCGCCCTCCTCGACCAACTGCCGCAACACTGCTGGCCGCCCGGGCTGCCGCGCAATCACCAACCGGCCTGGCTCTGCCGGCAGGCCAGTATCCACCAGCACACGCATACCCTCAGGTATGCTCCTGCCACTGGCGGCATTCATCGAGTCGTTTTCCACCACCAGCCAGAACGCATTGCCGGCGGGCATGTAGTCAGTCTGTTCGTGGGCCTTGCTTGTTTCTGGCAAGGGCCCCTGCAAGTCAGCCCAACTCAGCACCGGGAAGCGAAAGCTCGCGTAAAGCAGTGCTTGTGCCGAAACTGGCTGCTCGGCCGCATAGTGACCAGGCGATTCGCGCACGATATCGCGCTCCACCACCATGACTTGGGCTTCCAGAAACACCAGCCCAAGCTTTTCGAGCTTTTCGTTGATGGTTTCCAGCGTCGGCCGCCGCGTGCCACGCAGCCAATGCCCCACGCCCCCCTGAGTCATGCCCAGGCGCTCGGCCAGCTTGAGCTGGCTGAGATTGTGTTCGCGCTTGTAGCGCTTGAGAAATGCGTTCCAGTTTTCCATGAGCGGCAACAATACGGACTGTATTAATCGCAGCAATACACAATCTGAATTATTTATTTTTAGATAGATAGTACAGACTGACCTATCCTCTGATTCCTGTGTGTTTGAAGGGAAATCAGAAGGTATCGCGATGAAACCACCGAAAAACGACGAAACAGATCTCGACAGCGAAGCCGCCCGCCGCGCCCTCGACTACTACCTCAACCCCAACCCGCCGCGTCCCACCCTGGACAACAGGATCTGGACCCTGCACGAGGGTGTAACCGGCGACCAGGCCCAGGAACACGCCATCGCCCTGCTGCGCTGCGCCGCCGCCACCGCGCAGGAAACTGCCACCCACCAGCACGGCAGCCAGCGCGAACTGACCTTTGCCCTGATGCACATGATGGACATGGCGCGCGCACTGCTCGAGCACAAACGCACCGTGGAATCGGGTTTGTAAGCAAGAAAGAAGGGAGAGAACGTGATGGCCGGGTAACGGCGAAGGCCCCGATTGCCGGGACAAGGAAGCGCACCGGTAAAACTTTTTTACCGGATTAGCGAAAATTCATTTGACTGGCAAATGATAACGATTATTATTGCACTCAGCTGATCGCGAGATCTGCTGGATAACCTGGAGCTTAGGTCGCTCTCAGATTATCTCCTCATCAGGCTAATCACGGTTTTTGACCCAGCTTTTTGCTGGGTCTTTTTTTTTGGCTCTTCAGGCTAATGAAGATCGTGATGGCGCGCATGATAGCAAAGGTATTTCAGGGCGTGAACGCTCATTACAAAACTTTGCGGAATCAGCACTTGAGAATCAATCTCGTTTCACATACGCTGATCACGCATCACGGAAGATGCCCCCATCCCTTTCCCTCCACAGAGCAAGGAGCTGTCCATGACCCGTCTGCTGCTGCCCCTTGAGTACCCAACCCCTGCTGCCGAACATCATGCCGACGACGCCCTGCTGCACGCCCTGAAACGCCTGCCACGGCGTGTCCAACAAGTATTCCTGCTCAACCGCCTCGACCAACTGGACTTCGCCAGCATCGCCGCCCGCCTCGACCTGCCATTGGCGAGCATCGAGCGGCACATGGACCAGGCACTGCAGGCCGGTCGCTCGCGCCGGGATGTGCTGGCGAGTGTTGCCGGGCAATGGTATGTGCGCTTGCAGAGCCCACAGGTGACGGCGTGCGAGCGGATCGATTTTCGCCGTTGGCTGGATGCGGACATGACGAACTTGCAAGCGTTTCATGACACGGAACTGCACTGGCGCAGCCTGTTGGCACCGGCACGGCAGCTGGGCCAGGATGGTTGGTACCGGCAAGGTCGAGCGGCACTGTCGTTGGGCGGCTGTTCGGTTGCGGTCGGGCTTGGCGTGGCGGCGTTGGTGCTGTTTGGTTTCTGGGCCTGATCAACACCTGCGCTACACCGTTATCGTTTTCACCGCGGATGGCTCGGTCGTTATCAAGTTCGAGTGCTGGTCAGCGTTTCCGTCAGGCATGCAAGCAGTAGCCATCCGCACAAACTGACACCCAGGAACAGAAGCCCCAGGCTCATCGGCAGCTCGCTTTCGACGCCAGCAACAAGACTGCCGGCCAAACCACCACCTGCGAACAACAATGTCGTATTGAGCGACGCTGCCGCACCGGCTTGGTGCGGGTAACGCGCCAAGGCTTGGGTCGTCGCAGCAGGACGCACCAGCGTTGTCCCCGTCGTGCAGATGATCATCGGCAGCATAAGACTCGCCACCGTCAACCCTGCAACCTGCTCCCAGATCAACAGTGTGATGCCCCCGGCAGCTATGAGCAGGAATCCCGTCTTGATCTGAACCTGCGGGCTTACGCGGTTGTTCAAATAGGTCGCGGCTACTCCGCCAGCGATATACGCAAGCCCATAGGCGATAAATAACACCGAGAATTGATATGGCGTCAGCCCCAGGCTGTCCATCAACGCCAATGGCGCGACAACGATGAAGGAAAAATGGCAGGCAAACGCGAGGCTGGACAACAGGGAGTGCGCAAGATAGGTCGTATCACGCAGCATGATCCAATAGCTGCGCATGCCCGAAGTACGGCCTCGCGATGCAGGCGTGTCCTGCAGCAATGCATATGACAGGCATGAAACGATCACGGCGATGAAAGCGAATACCGTAAAGCTGCCCTTCCAGCCAAAGGATTGTTGGAGAAAAGCGCCTGCAACCGGTGACAACGAAATGAACAGCCCACTTGCGCTGGTCAGCAGGATACGCATGGCATTGCGTTGTCTACCGCTGTACAGATCCTGCACGAGCGCCTGGCCCAGCACGAAACTCCCGCAACCCAGGGCCTGCAGCAAACGGAACGCCATGAACGTCTCATAGCGGGTTGAAAGTACACAACCCACTGCCCCTGCAATGGACACTCCCAACCCAGCGAGCAACAACCGCTTGCGCCCCATGCCATCCGACAATGGCCCGATCACGATTTGCGCCAAGGCGACACCAAACGCAAAGAAGCTCACCGAGTAGGCTATCTGCTTTGGCTCGACGTGAAACTCGTCTGCGAGCGCCGGGAATGATGGCAGGATCACATCCAGAGGGAATACGCCCAATAGACACAACAGAATCAGCAAGGCCGAGCGCAGAAAGCTACTGAGCGATTCCGAACGCCGGTTCACGCTACTAACCCCGCCATTTTGAATTGCAACAAATAACCCTCGTCATCCAGCAAATCAGTACGCTGAATCGCTCGAAGCGTCGGCCCAGAAACTTCAAGCATCCTAGCAGACCAATTCGACTCTAAATAAACGACAATTTCATTCCCGATTACTGGCCGACCTTCAAAAAGCATCTGCAAGAAAGGGATATCTGGCCGACAGAATACCGCGAGCACCTCAAGTAATACTTGAACCACGTAATTCTTCTCACACACGGAGATTTTCCGCCACAACCTAACGAAGCACTCAGAAAAGAAAATCGCATGACGCCCTTCATCATGTAGATGGTCAATAAACATGTGTGCCACAGGACCTACAAGTGAGCCGCGAGACAACTTTAACAATTCACTAGCAATCAAGGTCTCTGATACAAATGCGATACAAAATCGGGTTAGACACCTAAATTCTAAAGGGCTTTTCTCCAAAATACGATCTAGCCCCATAATGCGAGTAGATTTAGCCCGCATCAGATCAAAATGCCTCGCCACTTGACCTGCAATATCCCGTGAAAATAAAGCGTGATATCCTTCATCAGCGTACAGCTTCAAAGCAATACAACGTTCTCCATCCTCAAAGTATTTCTTTAAACCACCAATTACAATGCACTGCACAGCTTCGTTGACATGAGCTATCTCTAGCTCTGTCGTGTAATCCATAAAATACACCAAATGATACACATGCAGCGCCCTCAACTCTTGCTTTGAAAAAGCTTTTAGTGAGTCATGAGCCAGCACAGGACTGAGCGCAGCAGGAAACCACAAGCCAGGCTCAGATTGGGAAAAGTCCGCCTCTGAAAATTTATAGACATAAGGCCGCGAGCGCACAGCACTAGACAGGTGCCAATCTCTAAACATAGTAATACTACGATCAGTTACTTTCCTCATGCACACACCCCGCGCAAACTTTACTTCAGTAGAGATTTTAAGCAGTTCGGGATAGCGGAACCATCGCTATAACCACAGCCAACAAAAAAAATCACTTGCTCATCAGAAGTTTCAAGTTTTAGCAATGATTCAATGGAGGATTCATTCAACGCACCAGTTAGCCATGTACTCATCCCACCGGCAGTCGCCGCTAGTTGGAACGTCTGCGCCACATGACCAACCTCTATCAATGCCATTCGATAGGCGCGCGAATGCTCGTACTTCCACCACAACTTATCGAACCTGGATGTTAGAAACAGCCCCACTGGTATATCGTTCGCGAAATGCTGTCCTGAAAGCAAGTCGCCGAGTTTCGGTGCCAACTGACTACGCCAATGCACCTGATGACGATGAGGATCGTAGTAATATATTCCTGGCTCCAGGCCTTCGACATTAGCCACATATACATAACCTTCTGTAGCATTTAAGCCACCTGCTGATGGACTGCTACGCCGCTTGGAGAACTGCTCCACTCCTCCTTGTTGATTAGAAAGTACCCGCCCCTCAACAAAGCCCAGTGTATGGTGCAAGATCTTCCCTAGCTCAGCTATTGAAATCGGTAAATGATGGAAGGCTCTTGCTGTTGCGCGGCGTGCAAGTACCTCATCAAATTTATCAGCAGCGCAAAAACCAGGTAACTGGATACCACCTCCGACGCCCCAAGAGCTCTCAACAGGCGAAGCTTCACTCAACACATCATTACAGTGCTCCAAGTATTGAACGGCCCATTCATGCTCGCTGGCAGGCTGATTTTCCGGCACTATATCTTTGGTGCCAATATGAAAAATCCTAGAAAGCACATCCCAACCCCAATCATTCTCGCCTCCGGGAGAGTCCAACATAACCTTACAACGTTTCAAATCCTCAGCCACAGCATCACTCGAATCACTGCAACTTTGATCATAAATTAGTGAAATCAACCGATGAGCATGCTCGACCGACAACTGATACTGCTTGTGCCTTTTGAAATCCCAGCAAATCAGAGCATTATCTATAGCAATAAAAAAGCAGTCCCTACTTATCATACCCCCTCCTTTAGCCAAAGCGCAGGCCGGCACTGCGCTTTAGCACCTATCGAGTAAGGCTTATTTAGCCCGCCTAACCAGAAGAGCCAAATTTGCCAACTTTACGGACTCCATCTTGATAGCTTTCATATTTGAATCTCCATATAACTGCCGCGAAATTGCGACACACCTGATAATAGCGACATCATGAAGATGTACAAGCCGAAGCAGGCAGCGAAACTTCCGAAGGCATTGTAGGATTTTTTACCGGCACACTTACGAACGACGCGTCCAAATCGCCCGCAGGGCCTCTGAAACGCGCCAAACAAGCCATTAGGCCGCAGCTTCGCTCGGTTCATCTCAGCTGTATAAAAACAGCTTGGTCTCAGGCGTCGAGCAGGAGATCAGACTTATTGCGGACCAAGGGACTGGGAATCCTGGAATGGCAGGACCGTCGAACGCGTAGGCGATCAGATCAGTTGCAGTGCGGTCATCGAATTAGATGCAGCCTGCAGAATCATAGAGGGAGGGAGACACAACCAGCCACGGACGGATCTTGGTCGAGGGAGAGCCCGGTTGGCTCATTGATTGAAAGGCCGCCAGCGACATATCAGTATTTCAAATACTGACACTGTCGCCGGGCAAGTCCTTCCAGAAAAACGCTTAGCCTTCCAGCCCCTTCTTCAGCGCCGCTAGGCCGTCTTCATAGATACCAGCGAACAGCGCGAGCGCTTCTATCAAATGGGAATGGCCGAACAGTTACTGATGAGCGCCGCTGCCGGCATGGCACGAGAAGGCATGACCCCCTTTGCCACCACCTATGCGGTGTTCGCCTCCCGTCGGGCCTATGACTTCATCTGCATGGCGATCGCAGAAGAGAACCTCAACGTCAAGATCGTCTGTGGGCTGCCTGGCCTGACCACCGGTTATGGTCCTAGCCACCAGGCCACGGATGACCTGGCCATCTTCCGGGCGATGCCCAACCTGATGATCGTCGACCCCTGCGATGCGCTGGAGATCGAACAGGCTGTGCCAGCGATCGCCGCCCATCAGGGGCCGGTCTACATGAGGCTGCTGCGCGGCAACGTACCCTTGGTGCTCGATCGCTACGATTACCAGTTCCAGCTGGGCAAGGCGCAGGTGTTGCGCGGTGGCCGGGACGTGCTGTTGATAGCCAGCGGCCTCATGACCATGCGCGCGCTGGAGGCTGCCGAGCAGTTGCAAAAGGACGGAGTGGACGTGTCGGTACTGCACGTGCCTACCATCAAACCGCTCGATGAACAGACCATTCTCGCCGAGGCACGCAAGCCTGGTCGCCTGGTGGTCACTGCGGAAAACCACTCGATCATAGGGGGCCTGGGGGAAGCTGTGGCCGGCGTACTGCTGCGCAACGGGGTCACACCTACCTTCCGCCAGATCGCGCTACCGGATGCGTTTCTCGATGCAGGGGCACTGCCGACTTTGCATGACCGATACGGGATCTCCACTGACGCTGTGTCGAGGCAGATCAAGGCATGGCTTTGACCGTAGCCGTGGGTCAAACCTGAAGCGCGGTGGATGCAAGCGTGATGGATACCTGGCCCATGACAAAGGCACACCGCAGCCCCTGGGATCCAGGCAATGATGAAAAATGCTCCGTAACATTCGATACGGAGCATTTTTTGGGGCGACGAAACCTGCAGACGCCACCTAACCTCCTGCCACGCTACCGATGAAATTCGCCAGCTCAGCTGTTCGGGGCGCCGCAAAAACCTCGCGTGGATGGCCAGTCTCGTGGACCTTGCCTTGATGCATGAAGACCAGCTTGTCACCGACTTCCCGGGCAAAACGCATTTCGTGGGTGACCATGATCAGGGTCATGCCTTCACTGGCCAGTTGACGCACCACACCGAGCACTTCGTTCACCAACTCGGGGTCGAGCGCCGAGGTGATCTCGTCGCACAGCAACACCTTTGGCGACATGGCAAGCGCCCGGGCAATCGCCACCCGCTGCTGCTGGCCGCCGGAAAGGCGGTCCGGGTAGGCGTCGAACTTGTCGCCCAGTCCAACCCTGGCGAGCATCTGCTCGGCCAACTGGCGGGCCTCGGCCTTGCCGGCCTTCTTCACCACCTGGGGCGCAAGCATCACGTTCTGGCCCACTGTCAGATGAGGGAAGAGGTTGAACTGCTGGAACACCATGCCAACCTTCTGCCGCAGCGAGCGCAAGTCGGCGCGGCCGGCATCCAGGTATTCGCCGTCCACCTCGATCACCCCATCGCTGATCAACTCCAGGCCGTTGAGGGTACGCAGGAAGGTACTCTTGCCGGAACCGCTACGGCCGATGATGGCGACCACCTCGCCCTCCTCGATCGCCAGGTCGACACCCTTGAGCACATGATTGTCGCCGTAGTACTTGTGCAATGCAGACACTCTAAGCAGGGGCATGCAGCCTCCTCTCCAGGTAACGGGCGCTCAGCGAGAGCGGGTAGCAAAGGACGAAGTAACCCACGGCCACCAGACCGTAGATCAGGAACGGTTCGAAAGTGGCGTTGGCCAACATGCCGCCGGTCTTGGTCAGCTCGGTGAAACCGATGATCGAGGTCACCGCCGTGCCCTTGACCACCTGCACCGAGAACCCGACGGTCGGCGCGACGGCAATGCGCAGGGCCTGGGGCAGGATCACGTGGCGCAACTGCTCCAGACGGCTCATGGCCAGGCTGCCGGAGGCCTCCCACTGGCCATGTGGTATGGACTCGACGCAGCCTCGCCAGATCTCGGCGAGAAAGGCACTGGTGAACAACGTCAAGGCGATGGCCGCCGCCATCCAGGCCGAAACATCGATGCCGAACAGGGCGATGCCGAAAAACACCATGAACAGCTGCATCAGCAGCGGCGTCCCCTGGAACAGCTCGATGTAGCTCCTGGCCGCGCCACGCAGCATCCGGCTATCGGAGATTCGCGCCAACAGCAGCAACAGCCCGGCAATACCACCGCAGACGAACGCCACCAGCGACAGCAGCAAGGTCCATTGCAAACCTGCGAGCAGGTTGCGCACGATGTCCCACAAGGTGAAATCCATTCAGCGTCTCCCCGTCAAAGCGCGCCGGCCGATCCATGCCAGCAGTTGGCGCACCAGGATGGCCATGACCAGGTACAGAGCCGTGGTCAGCAGGTATGTCTCGAAAGCCCGGAAGTTGCGCGACTGGATGAAGTTGGCAGCAAACGACAGTTCTTCTGTGGCGATCTGCGAGCACACCGCCGACCCGAGCATTACGATCACGATCTGGCTCGACAGGGCCGGCCAGACCTTGGCCAGTGCAGGTTGCAGCACCACATGGCGAAAAGCCTCGAAACGACTCATGGCCAATGCCGCCGCAGCCTCCAGTTGCCCTCTGGGAATGGCCTGGATACCCGCCCGAATGATTTCGGTGGAATAGGCCCCAAGGTTGATCACCATGGCCAGTACCGCCGCCTGCCATTCCGTCAACCGAACGCCAAGCGAGGGCAGGCCGAAGAAGATGAAGAACAACTGGACGATGAAGGGCGTGTTGCGGATCAGCTCCACGTAAAGGCCGAACAGCGCATCGAACGGCCGTAGTCGCCAGGCGCGCACCACCGCACCCAGCACACCGATGGCCACCCCGAACAGGGTGCCGATCAACGTCAGCTCTAGCGTGAACACAGCCCCTTCGAGCAGCAGGCCGCCTTGGGCCAGCACAGGGGAAAAGTCAAATTGATAGGCCATGGGTCGGCGACTCCAGGGCCGTTCAAAGGTCGGCCGGCAATGGCTGCTTCAGCCACTTTTCGGCATTGCGGTCGAGGCTGCCGTCGGCCTTGGCCGTATTCAGAGTGGCGTTGACCTTCTCGAGCAAGGCCGGCTCCTGCTTGGCCAGCCCCACGTACACTGGCGAGTCCTTGAGCTTGACCTTCATGACCGGCACCTTGTTCGGGTTCTTCTCGGCAATGACAGCCATTACCACGCTGCCGCTGGCGATCAGCTCGACCTGGCCCGACAGGTAGGCGGCGATGGTCGAGTTGTTGTCCTCGAAGCGCTTGATGACCGCACCCTGAGGGGCGACCGCGGATAACTCCATGTCCTCGATCGAGCCTCGCGTGACACTGATGGTCTTGCCGGCAACGGCACCGATATTGTCGATCGACGTCTCGGCCGGCCCAAACACTGCCAGGTAGAACGGTGCGTAGGGGCGGGAAAAATCGATCACCGCTTCCCGCTCCGGGTTCTTGCCCAGGCTGGAAATCACCAGGTCGACCTTTCCGGTAGTGAGGAACGGAATGCGGTTGGTGCTGTTGACCGGGGTCAGCGCCAGCTTGACGCCGAGCCTGTCAGCCAGTAGCTGCGCGGTGTCGATGTCCAGGCCGCGAGGTTTGAGGTCCGGCCCCACCGAGCCGAAGGGAGGGAAGTCCTGGGGTACGGCTACCTTGAGCACGCCCCGGGCAGTGATGTCGGCCAGCGCATCAGCCTGGGCGTGGGAAACGCTCATGACGCCGCCACAAACCAGGGCGGCCAGAAGCAAGGAACGGATGTTTTTCATGGAAAATGCCTCGGGTGCATGCGAAGAAGTTGCCTAGCCCGAAAAGCACAGGCCGTGCCAGTGTTGCCCGGCAGCCCCGGAATACGCTTTCGCCCCTTGGCATCACGCGGTCTTACTGGTCTGAACAGCTAGCGCCTACCCTCTGCCATCGCCCCCCTTTCGTGCAGCCACCTGCCCCGCTGCGTCAGCATGGGGCGATACTTGCCAGGCAACCGGTAAAGCCTTTAAAAAGCGCAGACCCCTTGCCAGCTGGTCTGAACAGATGCTCGACACACTCACCCGCGCAGTTCCGGAAATCGCCTTGCAGGCTATCCGCAAACTGATCCAGGAAGGCGACTACCAGCCCGGTGATGCCCTGCCCTCCCAACGTGACCTGGCAGAGCAGTTGGGTGTAAGCCGCGCCTCCCTGCGCGAGGCGCTGTCCTCCTTGAGCGCCTTGGGGCTGGTGAGCGTACAACCGGGCAAAGGGGTATTCGTCCAGGCGCCGCCATCCGCCAC
This sequence comes from Pseudomonas sp. C5pp, assembly GCF_000814065.1. Classification (NCBI taxonomy): domain Bacteria; kingdom Pseudomonadati; phylum Pseudomonadota; class Gammaproteobacteria; order Pseudomonadales; family Pseudomonadaceae; genus Pseudomonas; species Pseudomonas sp. C5pp. The sequence goes on along the minus strand of NZ_JWLN01000007.1, from coordinate 141,654 downwards.
CGGCTTCTCCTGGCCCTATGCCGAACAGGTATCCGCCGTCGATACCTTCCAACTGCGCTATGCACTCGAAGGGTTTGCCGCCGGCTTGGCGGCGCTGTACCTGACGGCAGCGGACATCGATGCGCTCGAAGCCAATGTCGAGTCGATGCGCCAGGAGCTGCGTGCCGGCAATTTCGAGGCCGCAGCGCGCCTGGACTTCGCCTTTCACCGCCGCCTGCTGGAAGCGAGTGGCAACCACGCCATGCTGCAGGTGATCACCACCAGCCAGGACATTTTCCTGGAGAGCCAGAAGTTGCCGTTCATTCGCCCTGAACGCGCCATGGAGACCTGGCAGGAACACCGCAAGATCCTGCGCCAGCTTGCCCGTGGCAACCAGGCCGGGGCACAGCGTGCAATGCAGGAGCATATCCGCAACGCGGCATCGCGCACGAACGTGGTGTTCCCATGTTGACTGGTCAGCCAAACACCGGAATACCAGGCCAGCGACCCCGTGCATGACAACACACGGCAACATCACCCTCACAGGGTAAGTGGAAAGGCTTCAGCATTGACCTGAATCAGTCAAACGCCATGGGCGGTGTTGTAAACAGCACACCAAACATATGGGAATGCAGTTTGATGAGCGAGTCCAACCAGGCAACCAGAATTATCTGCAACAATCTTGAACTGGCCGATCAATTGCGCCAGTTGTTGGCGCCTGTAGCACCCGATTGCGAGGTGCTGAGCACGCCTGGCAATTGCAGCGTCGCCCCGCTTTGCCGCTGGCTCGGTGAAACCCAGTTGGGCTCGGCTGGGCAGATACAGGCTGCCTTGCTGGATGCCACCGCGGTTCTCGAACAGACCCGACACGCCTTCAAATCCCGCGAACTGGGGCTGCTGCGGCGACGCCTGGTTGCATTGCTGGATAAATTGTCGGAAGATCCCCAGTGATGTGAATGTGCCATCACCAGGTTCCGCCCTGCGGGAACCGGCTTTGCCGAGCAGGATAATAGGCCTGAAAGACGAAGCGCCGTGGCAACAAGTTCTTGAGCAGAACTTGTTGCCACGGCGCTTTTTTTTGTTCAGCAAAAAGGAATCTTCTCCAACACCGGGGGATGTGAATGAAGGTGACAAAAGACCTCGAGGAATTACTCAAGCGTATCCGTCTCGACCATGCGGAGATTGTCGAACGCTTTCGCTTTCTCGACTGGAGCGCCGAAGATGCCAGACGACTAGGCGTAGCAGCTCAGTACATGGCCCCGTCCCAGCAAGCTTTCGTCGACCATCTGTACCGTCACCTGGCGGAATTTTCCACGCCGTCCGCGTTGCTTCGCACGCCGGAAGTCACCGCCCGTTTGAAGCAGAGCCAGGCTGAGTATTACCAGCGCTTGTGGAGCGGCCCCTACGATGAAACCTACGTCAACGGCCGCCTGCGCATCGGTGTGATCCATCAGCAGATCGGCCTGGAGCTGAAGTGGTATCTCGGCAGCTATCGGCTTTACCTCGACGACATGCTTGAAAGCGTGTTCGGCGACAGCCCGGATGCCACGCTGTATTCCAGCCTGTTGAAGGCAGTGTTCTTCGACATGACGCTGGCCATCGACACCTACAGTGCGGCCCAGCACAAGGCGCTGGAAGATAGTGAGGCTCGCTTCGCCCGCGCGTTGCGCGGTGCCAACGACGGGCTGTGGGACTGGCATGTCGATCAGGACCGGCTTTACGTTTCAGAGCGTTGGGCCAGCATGCTTGGTCTCAGCCGCGACAGCATCGGCGAGAGCAGTTCCAGTTGGTTCGGTCGCGTGCACCCGGACGACCTGCCCGATTTTCGCCATGCCATCGATGCCCATCTTCAAGGGCAGACATCATCCGTTCACCACGAGTACCGTATCCGCAAGCACAACGGCGACTACATCTGGGTCCTCGTGCGAGGGGTCGCCGAAATGACCAACCCTGGCGAGCTACGCATGGCTGGCTCGCAGTCTGATATCAGTGCACGCAAGGATGCCGAGCAGCGCCTCCAACATACCGCCCAGCACGACCCGTTGACCGGCCTGGCCAACCGCATCCGGCTTGACGAGCAAATGCAGAAGACCTTCAGGAAGCAGCGCAAGGGCGGTGACTACGAAGCGCTGCTGTTCATCGATCTGGACCGCTTCAAGTTGATCAACGATAGCCTCGGCCATAACGTCGGTGATCGCGTGCTGGTGGAAGTGGCAAGGCGCTTGAAAGAGTCGCTGCGCCCCACTGACCAACTGTTCCGCTTCGGCGGAGACGAATTCATCGTTTTGCTTCACGACCTCACCTGCGACCGCGACGCCGAGCAGATATCCCAACGCATCCTCGACAACCTGCACCAACCGCTGCACATGGACGGTCGAACCCTGGTGGTCAGCGCCAGCATCGGCATCGCTCCGTTGCACGACAATGGCAAAGCCCTGGATGTGCTGCAGGCTGCCGACCTTGCCCTCTACCGAGCCAAGTCTGCCGGCAAGGCGCGGTACGCCCACTACGACGAAACACTGCAAGATACCGCGCAGCAGCATCTGGAACTGGAATCCGCGCTAGGCCAGGCACTGCAACAGAATGAATTCGAACTGTACTACCAACCGATCTATCACCTGGACCAAGGGACACCTGTGGTGACCGGGGTCGAGGCGCTGTTGCGGTGGCGCCATGGCGAACGTCTGATCTCGCCACTGGAGTTCATCCCTGCGCTGGAGGAATCGGGAGAGATCATCCGCGTCGGCGAATGGGTACTGCGCCAGGCCTGTCAGCAGGCCCGGGCCTGGCAACTGGCCGGGCATGAGCGCCTGCGCTGCTCGGTGAACATTTCCAGCACGCAATTGCAACAAGCCGACTTCACCCTCCGGCTGATCGATATCCTGCAAGAAAGCGGCCTGCCTCCCGCCAGCCTGATCCTGGAGATCACCGAAAGCCAACTGATGCATGACGACATGGACACGCTGGCCTGTCTGCATGAGCTGACCAGCCTTGGTGTTCTGCTGGCGCTGGACGATTTTGGCACGGGTTACTCCTCGCTCGGCTACCTCACGCGCTTTCCGCTGCACATCCTCAAGCTCGACAAGAGCTTCATCACCGGCGTTCCTTACGAGAACAAACAGAGCGCGATCAGCCAGGCAATCATCGTTCTCGGCCGTAGCCTCGGCCTGGAAGTAGTGGCCGAAGGCATCGAGAGTTCGGCGCAACTCGAATTCGTGGTCGGTGAAGGCTGCCACTACGCCCAAGGCTACTGGTTCAGCCGACCACAACCCGCCGCTCAGATACAACACCTGCTCAGCACAGAAGACCGTTTCGAAGGAAGCGCAGTTACGCGGCGCGTACCTGTCAGTTCAGGAGAAAAACAATGAAAACCAATCTTCCGGTCAGTGGTCGTGCCGTCGAATTCAGCGCAAACGCGAACATTCTTTCAACAACCAACCCAAAGGGCGCCATCACTTACGTCAATCCCGACTTCATCAACATCAGCGGATTCAGTGAAGCCGAATTGCTCGGCGTCAATCACAACATCGTGCGCCACCCGGACATGCCGCCAGAAGCTTTTGCGCATATGTGGCAGACACTCAAGGATGGGCGCTCGTGGATGGGGCTGGTAAAAAATCGCTGCAAGAATGGTGACCACTACTGGGTCAGCGCCTACGTCACGCCGATGCAGCGCAATGGCGAAACAGTGGAATACCAATCGGTTCGCACGCTACCGGCCAAAGCGCTGGTGGAAGCAGCTGAACATCTCTATGCACAGTTGCGTAGTGGTAAAAAGACCAACTGCCTGCGTATGTCACAGCTGTCCGTCGGAATGCGTCTGGCACTTGCCAGCACTGGCGTGAACCTGCTGTGCTTTGCTGCCTTGGGCTTGTTGGGTGCGTTGTCCTGGAGCCATGCCGCTTTCTCCATGACGCTATCGAGCTTGCTGCTTGGCGGCGTGTTGCGCTTCAGCCTGCGCCCCCTCGACGCTCTTGCCCGAAAAGCCAGGAATATCGCCGACAATCCGCTGAGCCAGATTCTCTACAGCGGCCGCCGCGACCAGTTTGGCCAGATCGATTTCACCCTGCAAATGCTCGAAGCCGAGACCCGGGCAATAGTCGGACGCATTGCCGATTCGTCCCGCCAGTTGAGCAAGGAAGCCGAAGAGCTTCTGTCTGCAGTGGACAACAACAATTGCGCAACCCTCCGCCAACAGGGGGAAACTGCCCAGGTTGCCAGCGCAATAACCCAGATGGCGAGCAGTGTGCAGGAAGTGGCGCGCAACGCTCAGCTTACCGCCAGCGCCGCGAACCTGGCCAACCAGGAATCCGACCGCGGCCACCAACTTGTTGAGCAGACCCGCCAGCACATTGATAGCCTCGCCCGCGAAGTGCAACAGACCAGCATGGTGATTCATCAACTGGAACAGCATGGCAATGAAATTGACCGCGTACTCGAGGTCATTCAAAGCATCGCCGAACAGACCAACCTGCTTGCCCTCAACGCCGCCATTGAGGCTGCCCGCGCTGGAGAGGCGGGCCGGGGTTTCGCGGTGGTCGCCGACGAGGTGCGCGGGTTGGCTTCGCGGACTCAGCAATCCACTGCTCACATCCAGGGCACCATCGACACCCTGCGGCGTTCCACGGGGGATGCCGTGCTTGCGATGCAGCGCAGTCACAGCAAGGCCGGTGTCAGTGTCGAACAGGCACTGCTGGCTGCCCGGGCGCTGGACGGGATCACCCAGCGCGTAGATGAAATAAGCGGCATGAGCGTGCAGATCGCTGCCGCCGTAGAGGAGCAGAGCGCGGTGGGTGACAGCATCCAGTGCAACCTGGCCGATATCAGTCAAACCACCCAGAAAAGCGTGCTCGCCAGCAACCAGAGTCGAACCACTGCCGCCCATGTCGCCAAGCTGGCCGAGCGCCTTCAACTGCTGTCGGCGCAACTTTGGGGGCGCCAGCGCAATGGGTGACCGGTTCGCACCGTACTCCCAAGCCAACCCTCACAAGCCGGCCTGCGTGGTCGGCCCCAGCTTGGGCGACTTCTGCAACAACCCTCGTGGCAACTGGAAACCTTTGAAAGGCTCTTGCGTAATAGGGTTGAAGGCTTTCTGCGCGTTAAGCCTGTAGCGCATCACGCCATCGCCGGTCCTGAAGCTCAGGTCCACGCTGGTCGCCGTGCGCCCATTGAGCGAGCCACGGCTGAGCAAGCGGAACATCGACCAGGGGCCACGGTACTCAAGGCTGCTGCTGTTGCCGTTCTGCCGGAGCAAGGTCAGGTTACTGCGCACCTGCTGCCCCAAGGTATTGGGCCAGACGATACCGGTGATCTGGCTCGGGCCATGGGTGTAGGGAATCAATTGGCCGTCCAGGTCCAGCAAGCTCGTGCGTTGGTTGGCACTCAGGCCCAACGGCTCGATGCTGAACTGCACACTCAGGTTGCCGCGCTGATCAAAGAATGTCTCACGGATACGATCTGCCCGCTCCAGCTGTTCGAGCACATCACTGCGGATCAGCGACTGCCCCTGCTGGCCGGCCTGCAGGGCTTCGAGGTTATCCCTCAGGAAGACCTTCAGGTATTGATCATGGAACCGCTGCAGCCGCCCCTTCGGCCCGAAGAAGGCCTCAAAGTCGTCCAGCGAAGCGTCGGGAGCCTTCACGACAAAGGGGTAACGCCCTGCCAGGCGCTGCTGGAAGAAGCTGTATACCTCGGCGTCCCAGCGTCGCTCCAATTCGCGCAACGCTTCGACATTCAGCACCTGTGCTGTTTGATCGGCCATCTTTCTGACCTGGTGGTTGATCGGTTCCGGTAAGCCGATGGCCACCCGCTGCAGGGTGCCGATGGGGTCTTGCCCTGTCATCGAGAATCGCTGATGCACGGCCTGCAGGGCAGCCTTGCCTCGGTCGGGGCTGTCCTGCACCGCCTTGGCATAGTCGTGCACGGCCGCGATGGCACCAAGAGTTTCATCGTAGTAGCTGGGTTTCTCACCGGTTGCCTGCAGCATGGCACTCAGCCCGGCAAAGGCCCGCTGAATGGCCCAGGCCTGTTGTTGATCAGGCCTGCCACTTGTCGGTCGCAACGCTTCGACCTCCCCGGGTGCCTCAGCGACAACGGCTGATGAAAGCGATGTGTTGTCCCTCACTGTGTCCAGCAACCGATGCAGGGGCGCTGCTGGCCCGGTCAACTGCCCCAGGATCGCTACGCCATGATCCAGGTCGTGGAAGTCAGCCACCGAAAAGGCATTCAAGGCACGACGCCAACTGTCAATGAAATCGGCGCTGTACAAGTTACGTAGCCGTTCGCCCAGCGCCTCCCGGTCGGCATCCGAGTAATCGAGCTGGCCACGTTCTCCAAGTGCCCACTGGTCGATCATGGCCATATCTGCAAACCTTTGACTACGTGGTTCGAAGTAGTCTATGAAACCCTTGGCGGTGAGCATCGGCGCTATCAGGACACCATCGCCCTGCCTGAGGCCGGGAGAGGACTGATACACCACATCGAACGCTGGCCCCACCTGATGACGCAGGTCCAGGCCGGCATTCAACTGCTCTCCAGCCTGCTGTTTCAGGCTCGCGTACACCCGCTCTGGCAAAGGTACCTTGCGCAGGACCTGCTGCACCTCTGCAATACGCTGGCGATACTGCGGCAGATCGGTATCGGCATAGGCCAAGGCATACTTCAGGTGCCGCATGAGGTCGCCTTGCAATTGCCCCTGCCCGGGGAACTTCTGTTGCCACTGGCGGGCCATCCAGTCCTCGACCCATTCGGGGCGGCGGCTCTGGCGGTCCTCCAGCATTCGATAAACCCGAAGCGCAGCCATCTGCTGTTCGCTGCCCGGCGGCGCAGCGTCCATGGCATCGATCACACCGCTGGCCAAGGCTGGCAGGAAGCGCCTGGAGAGCAAGCTCAGGTAGGCCTCATCGACGCGAGGGCCAATGGCGCGACCCTGATACAAGCCAAGGTCGGAAACACCCGGCCACGCGGCACGATAGTCGCCAAACACCGACACGGCATCGCGTATCTGGTCCAGCGGTTCCAGCAGGTTGCGCCCGGTGGGGTCCAGACGCTGGTCCACTTCGTGATGACTGTACTCTCTGCTCTTGGCGAGCACGTTGGCGGCCTTGGCGCCATTGATGTCAAAGTAGCGTTGCCAACTGGCGATGGCGACACTGAAGGCCAGCACGCCTACTGCAGACCCCACCCAGAGCAACCGACGTTTGCTGCGCGCTACCTTGATGTTGTCCCCGGCAAGGCCGGCCTCCTGGTAGATGACTCGCCGGAAGGCGTGCTGAATGAAGTAGACCAGCGCCTGCCCCTGCGCCTTGCCTTCACGCAGCGGAAACTCGGTCTTGTACGGCTGTGCCGCCTCACGCACGAACGCATTGAGCATGTCGCCCTGCTGCAAGACCGAAGACCAGTACACGCCACGTACCAAGGCAGGCGTGGTGAAGCGGTCACTTGCGAGGGTTTCTTTCAGGAAGGCCAACAGTATCGGACGCAGCCCGATCAACTGGGCATGCAACGAGAACAAGCGAACTCGCGACGGCGCACCGTCCAATACATCGAGCCGGTCCACTACCTGTTCAAACAATTGCCTTATCAACCGATCGTAATGATCGCCATATTCATCCAGCCAGGCATCGAACGTGCCGACCGCATCCAGTTTGAAGGTGAAGCCCAGCATGTTTTCCCGCATGACGGCGGGAAGCCCAGCGTACAGCTGGTCGAAACCGTCCAGCAGATCGAATTTGGCCAGTACCACATACAGCGGCAGGCGCGAGCCCGACTGACTGCTCACTTCATACAGCCGCGTGCGTAGCACATGCGCCAAGGCGACACGTTGCTCAGGCGTGCCATGCAGTAGCGCAGGCAGGTCAACGACCAACAGCAAGCCATTTAGTGCTCTCTGGCTTCGGTTACGTACCAGCCAGCCCAGCATGTGTTCCCACAACCTGGCCGAGGTGGCGGGTGGTGCTTTCGACGTGTCTGAATCCTCGGCTGATGAACCTGCCAACGATTCCTGACGGACGAAAGCGCCCGGCGGGTCGATGATCACCGCATCGTTACTGACCCACCAGCCTATCGGATAAGCCAGCAACTGCGCTTGCCTGCCTCGCGCTTGTGCCTTGTCGATGCGGGTCAGGGAAAAACTCTGTTCGGTACGGTCGATGAAGCTGGTCTTGCCGGCCTGTTGGTCGCCCACCACCAGATACCACGGCAGTCGGTACAAGGCTCGCCTGCCACCCGCATTGTCCAGATAGCGTGCCAGCCCTTGGTCCAAGGCTTTCTCCTGTGCCTGGACGAAAGGCAACACGTTGTCCAGTTCAGCGTCCACCGCCTGCTTGCGTTCGGCCTGCAAACGGCGAAAGCGCCTGCGCAGCACCACAAGCCAGCAGAGTAGCGGCACCAACACCAGCGCCAGGCTGGCCAAACCGCGATGCGCCACGCTAGCCAGCGGCTGCTGCTCGCGCCAGACCCATTGCGGGCCGAGCCACCAGATTGCAACCAGCATCAATGCGGCACCCAGCCCGAGCAGCAGCGGCATGGCCAGGCCGATACGGGCCACCAGGGGCAAGCCCCAACGTTTAAGATGCTTCCACAGTTGATTCATCCTGACTCCCGTTCCTTGTTCCAATCAGCCCGTGATGGACCGTGCACGCGTACTGCTGAAGGCGTTGAAACACCGCAGGCTCCCAGGCGCTGGCGGTGGTTTCCTGCATCGTTCGGGCAACGCCTGCGCACAAGTCCTGGGCCAGCCAGGACACGCCCCGAGCCGCCAGCAGATCAGCCGCGATCACCGTGGTATGGCAGCGCTCACGCAGGCTGCGGAAGTCCGCCTGCATGCCCTGCAGCCTGAGCAACACCGCTTCCACGCCGCTGGTTTCCAGTTGGCAGGCCAGCTCCTCTCGCAACGTGGCGAATTCCTGAGAGGCTGCGTCCGAATCGGATTGCCCTTGTGCCCCCCTGAGCCACGCCAGACATTGGTCATCGACAAATACCTTGCCGTCGCTGAAGCACAACTGCTGCAGCGCGGGCATGCGCTGCACGAACCGCGCGGTCGCAGCGCGAATGGCCTCAGCCACCTCGCCCATCGCCAGCCGCGTGGCAGCGCTCGCTGCCAGAAAGCTGCCGCGAATCCAGTAGGGGCAAGCCGTCACGCTCTTTTCGATCCGCTGCAGCAGGGCCGCGTCGATTGCAGTAGCGGCAATGGCATCCTCATAGTCCCCGGCAATGTCCTGCGGCACCGCCATCAGCTCCGTGCGGTTGCCCTGCCTGGTTTGAGGCGGCGTCTGGATGTGCGCCCACAAGCCGAACCGACGCAACTGGTAGCCAGCAGGATCGTAAGGGTCCTGTTGATTGATCAGCTCGGCCATGGTCAGCATGGCCCTTCGTGATTCCCGCTCGTTGCCCAACGACACACGGGGCATCGGCGTGGCGATGACCTCGGCCAGGGGCGCAGACTTGATGGCGTTTGCAGGGGGCTTGTCCGTGGTGGGCTCGGCAAGGCCGTTCGAAAGCTCCGTGTGCTTGCGTAGCAGGCGCTCCAGTTCGCCAAGGGCCGCTTCATCGAGCTGCGCTGCTTCCCGCTGCTGTTGCAGGCGTTGCAGCGCGCCCTGAGCCGCCGCGGCGTGCGCGGGGCTGAACGTGAAGCGGTCCAGGCGCGGCAATGCCACGAGCAAACGGTTGAGCATCAGGCCCACCAGCTTGCGCTTGCCGAGGAACCCTTTGGGGCCCGGTTTCGGGTATGCGCTTTCCCAATAGGCTTCGACCATGCCGGCCAGCAGTGCGAGGGTAAAACCCCAGCGCTCCCAGCATTGGCTGCGCAGCCAAGCGACACCCAGGTGCGCGACGATGCGCAGGTGCTTGCACTCCTGGCCCAGGTACTGGCGGGACGCTTCTTCGATATAGGCCCAGTCGATGAAAGGCTCCTGCAGCCCACCCAGCTTGACCATTTCCTGATCAATGGCCTGGTAGGTTTCGTTCTCCACATCGAACAGGCCGGCAGGGTTCTGCGCGTCGATGGGGGCAAGCAACCGGGCAATTTCCTGTGCGGTGACCTCTGCTACCAGCGACATGCCTTGCGCGCCTCATCGATGAGTGGGTCCAGCCCCTGAGCGTCGAAAACCAGCCCATCAACGGCTGGGTTGTCGCTCTCGACCTGAATGCGATGGGCCCCGATCAGTGGCTTGATCTGCTCGATGCCCGGCAAGCCCCTGCCAGCGTCAAGCACCTGGCCGTTCTCCGTCACCTGCCAGGGTGTAGCAAGGGTGGAGCCACGCTCCCCCTGCAATCGCACCATCACCCGGCCGGCATCGATGGGTTGTGCGGTAACCAGTTGCAACCGGGAAATGTTCTGCACACAACTGATCACCAGGTAGGGGTGCGGTGCGACCGAAGCGATTGCGGGCGCCGAGATCATCAGCCCGTCATCCCCTTTTTCGAGGCGAAACGTCAGCTCCTCCGGCGACCGCCCCGCCTCATGGGTCATCACACGACGCAGCGTGGGCGAATCCTGCTCCGGCGCGGACCATTGCAGTTTCGTCACATGTGCCGGGGTGCCAGCGGCCTGATCGAAACAAGCCAAGCGCTCGACGTTGGAGACGATCTGCGGGCAGTCCCTGGTCTGGCTTGCCAAACTTGGCGCCAGGGAGAGCAACATCGAAAGGCCAACGCCATATGCATAGCGAAGAATCATATTGGCTTTACTCACTCGTAAAATATCGCAACAGTGCCACCCGACTGGCCAGTCACGATTTAATAGCAGTCATCCACACAACTACCGAATAGTGGAGCACCGAAACGAAACAAAGGCTAGTACAGAAAAAATCATATTCACAACCAAATATTTCCTTACACTTTCACGCTCGACGCACAATATTTTTTCGGTGCATGGTTTTTTACACGCACATAGCGAGACTCCAATTACGTTTAAATTTAAACATAACTTTGTAGGACGCTTCCTACATATATCCAAACTTCACGAAGGCTGACATCCATGAATAAAAGCTCAGGCTCCGTTGCACCCAAAGAACGCATAAACATCAAGTACGTACCGGCCACCGACGGCGAACAAGCCGAGGTAGAGCTGCCGCACAAGATGTTGGTACTAGGCGATTTCGGCCTGGATGATACCCGCGCACTGGAAGACCGTTCGATCATGCGAATCGACAAACACAGTTTCAACAATGTGTTGAACGACGCCGATGTCAGCCTCGCCATGTCCGTGCCATCCATGCTCAGCACTGCCCCCGACGCAGAGCTGGCGGTCAACCTGCAGTTCAAGTCCATCAACGATTTCGGGCCAGACAGCATCGCCCGCCAGGTACCGGAGCTGAACAAGCTGCTGGAGCTTCGCGAGGCTTTGGTCGCGCTGAAAGGCCCACTGGGCAACGTGCCCACGTTCCGCAAGCAACTGCAGCACCTGCTGAATAACGAACAGGCACGCAAACAACTGGCAGAAGAACTTGACCTGGTGCTCGAGGCGCCAAAAGAAGACTGAGACAACGGAGCGGCCCCATGCCAAAGCAAAACAGCACGACCGTCGCGGTTGAAGCAACAACCGAACCACTGAGCAACGCCACCCTGCTCGACCAGATCATGGCAGAAACCAAGTTGGCACCTACTCAAGAGGGCTATCAAGTCGCTCGCCAGGGTGTATCTGCTTTTATCGCCGAAATCCTGAAAAGCCATGACCCTGATCAACTCATCAACAAACATCGCGTCGACCAGATGATCGCTGAACTGGATCGAGTGCTCAGCAAGCAGATGGATGCCATCCTGCATCACCCCGAGTTTCAGCAACTTGAATCCGCGTGGCGCAGCCTCAAACTTTTGGTCGACCGAACCGACTTCCGCGAGAACATCAAGCTTGAAGTCTTGCATGTCAGCAAAGATGACTTGCTCGACGACTTCGAGAATGCCGCCGACATCACTTGCAGCGGCATCTACAAGCATGTTTACACCGCAGGTTATGGCCAATTTGGTGGTGAGCCCGTTGCTGCGATGGTCGGCAACTACAGCTTCGGCCCCTCTTCTCCCGATATAAAACTGCTGAGTTACATGGCCTCGGTCGGTGCCATGGCACACGCACCTTTTCTCGCGGCGCCCTCTCCTGAGTTCTTCAATCTGAGCAGCTTTGAAGAGCTGCCCAATCTGAAGGAAATCAAGGACATTTTCGCCGGCCCCCGGCATGCCAAGTGGCGTGCGTTCCGTGAAAGCGAGGATGCCCGCCATACCGGGCTGACCGGGCCGCGATTCATGCTCCGTTCTGCCTATCACCCGCAAGAAAACCCGGTCCAGAGCTTCACCTACGACGAGGACATCGCCGGGCGGCACGACAACTATCTGTGGGGCAACTCCGCCTTCCTGCTGGCCAGCTGCATCAATGACAGCTTTGCCCGCTACCGCTGGTGCCCGAACATCATCGGCCCGCAGTCGGGTGGTGCCGTCGAGGACCTGCCGGTGCACCTGTACGAGTCACTGGGTCAGCTGCAGGCCAAGATTCCGACCGAAGTCCTGATCTCCGACCGCAAGGAGTTCGAGCTGGCCGAAGAGGGCTTCATCGCCCTGACCATGCGCAAGGACAGCGACAACGCCGCGTTCTTCTCGGCCAACTCGGTACAGAAACCGAAGAACTTCCCCAAGACCCCGGAAGGCCTGCAAGCGCAAACCAACTACAAGCTCGGCACCCAGCTGCCCTACCTGTTCGTCGTCAACCGGCTGGCCCACTACATCAAGGTGCTGCAGCGCGAACAGATCGGTAGCTGGAAAGAGCGCAAGGACCTTGAGTCCGAACTGAACAAATGGATCAGGCAGTACGTCGCCGACCAGGAGAACCCGTCAGCCGATGTGCGCAGCCGTCGCCCATTGCGTGCTGCAAGGGTCGAGGTGTCGGACGTTGCCGGTGACCCGGGCTGGTATCAGGTCTCGCTCGCCGTGCGCCCGCACTTCAAGTACATGGGGGCGAATTTCGAGATCTCCCTGGTCGGCCGGCTTGATACCCAATGAGTGGATTTTTCGACCGTTTGGTGACGGATCAACTCGCAAGCCGGGTGCCGTCCAGGCAAGAGAACGCTACCCAGAAGTTCGCCGCCATCAAGCGCCACCTGGAAACGCTGCTCAATGCTCGCCAGGGTTGCTCGCAAAGCAGCCCTGAGCTGGGCCTGAGTGACTTCAACGGGCACGACGCAAGCAGTGGCGACCTGCTGAAACAGGTGAGCGCGGACATCCGCCGCACCATTCAGCGCTTTGAGCCGCGTGTGCACGTGCGCGCGCTCAAGGTCGTCCCCGATTGCCATGCCCCGCTGGAACTGCATTTCAGGCTGGACTGCCACGTGCAGGTCAACAACCACACGGAGCAGCTGCAACTGGAGCTGCTGGTCAATGGCCATAACCGCCACACCCGAGTGAGGTGACCTATGTCACTCAAGGACCGATTCAGCGAAGAGTTGCGTTACCTCCATGAACTGGGGAACGACTTCGCCCAGGACAACCCACAACTTGCCCGCCTGCTCGGCAAGGGTGGCAGCGACCCGGATGTCGAACGCCTGATGGAAGCCTTTGCATTCCTCACGGCCAAACTGCGGCTCAAGCTGGAGGACGACCTGCCCGAGCTGACGCACCCCATGCTGCAGTTGCTGTGGCCCAACTACCTGCGGCCCCTGCCGAGCGCCACGATCATCCAGTTCACGCCGCGCAAGCAAGCGCTGAGCCAGTCGCAACCCATCGCCAAAGGCTCGCGGTTGTTCTCCAGCCCCGTGGATGGGGTGCCCTGCGAATTCCGCACCTGCACGGCGGTGGACATTCACCCGTTCGAGATCGAGTCGGTGAACGCTACCCAGACACTCGACAGTTCGGTGGTTCGCATCGGCCTGCAAACCTTGGTCGAGCGGCCGCTGAACACCCTGGGTTGCGCCAGCCTCGACTTTCACCTGAGCGGTGATACCCAAACTGCTCGCACGCTGTACCTGTGGATCGCTCAATACCTCAAGCATGTCTGCGTGACAGTCAATGGTGGGGTACGCCGGCTGCCGGCCAGCAGTATCGTGTTCCCAGGCTTCAGCCCGGACGAAGCGCTGCTGCCTTACCCACAGAACGTCTTTGACGGTTACCGGATCCTGCAGGAGTACTTCGTATTTCCCGAGCGTTTTCACTTCGTCAGCATCACCGGCCTGGAGAAAATCTGGCCTGATCAAGCGACTCAGCGGGTCGGCCTCGAATTTCACTTCACCCGACAGCTACCGGATTCGCTGCGTGTCGGCAAAGCAGACTTCAGCCTGTTCTGCACCCCGGCAGTGAACCTGCTCAGCCACAGCGCCGAGCCCATCGACCTGTCCAGCCGGCCCGCCCAGGTCGAGCTTGTGCCCAGAGGCAAGGAGCGGCACGCCTATGAAATCTTCAGTGTCGATCGGGTCATCAGCACCCGCACCACGACTGACGGAAGTACCGGCGAACACCTGAGAACCTTCCGCCCCTTCGAGTCGTTCGCCCATGAGATCGAGCATGTGCAAGGGCGCACGGCGTTGTACTACCGCTACACACTCGAGGACTCCCTGCGCGGCGATGGCGTCACCCATCGCATCGCTTTCGTGCGCGCCGATGCCAACGCCTACATCGGCGAACTGGAAACAGCGTCCATCGACCTGACCTGCACCAACCGCGACCTGCCGCTGGCGTTGGGTATCGATGACATCAACGTGCTCACCGAGATCACGCCGCCGCTGGCCACCTATACCAACATCCGTGCCCCCACCCGCCCCTACCGGCCGGTGCTGGATGGCCAGTTGCAGTGGGCCCTGATCTCCAACATGTCGCTCAACTACCTGTCGCTGCTCTCGGCCGAGCCGCTGAAAGCGGTCATCCGCGCTTACGACTTCGCGGCCTTGCACGACATCCAGCAGACACGCACCACCCGCAAACGCCTCGATGGCATCCGTGATGTGCAAACAGAGCCGCTGGACTGGCTGATCAAGGGCCAGCCCATTCGTGGCTTGCGAACGCGGCTGAAGCTGGATCAAAGCGCATTCCTCTGCGAAGGCGACCTGTACCTGTTCGGTTGCGTGCTCGCGCACTTCTTCGCCCTGTACGCCAGCATCAATTCCTTCCACCAACTGGAAGTGATCAACACCACCAACAACGAGCACTACACATGGCCAATCCAGACCGGCAAACAACCGCTGATCTAGCCGACAAGCTGTTCGCCGAGGCGCACCAGTACAACTTCTTCCAGTTGCTGGAGCGCCTGCACGGCTTGCACGGGGATGACCTGGAACCACGCTGGCCAGATCAGGCCACCCGGCTGAGGGTGCGGCTTGCCAGTGACCCGCGGCTGAGTTTCCCGGTTTCCGACATATACAAGGTCGAACGCATGCCCGGGGAAGCTGACCGCTATCGCGTGTGCACCACCTTCATGGGCCTGCATGGCACCGACTCGCCGTTGCCCACCTATTACCTGGAGCAGGTGGCATACGAGCATGCACAGGGCATCGGTGTGCGGCCGGCGTTCTTCGATTTCTTCAACCACTACCTGCTCAGCCTGCTGCATCGCATCTGGCGTAAATATCGCTACTACATCCGCTTTCAGCCGGGAGCTACCGATGGGTTCTCCCAGTACATCTTTGCCCTGCTCGGGTTGAATGACAGGCAGTTGCGCGGGGACACGGCACTGCCGTGGAGCCGGCTGCTCAGTTTCGCCGGCGTCATTGCCAGCCGCAGCCGTGCGCCGGGCACGGTCGCCGGCATCATTGCCCACTGCTTCGACTTGAAGCAGGTACAGATCCGCGAGTTCGAAACCCGCTCGGTCCCCACTGCCGCCAAGCAACTGGTCAGCCTTGGCCGCAGCAACGGCGAGCTGGGCAGCACCTTCATGGTGGGCAGCCGCACGCGAACACGCAGCAGCAAGTTCACCATCGTGATCAGCGAACTCGACCCAGTGCAATTGCGTGACCTGCTGCCCAGCGGCATCAACTTCGGCCGGTTACGGGCACTGATCGACTTCCTGCTGCGGGATGGCCTGGCCTATGACCTGGAACTGCGCCTGAAGCAGAACGCACTGCCGCCCTTCTGCCTGCACCGTAGCCTGGGGGCCTACTTGGGCTGGACCAGCTTCGTCGATGACCGTCACGGCCAGAGCAGCCCTGTGGTGCGGTTCCGGGGGCGCTCATGAGCACTTTGACCTTGAGCATCACCAACCTGGATCAGTTGCAACACAACGTCACTGCCCGACATCAGTTCGACTGCACAGGCGGCACCATCGGCAGCGCGAAGGCCACCTGGCGGATCAACGATCGTGAGCAGACCGTTGCACCGATCCACTGCGAGATCCGCTGGATCGAGGGCAGCTTCTGCGTCATCGATCGCTGTCAGCGTACCTACCTGAACGACAGCCTCCACAGCCTGGGGTCGCTTACCGCCAGGCGGCTGCTCGAGGGTGACCAGTTGCGCATTGGCGCCTATCGGCTGCAGGCCCAGCTTGCGCAGGACGATGCACGCTCACTGGAGGACCTGTTCAGCCCTGAACAGAGAACCCTTGATCACTGGTTGCTGGATGTTCCACCCAAGGCTTCTCACGCCGCTGCAGCCGCCCCCCAGGCTGTCGCGGACATCTGCTCGGCATTCGAACCGGGCATGGGCAACGACCCCTTGGCGGCACTGGACACAGAGGCAGGGCCGGCGCAGCAGAGCCCACTGGAACGCCTGATTTCAGGAGAACGCCCATGATGCGTCCGACATGCGTGGCCGGCCTGCTGACGGCGCTGATCGGGCTCTCGGGTTGCACGTCCCTGAGCAAGATTGGCCAGGTGGTGATGGACCCGTCATTGCCCGTCGGGCCGCCCGGGGAACACCCCACCCAGGTCGCGTTCAGCATCAACGCCAGCCCAACGCTCAATGGCAACCCGAACAGCCTTGAGATGGCGCCCGAGCCCGCGCCGGTTTTGGAGCCCAGCCCTTACGCGGTCAGCCTGAGTGCAGGCGACCCCTACGTGCTGACCGAGAAAGTCGGGGCCTTGTTCGAGTACCTGCTGGAACAGTTCCCGGCCATGTCTCCCGTCGATTCGCCAGTTGACGATGGCGAGGATCCGGCGCGCTCCCCCATGGAAGAAAGTACCCCGGGCAGCTACGACGACCCGACCGTGGTGCTGACCTTGCCGCGCACCACCACCGTGGCCACCGAACCCGTCGCTACGCCCATGGCCGTGAAGATCCTGCAACTGCGCGACGACTCTCTCTTGCGCAACAGTGTTTACGAACTGCTGGACAAGGACCCTGCCGAGGCACTGCGCAGCACCTACATACGCGATGACGATTACCTGCTGCGCCCTGGCCAGTTCAAGTTCATCCCCTTTGCGCCCATCGAGCCCGAAACGCGCTTCGTCGCGGTGATCGCCGACTACCGGAACCAGGAAAACGCCACCTGGAGCCAGGTGCTGCGCATTCCGCCCCGCGGGCACCAGATCATCCTGTCGGTTTTGCTCAACGACACGCAGCTCCTGCTCAAGGAGGAAGACTGATGGCGCCTGTAACCCTGCCCTTCTCGCTTACTCACGCTGACATGGAGCGCTCATGAGTTCACGTAATCCTGTCCTGTGGCCGGAAGGCCTGTTCGTCAAACCGCAGCATTTCCAACAGGCCGCCCGTGCCGCCGAAGCGGCCCTGCATCAACGTCTTGGCAGCCTGAACGCAGCCTTCTATGGCTTCAGCGAATTGCAGTTGAACGACGAGTATCTGAGCCTGGGCAAGGTCGCCATCACCCGTGCACGGGGCATCATGCCGGACGGCACGGTGTTCGATATCCCTGCGGACCTGCCACCACCGCCACCGCTGGAAATCGAAGACGACGGCGCGAAAGACAGCGAGATCTACCTGTGCCTGCCGCTGCGCACCGAAGGTGGCCGTGAAGTAAGCTGGCCCGATAACCCCGCCAATTTCCGTTACAGCGCCCAGGCCCTGGAAATCAAGGACACGCACAGCGCCGACGGTGACCTGGTGCAGGTTGACCTGGCGGTGCCCAACCTACAGCTCAAACGCAAGGCCGACGACAGCAGCGCCTACACCCGCCTGGCCGTGACGCGCATTCTGGAACGGCGCCCCGATGGCAGCCTGCAACTGGATGAAGGCTTCTATCCCACCAGCGTTTCAGTGCGCGCCGTACCCGCGCTGCAACGGTACCTGGAAGAAATCACCAACTCCCTGCGCGAACGTGCGCGCAACCTCGCCGCCCGCATTGGCGCCTCAGGGCAGTCCGGCATCGCCGACATTCGCGACTTCAACCTGCTGCAGGCCATGAACCGCTGGTGGCCGTGTTTCCAGCATCTGGCCAGGCAAGGGCAGACCCACCCTGAACAGTTGTACCTGTGCATGAGCCAGGCCTGTGGCGAGTTCGTGACGTTTACCGACGAGAGCCGGCTGCCGCAGGAATACCCCGCCTATCACCATACCGCGCTGCGCACCTCCTTCAAGCCGCTGGAGGACACGCTACGCCGGGCACTGAGCACGGTACTGCAACCCCGCGCCGTTTCGCTGCCGCTGGAGACGCTGGAGTACGGCTTGCTGACAACGACGCTGGAGGATCGCCGCCTGATCGACGAGGCCGACTTCATTCTGGCAGTGCGAGCCCACATGCCGCCTCAGACATTGCGTCGAATGTTCGTGCAGAAGGCAAAGGTCGTCTCGCTGGAATCGTTGAACGAGGTAGTGCCGCTGCAGCTTCCAGGTATTCCACTGGTGCCGCTGCCCGTGGCTCCTCGGGATCTGCCCTTCCATGCAGGCTTCACCTACTTCGAGCTGGACCGTCGTTCCCCGGCTTGGGCGGGCATGGAGACATCCAGTGGCTTCGGTATCCACGTCGCGGGCGAGTTCCCGGGGCTGGAACTGCAGTTCTGGGCGATCAGGAGTGAATGAAATGAAACAAGAAAACAGCCCCTCAACTGATGCCGAACAGGTCGAAAGCGAGCAACTGCACGCGATGCTCGAGGCGTCATTGTCCAACGACTCACCCGCACCAACAGCGGCTGATGGAGCTGAACGAAAGCCGAAGGCAGAGCCAGTGTATGAAGGCTACCCGGCAGACCCAGACTTCCAGCTACGTGGCGGCTACGACAACCTGATGCTGGATGCAGCTGCGCCACTGTTCGGCCTGGTGATACGCCTGCGCACACTGGATGCGCTGCCCAACATCAAGGAGGTGCACCAGCAGGTGCGCAACCAGATCGAGAACGTGCGTGAAGAGATGCGCCAGCACGGCTACGAGCCCGCTCAGTTGCTGGCGTACTCATACGGTCTTTGCCTTTTCATCGATGAAGCTGTCATGGACAGGCCTTGGGGTAAAACCAGCTGCTGGAGCCAGGAACCCCTGCTCAGCATCTTCCACGACGAAACCTGGGGTGGAGAGAAAGTCTTCACCGTACTGTCGCGCCTCATGCAGGAACCCAAACGTTATCAGGACGCGCTGGAGTTCATGTACTTCGCGCTTTGCCTCGGTTTGAAGGGCAAGTACGCCATCGCGCCGAAGGGCGAAGAATCCCTCAACGCATTGATACATCAACTCCACGGGATCATTCGCGAGCTGCGCGGCCCTACGCCGGAGACAGTCTGCGATCCGTACACCAACGTCGCCCCAAGCAACTTCCGCATGAACCGGCAATGGCCGTGGTGGAGCCCATTGGTCATTTCCGCCCTCGCCATGGCGGTGGCCTACGGCATCTACAGCTACCGGCTGCACCTCATTACCACCGAGGTGCTGGAGTCGCTGAACGGCATCTTGCAGCAGTAGCGAGCCCACACCCGGCTCAACTGATTTCAAGGAATTAGCGAAGCATTTGCTTCGTTGACAAGCCCATCGTTCCCGATGGCCACGCCACCCTGGGTGCGCGTGTTTTATCCACATGGACGCAGGAGAAACTGCCATGGCTACACCCGCATACATCAAGATGACTGGTCAGACTCAAGGCAACATTACGGCCGGGGCCTTCACCGCTGACTCTGTCGGCAACGTTTACCAGCAAGGCCACGAAGATGAAATCCTGGTTCAGGAGATCAAGCATGAAGTGACCACTCCCACAGACCCACAGAGCGGCCAGCCCACCGGACAACGCGTACACAGACCATTTGTCTTCACCAGCTCATTAAACAAGGCGACGCCGCTGATGTATCAGGCTTTGGCTACCGGCGAAATGTTGCCTAGCGTCGAAGTCAATTGGTATCGCACCTCAGTGGAAGGCAAACAGGAGCACTTCTTCACGACCAAGCTCGAAGACGCCACCATCGTCAGCATCAACACCGTCCTACCGCACGCCCAAGACAAGGAGAACGAAAACTACACCCAGCTGATCGAGGTAGCGCTGGCCTATCGGAAGATCACCTGGACACACGATGCCGCAAAAACCCAAGGGTCCGACGACTGGCGCGCACCGGCCGCCGCCTGATATCTGCACATGCTCCGGGTGGGTGCTCCTGCCCGGACTTGGTGTCACCTCAGACGGCGGACAAGGATTGCTTATGCCTAGCCAATCTGATTTGCGTTACAGCTTCCAGCCTTTAGTTGGAAAAGCTGAATTCGAAGTGGTGTCGTTCGAACTCCGAGAGGGGATCAGCATGCCCTTCGAGCTGGAGCTGAAACTCATCAGCTTCGAAAACGATATCGACTTCGGCCACCTGCTCGACAAGCCCGTACTTTTTACCATCTGGGACGGCGAACGCCCGGTGCGCTACGTGCACGGCCTTGTCAGCCGCTTCAGCCAGGCTGAAAGTGGCTTCCACCGCACCTACTATCACGCGCTGGTCGAGCCCCAGCTGGCCCGGGCCGACTTGCGCTCGAACTGGCGCATCTTCCAGCAAAAGACCGTCCCGCAAATTCTTGAGCTGATGCTCCAGCGCCAGGGCATCAGCCAGTACGAACTGCGCGCCAGCATGGACCATCAGGTCCGCGAGTTCTGCGTTCAGGCCGGTGAGACGGACCTGGCGTTCATCGCCCGCCTGGCTGCCGAAGAAGGCTTCGTCTACCGCTTTGCGCACAGTGAAAAGCTGCACAAGCTGATCATTACCGATCGGCTGCAATCATTCGGCTTGATCAGCCATGGGACCATCAAGGCCGAGGATGACGACGAGCCTGTAGACCCTGACAGCGTGCTGTACCAAGCCACCGGCGGTGGCGATCAAGCCATGCCGTGCCTTCGCCGTTTGCGCTACAGCGAGCAGGTGCGCACCGCTCGCCAGGTTCAGCGTGACTACACCTTTACCAACCCGGCCTACCGCCAGGAACACAGAGCTGCCGGGCCCTTCCTGGAGCATCAGTCCAAAGAGTACGAATTCTTCGATTACCCGGGCCGTTACAAACGCGATGTGGTCGGCAAGCCGTTCACTGAGAACCGCATCACTGCGCTGCGCCACGATGTACGTATTGCCGAAGTTGAGGGTGACGATGTTCGCCTGCAACCGGGCCTGAGCTTCACCCTGACAGGTCACCCACGTGGCGACCTAAACGCGCATTGGCGGGTGAACACGGTTACCCACAAAGGCAAACAATTCACCAGCCTGCAGGAAGAAGCCGCCGGCGCAGATATCAGCACGCACTACGAGCAGACCACCGTGCTGGTCCCCGGCCGGACCGAATGGCGCCCTGCCCCACTATCAAAACCACGCGTTGATGGCCCGCACATGGCTACCGTGGTCGGCCCGAAGGGAGAAGAGATCTATTGTGATGAGTGGGGCCGGGTGAAGGTCAGCTTTCCCTGGGACCGTGAAAGCCAGAACAACGAGTTCAGCTCCTGCTGGGTGCGTGTGTCGCAAGGCTGGGCCGGTGGCAGCTGGGGCGCGATGGCGATCCCGCGCATCGGCCAGGACGTGATCATCCAGTACGTCAATGGCGACCCCGACCAGCCGATGATTACCGGGCGTACCTACTGTGGTGATCAGCTCCCGCCCTACGACCTGCCCGACCACAAGACCCGCATGACCATCAAGAGCCAGACCCACAAGGGGGATGGTTTCAATGAACTGCGTTTCGAGGATGAGCTGGGTCGGCAAGAGGTGTTCATTCATGCCGAGAAGGACCAGAACAACGTCGTCAAGCACAACGAAACCACCTTCGTCGGCAACGACCGCAGCGAGCGCGTCGATCACAACGAAACCATCTCCATCGGCGACCACCGCACCGAAGACGTTGGCAAAAACGAAACCATCAGCATTGGCGCCAACCGCAGCGTGACCATCGGCGCCAACAAGACCGAAACCATCAAGCTGGCCAAGGCAGAAACCATCGGTTTGGCCAAGGCCCTGACCATCGGTGCGGGCTACCAGGTGAGCGTGGGCGCGGCCATGAACACGACTGTTGGGCTCAGCCAGAGCGAGCAGGTGGGGATTCATAAGTCAGTGGTGGTCGGCAACAGATTCAGCATCACCGCAGGCGACGAACTGAGCATCACGGTGGGCAAGGCCACTCTGGTGATGAAGTCCGACGGCACTGTGCTGATCAACGGCAGCAACTTTGACTTCAGTGCCACAGGGCCTGTGCAAATCAACGGCAAGGATGTCGATCTCAACTGAAGGGGTAGCCCAAGATGGAATTTCGCAACCTGACGCCATTTGACGTCATGTGCTTCAGTGCGCTCGATAAACAGGATGTCGAACATCCTGTGATTGTGATGAAGGTTGGTTATCGGTTAGAGCCTATCGCCGAAAGACCCGGGCACCTAAGCGCCCAAGTAATAGATGATGAGCCCGTAGCACTCTGCCTGGCTGATCATTACTTCGGTGATGAAGGTCGCAGCAGCGTAAAAGAGGAAAGCGACTTAGCCCCCTTTAAACCTCGCTGTGATGTCATCATTAACGGGCACGCCCACGCTCCCAATGGAACTCTCACTCGCGACTGGGTAGCTGGCATTCGCCTAAGCGAACCGGCAGCGCCGTTGAAGATCACGGTCGAGCAGCCTAAGCCATGGAAGGCAGGCGAACCACTTACGCAACAGCAACTCTATGCATGGCGTGATGCGCAAGCCGAAGCAAACCTACGCCGCGCGAACGCACCCACTCGCAATATTCTTTTAGATAAACGACTACGTTTCACAGGGCCGCGAGTATTTAGGCAAGGCTTCTTGGGTGGCTGGCATCTAACTGAAGCCGAATTGGCCAAGCATGTACCATTACAATGGGAATACGCATTTGGCGGATCGAGTGTCTTTGCGAATCCGCACTACCCCGAGCACACGCCTGAGCCCTACCTACTCAATCAGGTCTGTTATAGCAACCCTCTGGGGCGAGGCTGGATTGAGCGTCGTCATTTTGAAGTGGCCAGCTCACTTGAACTGCTCCTTGAGGAACTACCCGCCCCGCAGATTGAGCCGACTGATAGGCCTATCGAAAGGCTGCTGAAAATCTCCCAGCCAGACGGGGATATCAGTGCCGTTGAAATGGCTGAAATTTCGAGCGCCCTGGGCCACCAGCCTGTCGGGTTCGGGGTTGTAGGACGAGCGTGGGCACCCCGCCTGGCTTTAGCCGGCACGTACGACAGTGACTGGCAAGACAGACGCTGGCCAGGTCTGCCCGACGACTTTGATTTCAGCTATTGGAACGGCGCACCTGCGGACCAGCAGACCACCTTTTTTCGACCAGATACTTGCATTGAGTTGTTCAACCTCACCCCGCCCGATTGGAACCACAACGGCCAGTCATGCATAGAGCTACCAGGGCACCGCCCATTCCTACTCGCTCGGCTACACAGTGGTGCGATGGTCCCTCTACCGTTGCTGACCGACACCCTCTCGATCGACACCGACACAATGACGTTGTCGATGACTCATCGGGTGAGCCTTCCCTCAGCAGATCCCATTCGTGTGTTGGAGGCCCGATTCGAAGTTGACCCACGTGCTCCGCTCATCAAGCGCGCCTCAACAGATCACCTGAACCAGGAGGTGCTCTGAAATGGCGGAGAACGTTCTTGCACGTAAACAAGACAAATGGATAGTCGTCAGCATTGCCCCAGATGTCTGTAAAACACCCATGGGGGGAGCCACGCCACCCGTACCCTACCCGGTCTCTGCAGAGCTGAAAGCTGCAACAGGCGTCGCGAAGTCAGTGCGCGTTAATGGACACTCCATAGTTGTCTATGACAAGAGTTTTATACCCAAGACAGACGGTGACCAAGCGGGTGCGGCCAAAGGCATTAAAAGCAATACGGTTGGAGGGAAATGTTACCCGCACGAGAGAAGCAGCACCGTCCGGGCCGAAGGAAAGCTGGTAATACGCCATAACGATCTTTTCTGGATGAACGGGTCGTGATTTATGGACGAGCCACTCAACATCGAAATAAGTAAATTTCAGAAGCCCATCAGCGCCACTAAGAGCATCGCCACTTACCAACAGGGTGATCTTGTCGTCGTACAAATTTGGCAAGGGCAAACTCGACTTTACCATGACGCCCTTACCTATGAGGAGTATTTAACATTCAAAGATAGCGTCCCTGAATATGGACTACCTAACTACCCACCACCCAAGGACTACAAAAATAAAGACATAGACGGGACAACCGCCAACGGTAACACGATAGGCCGTGTCGTCGGCGAAACTGCGAAAGCGAAAATACCAGTTCCATCTTCCAACCCCTCACCGGAGGCTGAAACAGAAAAGGAAAGTTTGTGGGAAAAAGCCAGCCCGTGGGTGCATGGCACACTAGACGGACTCGGGTTCTTACCAGGCTTGGGTGCTATTTCTGACGGAATCAGCGCGTTCATTTATGTCTTGGAAGGGGACATTGAGAACGCGGGCCTTGCTGCTTTTGCCGCGATCCCGGTTTTCGGCGATGCAGCTAAGGGCGGTGTACTTGTGGGCAAGGCTGCAGGCAAAGTGAACAAATCTCTAAAAAACAGCCATGCCACTCCTCCAAAACCCTCACCACCGACAGAGAGAAAGCCGAACAAGCCGAAGAACAACGGGGGAAAGTCTAAAGGCGAGAAAAGAAATTGCCGACTTCGCAGATACGGCAATGGAAATAATTGCCCGCCTGGAAAAACAGGGCACCATATAGTAGCAGATCGCGCTTTTAGGCTCCCCAACAAAAATAAAGCCCCAGGACCACGACTACCTGGCGGGCTCTCACATGCAAACGGCTACACTATCTGTGTCGACGGGGGAACCCCAACCAAGAAAGGTAGCAAAGCAAACGAACATGGTCTGATCCACGCTATTTATGACCCTGCTGAGAGGGAGTTAGGTAGAAGAGGCACACCTCAGGGAACTGCCACATTAGGTGAGCTTGAACTCATTGGCGTAATGGCAGCGTCAGCTATAACCGGGTGCAACCCTACAAGGATGCTTGCAGAATTACACGCATACCACGCCAGCATGGGATTGAGATCCAACGATCGCTACCGCGCTTATAACAAAACAAACCTTCTAAACCCTGGCGACATCACAAAGCTCGGGTCCAACACTCAAAAAGGCTCAGGCGGCTTATAACTTGCCAACAAGAGGAAAGCAAATTGAACATCAGCAGCAAAATAACATTTGGGAGCGCATGCGCGATAAACGACGACATATTATATGTCGCGTCCTTCGCGGACAAACTTGAGAGCATAGAGCACACAAGAGTGTTCGTTCTAAACCTTGGCCTGCCTGAAAAGTGGTTTTATCACGACATCGACCACAAAACAGTAATTTCGACTGCCCTAAGACCTCCGCACGCTGAAACCGTAAGAGCAGGATGCTCTCTCACAGCAGATGGTGAAATTGAAATATACAACTCCGACGGCATTGAAATTTTAGCAATCCCGAAGAGAAGCGAAGCGAAACTCACTTCACTCACCGTGATTGACAATATTTTTTTTGTTTGTGGCGGAGAAGGCCAAATATACCAACTAGACCAAAACCGCTGCACAGAAACCGGTTATCAGATAGGAAAAGAAACAACATCAACCTTAGCAAAGACACTTGAACTAGTTAGTTCAGACAATTCAAACAAAATTCAAGAACTTGCTCAGCAAGCTAGATCAATTACAACCTTGCAATGCATTGACGGCCTTTCCAAAGAAGATGTCTACACCTGCGGAACCAACGGCACAATTTATCACTGGAACGGGGCCTCATGGACCAGATGCAAAAGCGGCACCAAACAACATCTGCACAATATTCATTGCATTTCAGCTGATGACATCCTGATTTGCGGCCACAACGGAACAATTGTAAGAGGCAATTACAAACTGGGCTTCAAACGAATACCCACAGAAAAGACAGATACAAATTTTTGGTGCATCAAGCAATTTAACGAACAAATCTACATTGGTACAACCACAGGCTTACTCACGCTAAAAAACAAGAAATTTGAAAAAGCCATACCCTCTACGCTACCAATCCCTCACCAATATAGCATAGAAAATTTAAGCTCAACCCAAAGCACTCTTTGGATAACAGCAGACAGATTCATATTGCGACTTCAAAAAGATCAATGGGAACTAATAGAACACCCAGACAACCTATAAGTTACAGAAAACACACACCAGAGCCTCGCCTTGAACTTATAAACGGCGAGCCTTGGCGCTCCCGAGCAGAATAAACGGATAACCTCATGGACTTCGATCACATCAAGCCCTGCTTGACCTCTCGATTAAAAGAATAGTTACCTTGAAAATCAGTTCACCAACCCAGCTCAGGCCGCACAGACCTGCGTTTAATCGCTTCGGCATTCATATGCCCGAGGCATCCCCAGGTTCTTTATCCCGCCCTGGGCCATCAGGAGCGAACAACATGACAAAAGATAACAGCAGTGAAGAAGATGTCACAGAGAGCGTGGTGGCGTCGATTCAACGAGCCAAGAAGAAGGCAGAAGAAGCACGAGTTCGCGCCCATGATGAGCCCAAACACAGTGAGAGTGAGGAAGCCAGCACTGCAAAGGGCGAATCTCCGGGTTATACGTCAGACCCAGACTTTCAACTGCGTGGCGGCTACGACAACCTGATGCTGGATGCCGCCGCCCCTCTATTCGGCCTGGTGATACGCCTGCGTACCCTAGATGCCTTGCCCAACATCAAGGACGTGCATCAGCAAGTGCGTAACCAGATCGAAAACGTGCGGGAAGAGATGCGCCAGCACGGCTACGAGCCCGCTCAGTTGCTGGCGTACTCATACGGTCTTTGCCTTTTCATCGATGAAGCTGTCATGGACAGGCCTTGGGGTAAAACCAGCTGCTGGAGCCAGGAACCCCTGCTCAGCATTTTCCACGACGAAACCTGGGGTGGAGAGAAAGTCTTCACCGTACTGTCGCGCCTCATGCAGGAACCCAAACGTTATCAGGACGTGCTGGAGTTCATGTACTTCGCGCTGTGCCTTGGTTTGAAAGGCAAGTACGCCATCGCCCCGAAGGGCGAAGAATCCCTCAACGCTCTGATACACCAACTCCACGGGATTATCCGAGAACTGCGCGGCCCGACACCGGAGACCGTTTGCGATCCCTACACCAACGTCGCCCCGCGCAAATTCCGCATGAACCGGCAATGGCCATGGTGGAGCCCGCTGGTTATCTCCGCCCTCGCCATGGCGGTGGCCTACGGCATCTACAGCTACCGGCTGCACCTCATTACCACCGAGGTGCTGGAGTCGCTGAACGGCATCTTGCAGCAGTAACAGATCGGCGCATGTCGCCACGGATTTCCGTTTGCGCTACAGCGAGCAGGTGCGCACCGCTCGCCAGGTTCAGCGTGACTACACCTTTACCAACCCGGCCTACCGCCAGGAACACAGAGCTGCCGGGCCCTTCCTGGAGCATCAGTCCCAAGAGTTCGAATTCTTCGATTACCCAGGCCGTTACAAACGCGATGCGGTCGGCAAGCCGTTCACTGAAAACCGCATCACTGCGCTGCGCCACGATGTGCGTATTGCCGAGGTTGAGGGTGACGATGTTCGCCTGCAACCGGGCCTGAGCTTCACCCTGACAGGTCACCCACGTGACGACCTCAACACGCACTGGCGGGTGAACACGGTTACCCACAGAGGCATCCAGTTCACCAGCCTGCAAGAAGAAGCCGCAGGTGTGGAACAAGGCACGCGCTACGAGCAGACCGCCGTGCTGGTCCCCGGTCGGACCGAATGGCGCCCTGCCCCACTATCAAAACCACGCGTTGATGGCCCGCACATGGCTACCGTGGTCGGCTCGAAGGGAGAAGAAATCTATTGCGATGAGTGGGGCCGGGTGAAGGTCAGCTTTCCCTGGGACCGCGAAAGCCAGAACAACGAGTTCAGCTCCTGCTGGGTGCGTGTGTCGCAAGGCTGGGCCGGTGGCAGCTGGGGCGACGGATCAGCAAAGCGGTGTACAAGCCAGGCGAAGCCGAGCCGATATACCGGACGCTGTTTCACTGGCAGGGATTGCGCTTGCTGCAGGAAGTGCAGAGCGGGCTGCCCAGCCTGTATGTCTATACGAGCCCGAACAGCTATGAGCCAGAATTTCTGATGCTGCCTGGCCACGATGAACGATTTTTCATCCACGCGATAAGACTTTAAACATTTTGTTTATTTCTTCGACGCTATGCCCCGCTTATAGTTGATGGGGCCGGTTGGTATTTGAAGACGCTGAGTGCCAGTCCTCCGACCGTACGAGCGATCCTACAGGGAGGTACGATGCTCAACAGAACAGCACAAGACTGGGAGCGTTTGCGAGCGCTGCCCGCCTTGCTCAAGGAACTCCCTGCAATCACGGATGAACTGGGCTTCCATTTCTACAGCTTCAGCTGCACCTGCCCCACCCACGAGGTTCATGCGGGCAACCTTCCACCGGGTGGAGAACGACTTGTCCAGACCGCATTGGACTTCAGGCCCCATCATCGCCAACAAGCGACTGTTCCCGTCCTTTGGACCAAGGATGTCTTCTTGAATAGGCCCCGGTTGTGGGAGGTCGCGCAGGGGCTTGGACTACGCCACGGCTTGATCCAACCCGTGCACGATGACGCCAGGCAAAGCAGCCTGGCGCTGTTACGCCCACATGTGAGTCTTTCGGTACAGGAGCTCTATCAGAAAGCTGCGCAGATCATGTGGCTGAGTGAACGCCTGCACTTGGCGGCAACTCAAGGGGAGCAGCACTCAGCTACGCTCACGAGCCCTATGGACCTCCGTGCGCATTATAACGAGTAACCTGGAGTCAGCCATCGGACGCTATCATCGGCCTGCAGTAGGCCTAACGACGGTCCGCTACCGCGACAGTGAAATAGTGGCTTTGACTGAAACGAAAAAAGACGCCGAAGCGTCTTTTTTCAATGATCTACAGACTTCCATGGAACCCTGTAAATCTATATTTGGAGCGGGAAACGAGACTCGAACTCGCGACCCCGACCTTGGCAAGGTCGTGCTCTACCAACTGAGCTATTCCCGCGTCTTGATGGGTGCCATTCTAGCGATTTCTAAAACAGCGTCAACCCCTTGATTCAAAAAAACTTTTATTTCTGCTCCGAGCCTTCGCGCAGGTGCGGCCAGGCGGCCAGCAGGTAGTGCACCATCGACCACAGCGTCAGCCCCGCCGCCACCAGCAGCAGCGCGTAGCCGAGGATTACCCAGAAGGTCACCGCCGGCGGGTTGCCCAGCAGGATCACCAGCGCCAGCATCTGTGCCGCAGTTTTCCACTTGCCGAGGTTGGACACCGCCACATGCGCCCGCGCGCCCAGCTCGGCCATCCACTCGCGCAGCGCCGAAACCACGATCTCGCGGCCGATGATCACCGCGGCCGGCAGGGTCAGCCAGAAGTTGGCGTGGGTCTGCACCAGCAGCACCAGGGCCACCGCCACCATCAGCTTGTCGGCCACTGGGTCGAGGAAGGCACCGAACGGCGTGCTCTGCTGAAGACGACGCGCCAGGTAGCCATCCAGCCAGTCAGTGGCGGCGGCAACGGCGAACACACTGCTGGCGGCCATGTAGCTCCAGTGGTAGGGCATATAGAACAGCAGGATGAAAATCGGGATGAGCAGGACGCGTAGAACGGTGAGCAGGTTTGGAATATTCATCGGTACGACTGGCCGCAAGTTGAGCCCGCATTCTACTCGCTATGCAGGCTGGCATAAATCGACTCGGCAAGCTTTTTACTGATGCCGGGTGCTTTGGCGATTTCATCGACACTGGCGCGGTTGAGCTCCTGCAGGCCGCCGAAATGTTTCAGCAGGTCGCGCCGGCGCTTGGGCCCTACCCCGGCCACATCCTCCAGGCTGGACACCCGGCGGGCCTTGCCGCGGCGGGCGCGGTGGCCGGTGATGGCGAAACGGTGGGCCTCGTCGCGGATCTGCTGGATCAGGTGCAAGGCCGGTGAGTCGCCCTTGAGGGTGAACTCATGGTGCACGTCGTTCAGGTACAGGGTTTCGAAACCGGCCTTGCGCGTCACGCCCTTGGCCACGCCAAGCAGGGTCAGGTCGCTGAAGCCCAGCTCCTGCATCACGTCACGGGCCATGTTCAGCTGGCCCTTGCCGCCGTCCACCAGCAGCACGTCGGGCAGCTTGCCCTCGCCATCCTTGATGCGCCCGTAGCGGCGGGTCAGGGCCTGGTGCATGGCGGCGTAGTCGTCACCAGCGGTGACGCCTTCGATGTTGAAGCGGCGGTAGTCGGACTTGAGCGGGCCTTCGGGGCCGAACACCACGCAGCTGGCCACGGTGGCTTCGCCGCTGGAATGGCTGATGTCGTAGCACTCCAGGCGCTGCGGCACCTCGTCCAGGCCCAGCACCTCGGCCAGGGCCTCGAAACGTGCGGCCATGTGCTGGCGGTTGGCCAGGCGCGCATTGAGCGCCTGCTCGGCGTTGGTCACCGCCAGCTGCTGCCAGCGGGCGCGGGTACCGCGTACCCGGTGGCTGATGGTCAACTCGCGGCCGCGCAAGGTCTGCAGGGCTTCGCTGATGGCTGCGAAGTCTTCGTGCACCACGTTGACGATCAGTTCGCCCGGCAATTCGCGCTCGGCATTGCCCAGGTAATACTGGGAGAGGAAAGCGGCCATTACTTCGGCCACCTCCTCCTCGATGCCCACCTGCGGGAAGAAGTTCTTGCTGCCCAGCACCCGCCCGCCACGCACGCTGATCAGGTGCACGCAGGCGCCACCGGGGTTGACGAAGGCGGCGATAACGTCGACGTCGCCGCTGCCGCCTTCGATGTACTGCTGGTCCTGGACGCGCCGCAGCAAGGCGATCTGGTCGCGCAACTCGGCGGCCTTCTCGAAATTGAGGGCCATGGCGGCCTTCTCCATCTCGGCATTGAGCTCGTTGCCCAGTTGCTGGCTACGCCCTTCTAGGAACATCACCGAGTGGCGCACGTCCTCGGCATATTCCTCGGCGGTCACCAGGCCCGTGCAGGGCCCTTTGCAGCGTTTGATCTGGTACTGCAAGCATGGCCGGGTGCGGTTGGCGTAGTAGCTGTCTTCGCACTGGCGCACCGAAAAGGCCTTTTGCAGCAGGCTGAGGCTTTCGCGAATGGCGCCTGCGCTGGGGTACGGGCCAAAGTAGCGGCCCTTGGCCTTCTTCGCCCCACGGTGAATGCCCAGCCGCGGAAACTCGCCGTCGGACAGGAACACGTAGGGGTAGGATTTGTCATCGCGCAGCAGGATGTTGTACGGCGGCCGCCACTCCTTGATCAGGTTCTGCTCCAGCAGCAGCGCCTCGGTTTCGTTGGCGGTGATGGTGGTTTCGACCTGGGCGATGCGGGCCACCAGCGCGGCGGTCTTGGGCGCCAGGCCGGTCTTGCGGAAATAGCTGGCCAGGCGCTTCTTGAGGTTCTTGGCCTTGCCCACGTAAAGCAGCCGGGCTTCGCCGTCGAACATCCGGTAGACGCCCGGGCGACCACTGCAGGTAGCCAGGAATGCGCTGGCATCGAAAACTTGGGACATGAGGTTTTACAGGCTTGCGTCGACCATGCCGTGGCGAACGGCCAGCAAGGTCAGTTCGACGTCGCTGGTGACCGAGAGTTTTTCAAAGATCCGATAACGGTAAGTATTGACGGTCTTGGGCGAGAGGCACAACTTGTCGGAGATGATCTGCACTTTCTGGCAGCCGACGATCATCAGGGCAATCTGGATTTCCCGTTCCGACAAGGCATCGAACGGTGAGCCCTGTGGCTGGAATGGCTTCAGCGCCATCTGCTGGGCAATCTGGGGGCTGATGTAGCGCTGGCCGGCGAAGGCCAGGCGGATGGCCTGGACCATTTCGTCGAGGCCGGCGCCCTTGGTCAGGTAGCCAGCAGCGCCGGCCTGCAGCAGGCGTGTGGGGAACGGGTCTTCCTCGCACACGGTCACGGCAACCACCTTGATGTCCGGGTGGCTGCGCAGCAGCTTGCGGGTGGCCTCCAGGCCGCCGATGCCGGGCATTTTCACGTCCATCAGCACCACATCCGGCTTCAGTTCACGGGCCAGCCTGAGTGCCGACTCGCCCGAATCGCCCTCACCCACCACCTGCAGGCCATCGATGTCGGCCAGCATGCGTGTAATACCGGTTCGTACCAGATCGTGATCGTCGACCACTAAGACCCTAATCAAGCACACACCTCGTCAGCAGGGCGATTGGATCCCGCCACCTTAACAAAATTTTTCACGGCGGACCTAACGCATTCCTTCCGTAAGAAACGCCTGAGGTTCAACCGTAAGCGGTCTCACTGTCTGTCGGGATTTGTCGTTGTTGGTCAAACGCCGCAACAAGTGCCAAAGTGCCGCCTGATCGTCGAACGACAACTGCCGGAAAGCCCCCAGCAAACCGGACTCATCGGCGCTCAGCCCCTCGAGCGGTGCCGGGGTGCGGATACCGCTGAGCACATATAGTGCATCCACGCCTCGGGTTGCCAATGCCGCCAGGTAATCGAGCCGCGGCAATCGTTCACCACTCTCGTATTTGCCCTGGGCATTGGGTTCGACGCCGCCGATATCGCCAAACACGCGCTGGGTCATCCCCAGGCGTTCTCGCTCTTCCCGCAGCCGCGGACCGATTCCATTCATGGGGGGTCTCCTTATCCCTGATCATACTCATGTACGGCCTACCCGCTGCAGGTAGCCGTGAACGCTTGGGTTCACTATGCCGATGCTCACCAGTGGCGACAAGCCATCATTGAGTTATTGGTCGATCGTGCGCTGCATGCGCACGAAGCATTCGTCCTCACCCATTTCGACGAAGCCGTGGCGCTGGTAGAGCACCCGCGCCGGGTTGCTGCGAAACACCATCAGCCGCAGCAGCGGCAGGTGCCGCTGGCGGGCCCACAGTGCCAACTGCTCCAGCACCCAGCTGCCGACCCCGCGCCGACGGTGCTCGGGTAGCAGGTGCAACTCGCGGATGAACAGCGCCTGGCGGTCCTGGCTGAGGCTGCAGAAGCCGAGTACCGCGTGGCCATCGGTCACCAGCCACTGCTCGCGCCAGCCCCAGGCTTCGTCGAAGGCTTCCTCTAGCCACAGCAGGTCGTATTCGCGGTAGTACGGCAACATCGCGCGGCGCGTGAGGTCGCGGGCGAAGGTGCGGTGGGTGTCGTTGGCGGGGGTCAGTTTCAGGGACATCACATTTCATACTCTTCGGTTTGCCAGGCCCGGCCCTATCGCCAGCACAACGAATATCAATCATGGGGCGTAGCACACGGGCGAACTGCCGGGCCCACGCCGGTCCAGTTCGTCCTCCAGCCATTCAGCCAACACCCGGGCATTGTTGTGCTCCGTATCCTTGCCCGCATAAAGCAATGTCAGCGTGCCCTTTCCGGCCAGGTCCAGCAGCGGGTACCAGTGCTCGGGGTGGGCCGCCAGCTCTTGCTGGTAACGCTCGGTGAAGCCGGCGAAATCCACTTCACCCTGGTGAAACGCCTTGCGCAACTCATCCGAGGGTGCAACTTCGCGCAACCACTGCCCGTGCAGGTCTTCCTTGCGCTTGTTACGCGGCCAAAGGCGATCGACCAGCACGCGCTGGCCGTCGTCTTGCTCAACCGCATCGTAGACACGCTTGCAGCGAATCATGGGTTTCTCCTGCCACTACCGTCCGTCTTGAGCCTAGATAAATCATTGATCGAGGTCACGGCCGGGTTACGAATTGTTTCTATGCTCAAGGCCTTCGGCACCCTTGCCCCACCCCGACCGGAGCCACCATGGCAACCCCCTCACTGGCCAGCCTGCCGCAACTGGCCCAACGCGATGCCCGCCCGCAACTTGCCCACAAACCCGGGCGAGCCACCCTGG
Source organism: Pseudomonas sp. C5pp (assembly GCF_000814065.1). Classification (NCBI taxonomy): domain Bacteria; kingdom Pseudomonadati; phylum Pseudomonadota; class Gammaproteobacteria; order Pseudomonadales; family Pseudomonadaceae; genus Pseudomonas; species Pseudomonas sp. C5pp. The sequence continues at coordinate 107,552 of NZ_JWLN01000007.1, read as the reverse complement.
TGTTGTTCTTCGGCCTGCTGCTGGCCGGTATTGCCTACACCGCCTGGAGCCTTAAACAGGATGTGACGGCCAGCGGCACGGTAATCACCACGGTCACACCATTCCTGCTGCTGGGCCTGGCATTGCTGATTGCACTGGGCTTCGAGTTCGTCAATGGCTTCCATGACACCGCCAACGCAGTGGCCACCGTCATCTACACCCACTCGTTGCCTGCCCCCGTCGCCGTGGTCTGGTCCGGGCTGTGCAACTTCCTCGGCGTGCTGCTTTCCAGTGGCGCGGTGGCGTTCGGCATCATCGCCCTGCTGCCGGTGGAGCTGATTCTGCAGGTCGGCTCCTCGGCCGGTTTCGCCATGGTCTTCGCCCTGCTGCTGGCAGCGATCATCTGGAACCTCGGCACCTGGTGGCTGGGCCTGCCGGCCTCATCCTCGCACACCCTAATCGGTTCGATCATCGGCGTGGGCGTGGCCAATGCGCTGATGCACGGGCGCGACGGCACCAGTGGCGTGGACTGGGCCCAGGCCAGCAAGGTCGGTTATGCCCTGCTGTTCTCGCCACTGCTCGGCTTTGCCTGTGCCGCCCTGTTGCTGCTGGCCCTGCGCGCGCTGGTCAAGCGCAAGGCGCTGTACCAGGCGCCGGAAGGCCAGACACCACCACCGTGGTGGATTCGCGGTGTACTGATCCTGACCTGCACCGGGGTGTCCTTTGCCCACGGCTCCAACGACGGCCAGAAAGGCATGGGCCTGATCATGCTGATTCTGGTTGGCACCCTGCCGATGGCTTACGCATTGAACAAGACCATGCCCAATGAACAGGCTTTGCAGTTTTCCGCGGTCGCCGAGGTTACCCGCCAGGCACTGGTGCGCGGCGCCCCGCAAGCAGCACCGGCCGACCCACTCCAGGTGCTGACCACGTTCATTGCCGAGCCCAGGGCCAACCCGCAACTGATACCGGCGCTGGCGGCACTGACCGGCATGATCGGCGAAGAGGTCAAAGGTTATGGCTCGCTCAAGCGGGTACCGGCCGAAGCCATGGCCAACGTGCGCAACGACATGTATCTGACCAGCGAAGCCATCCGCCTGATCGAGAAGAACCAGCTGGTGGTATTCGATGCAGGTACACGCAGCCAGGTGCTGCTGTTCAAGACCCAGCTGGATGATGCTACCCGCTACATCCCGCTTTGGGTGAAAGTGGCCGTGGCCATCGCACTGGGGCTGGGCACCATGGTCGGCTGGCGGCGCATCGTGGTGACGGTAGGCGAGAAGATCGGCAAGACCCACCTCAGCTATGCCCAGGGGGCTTCGGCCGAAGTGGTGGCAATGTGTACCATTGGTGCGGCGGACATGTTCGGGTTGCCGGTGTCGACCACCCATGTGCTGAGCTCCGGGGTGGCCGGGACCATGGTGGCCAACGGGTCGGGGATTCAGAAGCGCACGCTGGTCAACCTGCTGATGGCCTGGGTGCTGACCTTGCCGGCAGCGATGCTGTTGGCCGGCAGCCTGTACTGGCTTCTGCACCACATTTTCTGAAAAGCTGGAATACGCCCCTTGTAGGAGCGGCCTTGTGTCGCGAAAGGGCTGCAAGGCAGCCCCGGCGATTTATGCATCAGTGCTGAAATCCCGGGGCCGCCTTGCGGCCCTTTCGCGACACAAGGCCGCTCCTACAATGGCCGGTGCATGCACATAAGGCCGGTGTTGCCTGATCAGCCTGGGATTTTCAGGCCCCGTTGCACGGCCGGCCGCTCGAGGAACGCCGCCCGCACTCGCTGCACTTCCTTGAACTGATCGAAGCCAACCAGGTCTCGGGCGTTGTAACGCTCAACCAGGTTACGCACCCACGGGAAGATCGCGATATCGGCAATGCTGTACTCGTCGACCATCCATTCCCGGCCCTTCAGATGCCGGTCCAGAACACCAAGCAGGCGCTTGGACTCATTGACATAACGGTCCCGCGGGCGCTTGTCCTCGTATTCCTTGCCAGCAAAGAAATGGAAGAACCCGACCTGGCCGAACATCGGCCCGATGCCACCCATCTGGAACATCAGCCACTGCAAGGTCTGGTAACGCTGGGCCGGGTCCTGGCTGAGCAACTGGCCGCTCTTCTCTGCCAGGTACTGCAGGATCGCCCCCGACTCGAACAACGGCAGCGGCTGGCCGCCCGGGCCATTGGGGTCAAGGATGGCGGGGATTTTGTTGTTGGCGCTGAGCGAGATGAACTCGGGGCTCAGCTGGTCATCGTTGTCGAAGCTGACCTTGTGCGGCTCATAGGCCAGGCCGATCTCTTCGAGCATGATCGACACCTTGACGCCGTTGGGCGTCGGCAGCGAATACAGCTGCAGGCGCTCGGGGTGTCTGGCGGGCCACTTGCGGGTAATGGGGAAAGCACTGAGATCGGTCATGATCAACCTGGCCTGGGGAATGAACCTCTCACTCTAGAGACATCCCCGGCCGCTGACCATCACCGACCACTCATCAGCACCGGCGGCTCAGGCCTGGCCGTGGGCCTTGAGCTTGAGCTTTTCGGTATCGACGCGAACGAACACCGAGTCGGCAGTCACTGTCAGCACATCGTCGGCCCAGACTTCGCAGAGCACCCGGGTCTTGCGCCCCACCTCACCTTCCACACGCGCCTTGAGCAACAATTCGACGCCCATGGGCGTGGGCTTGAGGTAGTTCAGGCCAAGGCTGCCAGTGACACAGTCGATACGCGGCAGGCTGCCCGCTTCGCGACCTTCGTTGCGGTAGTGGTAAGCCATTGCCGTCCAGTTGGAGTGGCAGTCGACCAGCATCGCCAGCAGCCCGCCGTAGACCAGGCCGGGCCAGCCGATGAAGGTGCTGTCGGGCGCGTGCCGGCACACCAGGTGGATGCCGTCGGCGTCCCAGTGGCTTTGCAGGTGCAGGCCGCTGGGGTGGGAGCAACCGCAGCCGTAGCAAGTGCCGTCGGGTGCGGCGAGGGCCTGGAGGGAAAGGGGGTGGTCGTTCATACGCTTCCTGTGCTTATTGATATGGGGGGGCGCGCAACGCCCCCACATTAAAGCAGAAACATCAGGCCGTCTGGGCAACCACCCTGGCGCGCCGCTGGGTCAGCGAAACCAGCAGGATGAACGCGGTCACCCCGGCGGTCATCAGCGTCTCGTAGCGGTAGGCATCGCTGAACAGCATGTAGCCCAGCACCATGACGATGGTGCCGATCACCAGCCAGGTCAGCCATGGGAACAGCCACATCTTCAGCTCCAGCGGCCGCCCTTCGCGCTCGGCACGGGCCCGCATGCGCAGCTGCGAAACGGCAATCACCAGGTACACCAGCAAGGCGATGGCGCCGGTGGTGGACAGCAGGAAGCCAAATACCTTGCCCGGGAACACATAGTTGACGAAGCACCCGGCAAAGCCGGCCAGGGTCGAGAAGATGACCGCCACGGTCGGTACGCCCGAGCCGGAGATACGCTTGGTAACGCTCAGCGCCTGGCCACGGGCGCCCAGCGAATAGAGCATGCGCGACGCAGTGTACAGGCCCGAGTTCATGCAACTGGTCACGGCAACCAGCACCACGATATCCACCAGCAGCTTGGCGCCCGGCACGTTCAGCACTTCCAGCACGCGCTGGAACGAACCTACCGCTTTGAGGCCCGGGTCGTTCCACGCCACAAGCGACACCACAAGGAAGATCGACGCCAGGTAGAAGATGGCGATGCGGTATACAACAAGGTTGGTAGCGCGGCGGATCTTGTCTTTCGGGTTGGCGGTTTCGTCAGCGGCAATGGTGACGATTTCGGCGCCGAAGAACGAGAAGATGGTGATCAGCACGCCGCCGAGCACGGTGCCGAAACCGTTGGGCATGAAGCCTCCGTTGTCCCACAACCGGCTGACCCCGGACACCTCGGCCAGCGGCCAGACGCCGAACACCGCCAGGCTGCTGACCACGATGAAGGCGATGATCGCCACCACCTTGACCAGCGCGAACCAGTACTCGAAGGCACCGAAGTTCTTCACGCTGATCAGGTTGGTACCCGACAGCACCAGCATGATCAGGAAGGCGAACAGCCACGACGGCACGCCAGGGAAGTAGGCATGCAGGATGTCGGCGCCGGCAATGGCCTCGACCGGAATGATCAGTACCCAGAACCACCAGTACAGCCAGCCGATGGTAAAGCCCGCCCAAGGGCCGATGGCTTCGGAGGCATAGGTGGAAAACGAGCCGCTGTTGGGGTTGGCGATGGCCATTTCACCCAGCATGCGCATCACCAGCAAGACCAGCAGACCGGTCATGGCGTAGGAGATGAGGATGGCCGGGCCGGCGGTGGCGATGGCGTTGGAAGAACCGATGAACAGGCCGGCACCGATGATGCCGGCGATGGAGATCATGGATACCTGACGGGACGTCAGGCCGTGCTGCAGGGAGCGCTGTTTGTTGTTGTTTGGCGAAGCCATGAAGAACCCTCGAATGGGTCGGCCGCAGCGGGGCGGCTGAAGACTGGAGCAGAATTCTTATAAATTTCTGATGTTCGTTTTTGTTGTTTTGCAGATGCCGGAAGCGGGTACTGACCTCCTCTTCGCACGACCGGTTGTAATCGTTGATCCAGGTCAGTATTAATCTATAGGCCGAGGTCAACAAACGACCTTTTCGAAACACATGATTCCGTTATGGAATGAACTCCTTCCTTTTTTGCTCGGTATTTGCCCGTCATGTCCAAACGCCTGATGCCTTCGACCACCGCCCTTCAGTGCTTCGAAGCGGCCGCCCGCCACCTCAGCTTCACCCGCGCGGCCCAGGAACTGCACCTGACCCAGAGCGCCGTCAGCAAGCAGGTGGCGCAGCTCGAGGACATGCTGTCGCACTCGCTGTTCCAGCGCATTCGCCGGCGCCTGCACCTGACCCCGGCTGGCGCGCTGTACCTCACCGAAGTGAACAAGATCCTCACCCAGATCGACATTTCCAGCCGCTACATCCTCAGCTACGGCGACGAGACCGAAGTGCTGCGCATCGCCACCCAGCCCACCTTCGGCGCGCGCTGGCTGGTACCTCGGCTGAAGGGTTTTGGCGACCGCTACCCGCGCATTCACCTGGATATCCGCAACGAACTGGAGCCGTTCGACCTGGTGCAGGCCAAGGCCGACATTGCGTTTTTCTTCGGCCAGGGCACCTGGCCCGGGGCAACCTGCATCGAACTGTTCAGCGAGGAAGTGGTGCCGGTGTGCAGCCCGCAGCTGCAGGCCAACCACCGGTTCGACAGCGCCCAGGCGCTGACCGAGCACCGCCTGTTGCAGTGTGTGTCACGCCCGGAGGCCTGGCACGAATGGTTCCTGGGGCTGGGGCTGCATAGCCAGAACAGCTACCACGGGCCCCGCTTCGACACGTTCTACCTGTGCATCCGCGCAGCCATTGCCGGCTGCGGCATCGCCCTGATTCCGCGCTACCTGGTGGCCGAAGAGTTGAGCGAGGGCAAGCTGGTAGTGGCCTGGGACCACCCGGTGGCGAGCAACGGCCGGCACTTCATCGCCCATGCCGAGCATGCGGCCGAAGTGCCCAAGGTCAGGGCCTTCGTGCAGTGGATTCGGGAGCGGGTGGCCGAGGGGGACTGATATCACCTGGGCGGGCCTCTTCGCGGGTAAACCCGCTCCCACAGGGATCGCACACCTTTCAAGCGCGGCGCCGTACCTGTGGGAGCGGGTTCACCCGCGAAGAGGCCAGTGCTAGCAATACAAAATCAGACAAGATCAAGAATCCAGGGAATGACCGCAATCGAATAATTCGTTTGCGGAATAACCTGCCAACACGCTTGGATAATAAGAAATTCGAACAAAGGTCCGCGTGCCCATGAACCAGGAAAGTATCAGCCAATCCATTGCCATCGTTCACCCGATCACACTTTCCCATGGCCGTAATGCCGAAGTCTGGGACACCGACGGCAAACGTTACATCGACTTCGTCGGTGGTATCGGTGTACTCAACCTGGGCCACTGCAACCCGGCCGTGGTCGAGGCGATCCAGGTCCAGGCCGCTCGCCTGACCCACTACGCCTTCAACGCAGCCCCCCACGGCCCATACCTGGCGCTGATGGAACAACTGAGCCAATTCGTACCGGTCAGCTACCCATTGGCCGGCATGCTCACCAACAGCGGCGCGGAAGCTGCGGAAAACGCCCTGAAAGTGGCCCGTGGTGCCACCGGCAAACGCGCCATCATCGCCTTCGACGGCGGCTTCCACGGTCGCACCCTGGCCACCCTGAACCTCAACGGCAAGGTCGCCCCATACAAGCAGCGGGTCGGTGAACTGCCGGGGCCGGTGTACCACCTGCCCTACCCCAGCGCCGACACCGGGATTACCTGCGAACAGGCCCTCAAGGCCATGGACCGCCTGTTCAGCGTCGAGCTGGCAGTAGAGGACGTGGCAGCGTTCATCTTCGAGCCGGTACAGGGCGAAGGCGGCTTCCTCGCCCTTGACCCAGCCTTCGCCCAGGCCCTGCGGCGCCTCTGCGACGAGCACGGCATCCTGATCATCATCGACGAGATCCAGTCAGGTTTCGGCCGCACCGGCCAGCGCTTCGCCTTCCCGCGCCTGGGTATCGAGCCCGACCTGCTGCTGCTGGCCAAGAGCATTGCTGGCGGCATGCCGCTGGGCGCGGTGGTCGGGCGCAAGGAGTTGATGGCAGCGCTGCCCAAGGGCGGCCTGGGTGGCACCTACTCAGGCAACCCGATCGCCTGCGCAGCGGCCCTGGCCAGCCTGGCGCAGATGACCGACGAGAACGTCGCTACCTGGGGTGAGCGCCAGGAGCAGGCAATCGTGCGCCGCTTCGAGCGTTGGAAGGCCTCGGGACTGAGCCCGTTCATCGGCCGCCTCACCGGCGTCGGCGCGATGCGCGGGATCGAGTTCGTCAATGCCGACGGCAGCCCGGCACCGGCGCAACTGGCCAAGGTGATGGAAGCGGCGCGGGCCAAGGGCCTGTTGCTGATGCCCAGCGGCAAGGCGCGGCACATCATCCGCCTGCTGGCACCGCTGACCATCGAGGCCGAAGTGCTCGAGGAGGGCCTGGATATCCTCGAGCAGTGCCTGGCGGAGCTGGGCTCCTGAGAGGAACGGGGGCTTAAAGACCCAGTTCCTGCGGGGTGAGCATGTCGGACTCGAAGGCAATCCAGCCGCCTTCGAGTTCGGCGTGCCCGTTGACGATCGGGCCGTAGTAGGTCAGGCCGTTCTCCAGGGTCACGCAGATGTGCGTGGCGTTCTTTTCGGGGGCTGCGAGCGTACCGACGAAATGCACCTTCTTCAGCGTTTCGGTCACCGCTTCCAGGCCAACGCGCATGTTGGGGTTTTCCGAGGCCTCGGCGTCGCCGCCACGGTCTTCGGCGCTGACGGTGATGGTGGCGATGTACGGGTACTTGGTGCTCAAGCGGGTTACCTCTGTGGGTGTGTAGGCGTATGGGCGCGTAGAGTACGGCAGGTGATCTCTATTGTCTCTACTGGCCTCTTCGCGGGTAAACCCGCTCCTACAGTGACCGCACATTGCCCAAGGCCTGCGCAGTACCTGTGGGAGCGGGTTTACCCGCGAAGAGGCCGGGCCTGCAAAAGGTGATCTGAATGCCCCGATCTGTTAGGGTGCCCGCCGATGCACGCCACACCACACGAGGATCCCGAGTGAGCGCCGAAGAACCCCTGATCGCCGACCTGTTCGAAGTCGACAAACGCCTGTCCCTCAAGCCTGTGGTGGACTTCAACAGCTACCTGCGCAACGCCTTCGGCGAAGGCCCGTGCCGTTGCCATCGCTGCACCGAAGGGGGCGACCAAGGCACCTACAGTCACGCCCACACCTTCACCTTCGACGGCCGCCAATGGCACCGCCGCTTTGCCAGCACCTCCGGCAGCGACGTCGCCCAGGCCCTGAAAAAGGCCTGGCTTTCGTACACAAAGGCCGATCTCAACCTGATCGGCGCACTGGACCTGGCCACTCTCAAGACCTTCACCGAAGCCGCCCTGCACACGCGCCTGCTGGCCCTGCTGCCAGCCAGCGGCCTGGCCCGCGAAGTGGATGGCCAGTGGCTGCTGCAAGCCCAGGCCGACTGACGGCCCGGCGGTAAAGCAGGATTCTCCCGTTCTGCTACCGTGGGAGAATCCGCTCATCCGCAGGTAGTCCGCCATGGCCCGTACAACGCCCATCGAGCTGTATCGCAATATCGGTATCGTCGCCCACGTGGACGCCGGCAAGACCACGACCACCGAGCGGATCCTGTTCTACACCGGGGTCAACCACAAGATGGGCGAAGTGCACGATGGTGCCGCGACCATGGACTGGATGGCCCAGGAGCAGGAGCGCGGCATCACCATCACCTCGGCGGCGACCACTGCCTTCTGGCAGGGCTCGACCAAGCAGTTCGCCCACAAATATCGCTTCAACATCATCGACACCCCAGGCCACGTCGACTTCACCATCGAGGTGGAGCGCTCGCTGCGCGTGCTCGATGGCGCGGTAGTGGTGTTCAGCGGCGCGGACGGGGTCGAACCGCAGTCCGAGACCGTATGGCGCCAGGCCAACAAGTACCACGTGCCGCGCCTGGCCTACATCAACAAGATGGACCGCCAGGGCGCCGACTTTCTGCGCGTGGTCAAGCAGATCGATCAGCGCTTGGGCCACCATCCGGTGCCGATCCAGCTGGCCATCGGCAGCGAAGAGAACTTCATCGGCCAGATCGACCTGGTGAAGATGAAGGCCATCTACTGGAACGATGCCGACCAGGGCACCAGCTACCGCGAAGAAGACATCCCTGCCGAGCTACAGACACTGGCCGACGAGTGGCGCGCGCACATGGTCGAGGCAGCGGCCGAGGCCAATGACGAGCTCACCATGAAGTTTCTCGAAGGTCAGGAACTGAGCGTCGACGAAATCAAGGCAGCTCTGCGCCAACGCACCATCGCCAACGAAATCGTACCGACCATCCTCGGCTCGTCGTTCAAGAACAAGGGCGTGCCACTGATGCTCGATGCGGTCATCGACTACCTGCCCGCCCCTTCGGAGATTCCGGCCATCAAGGGCACCGACCCGGATGACGAAGAAAAGCACCTGGAGCGACACGCCGACGACAGCGAACCGTTCTCCGCCCTGGCATTCAAGATCGCCACCGATCCGTTCGTCGGCACCCTGACCTTCGCCCGGGTGTACTCCGGCGTGCTCAGCTCCGGCAACGCGGTGCTCAACTCGGTCAAGGGCAAGAAGGAACGCATCGGCCGCATGGTGCAGATGCATGCCAACCAGCGGGCTGAAATCAAGGATGTGTGCGCCGGCGACATCGCCGCGCTGATCGGCATGAAGGACGTGACCACCGGCGACACCCTGTGCGACATGGACAAGCCGATCATTCTCGAGCGCATGGACTTCCCCGACCCGGTAATTTCCGTGGCAGTGGAACCAAAGACCAAGGCCGACCAGGAAAAAATGGGCATCGCCCTCGGCAAGCTGGCCCAGGAGGACCCGTCATTCCGCGTGCGCACCGACGAGGAAACCGGCCAGACCATTATCTCGGGCATGGGCGAGTTGCACCTGGACATCATCGTCGACCGCATGCGCCGCGAGTTCAACGTCGAAGCCAACATCGGCAAGCCACAGGTGGCCTACCGAGAGAAAATCCGCAACACCTGCGAGATCGAGGGCCGCTTCGTCCGCCAGTCCGGCGGCCGGGGCCAGTACGGCCACTGCTGGATCCGCTTCGCCCCCGGCGACGAGGGCAAGGAAGGCCTGGAGTTCATCAACGAGATCGTTGGCGGCGTGGTCCCACGCGAATACATCCCGGCTATCCAGAAAGGCATCGAGGAGCAGATGAAGAACGGCGTGCTGGCCGGCTACCCGCTGATCAACCTGAAGGCGGCGGTGTTCGACGGCTCGTACCACGATGTCGACTCGAACGAAATGGCCTACAAGATCGCCGCCTCGATGGCCACCAAGCAGCTGTCGCAGAAAGGTGGGGCGGTGTTGCTGGAGCCGGTGATGAAGGTGGAAGTGGTGACCCCGGAGGAGTACCAGGGTGACATCCTCGGCGACCTGAGCCGGCGCCGCGGGATGATCCAGGACGGTGATGAAACGCCGGCCGGCAAGGTGATCCGTGCCGAGGTGCCGCTGGGCGAGATGTTCGGCTACGCCACCTCGATGCGCTCCATGACCCAGGGCCGGGCCAGCTTCTCGATGGAGTTCACCCGTTATGCCGAGGCACCGGCGAGCATTGCCGATGCCATCGTCAAGAAGAACCGCGGGGAATAAAACCTTCTCCTGCACCGGCCTCTTCGCGGGCATGCCCGTTCCCACAAGGGTTATGCGATCCCTGTGGGAGCGGGCGCGCCCGCGAAGAGGCCAGCACAGGCAACAACCCTTCTCAGTGCTGCTCCCCAGCCCGCTTCAGCAGCTTCTTGCAGCGCTCGGACAAATGCACCACCCGCAGTTGCTTGCCCGCCCTCGCATACCGCTCCCGCAAGGTCTTCAACGCCGCAATCGCCGAATAATCGACAAAGCTCAAATGCTGGCAATCCAGGGTCACCTTGTCCGGGTCGTTAGCCGGGTCGAACTGGTTCAGGAACACCGTAGTCGAGGCAAAGAACAGCGTGCCATGCACCTGGTAATGCTTGCCCTCCTCTGCATCCTCATGGCTGTCGGCATACAGCTCCCGCGCATGCTGCCAGGCAAAGTTCACCGCCGCGATGACGATGCCGAACAGCACCGCCACGGCCAGGTCGGTGAACACCGTGACCACGGTCACCGCAATGATGGCCAGCACATCGCTCAGCGGCACCTTGTGCAGCACCCGCAAAGACGCCCAGGCAAAGGTCTGCTGCGCCACCACGAACATCACCCCGACCAGCGCCGCCAGCGGAATACGCTCGATCAACGGCGACAGGAACAATACGAACAACAAGACCATAACCCCGGCCACCACCCCCGATAGCCGACCACGGCCATTGGAGCTGAGGTTGATCATGGTCTGGCCGATCATCGCGCAACCACCCATGCCACCGCACAGGCCGGAAACCATGTTGGCCGCGCCCAGCGCCACGCACTCGCGGTCCGGGTAGCCACGGCTCTCGGTGATTTCATCGGTCAGGTTGAGCGTAAGCAGGGTCTCAAGCAGGCCGACCATGGCCATCAGCACCGCATAGGGGGCGATGATCCTCAGGGTCTCGAGGTTCCACGGCACGTCCGGCAGGGCCAGCTGCGGCAGGCCACCGGCGATGCGCGCCATATCGCCCAGGGTGCGTGTGGGCAGGCCAAGCAGGTACACCAGCAAACCAACGCCAAGGATCGCCACCAGCGCTGGCGGCACCGTACGGGTCAACTTCGGCAGCACGTAGACCACCGCCATGGTCAGCGCCACCAGGCCGATCATCAAGTACAGCGGCGTACCGCTGAGCCAGTGCCCGCCCTCCTTGAAGTGTTCCAGTTGGGCCAAGGCGATAACGATCGCCAGGCCGTTGACGAAGCCGAGCATCACCGGGTACGGCACCAACCGCACCAGCTTGCCCAGGCGCAGCAAGCCGAACAGGATCATCACTACGCCGCCCAGCAAAACCGTGGCCAGCAGGTACTGCGCACCGTGCTGCACCACCAGCGCAACGATCACCACCGCCATCGAGCCGGCGGCACCGGAAATCATCCCCGGTCGACCACCGAAAAGCGCCGTCAGGGTGCAGATGATGAAGGCGCCATACAGGCCCATCAGCGGGTTCAGGTGAGCCACCAGGGCAAAGGCGATGCACTCGGGCACCAAGGCGAACGAGGTGGTCAGGCCGGCGAGCACGTCGGCGCGAAGTCGGGCGGGTTTCATGGGCATCCTGTGAGGCAATCCGGGCGGACGGTACAAAAACAAGGGGCGCGATGTTACGGAATTTGTCTGACAGCGGCCACCGCTCAAGGGGTTCTGTAACGTGAAACCAGCAGAAGCTGGGCAAATTTGCCATCATGAACATTCCACCTGCGGAGATCATGGACATGCCGCTACGCCCCCTATTCGCCGCCTTGCTGCTGGCCGCCAGCCTCACTGCCCAGGCCGCCACCGAGGTATTGCCGCTACAACACCGCAGCAGCGCCGAACTGCTACCTGCCGCCCAGGCATTCATCGGCAAGGACGGCACGGTCAGCGCCTTCGAGAACAAGCTGATCGTCAACGCCAGCCCCGAACGCATCGACGACCTGCGCACCCTGCTGCAACAGCTGGACACCGCACCCAAGCGCCTGCTGATCAGCGTCGACAACAACGACAGCAACTTCCAGGACAACCGTGGCAACGCGCGCGTCATCCACTATGGCACCAGCAACCGTGACGGCGGCATGCAGCAGATTCAGGCCAGCGAAGGCCAGCCGGCGCTGATCCAGATTGGCCAGAGCATCCCGATCACCAGCACCAGCACCGACAGCTACGGGCGCATCCAGAGCAATACCGAATACCGCAACGTGACCCAGGGTTTCTACGTCACCCCCAGCTTGAGTGGCGATACGGTTCGTCTGCAAATAAGCACCAATAATGACCGTATCAGCCAGGAACGTGCTGATGTAGTGAAAGTGCAAAGCACCGACACGACCATCACCGGCAAGCTCGGAGAATGGATCACACTGGCGGGCTACAACCAGCAGAGCCAAGCCGACCGTAGCGCATCAAGCCACAGTTACAGCACCCAACGGGGTGAAAACATGACTTTGCGCGTCAAAGTCGACCTTCTCGACTGATCCCAGGCAATTCAAGGCCTCGACCAAAGGCCTTGAAACTGACTGCCAAGTCGCATTAGACCAAAGATGTAGTAAGTGAAAAAAACCACTACAAAACATTTGACAGGGTCTTTTTCCCAAGGGCATGATGGCCTCGCTCCCGCTAATCAGGGGCCCTGGCAAGGGCCTTCGAGGCGCGCTCCTCCCACCCCTGGAGGCGTCTCGTGTCTATACGGCCCACAAGGCGGTTCGACGGGATTGCGACTGCAACGAAGAAGTTGTCCCGAGGGACGGAAGCGCATCACCGCAGTACTGGCAATCGCGTAGCACCGCAGCAAGGCAACCACGAGCCGACCTGCCGGAGCACCCTTTCGCCTGGCCTGCACACCCTTCCCCTTCGAGCCTTCGCGTTCGCCGCCGCACTCCTGCGAACAGGACAGCCGCCAGCTCCTGATCTGCTCCGAGCATCAGCACAATTACCCCAAGATCGATGCGACGAGGTTTATTTCCATGGCACTGACACGCGAACAGCAAATTGCAGCCCTCGAGAAAGACTGGGCCGAGAACCCGCGCTGGAAAGGCGTGACCCGTACCTACACCGCCGCTGATGTCGTTCGCCTGCGTGGCTCCCTGCAGCCGGAGCACACCCTGGCCCGCCTGGGTGCAGAAAAACTGTGGAAGCTGGTCACCGAAGGTGCCCACCCGTCCTTCCGCCCAGAAAAAGATTTCGTCAACTGCATGGGCGCCCTGACCGGCGGCCAGGCAGTGCAGCAGGTCAAGGCCGGCATCCAGGCCATCTACCTGTCCGGCTGGCAGGTTGCCGCCGACAACAACTCGGCCGAGTCCATGTACCCTGACCAGTCGCTGTACCCGGTCGACTCGGTACCGACCGTGGTCAAGCGCATCAACAACGCCTTCCGCCGCGCCGACCAGATTCAGTGGAAAGCCGGCAAGAACCCGGGCGACGATGGCTACATCGACTACTTCGCACCGATCGTGGCCGACGCCGAAGCCGGTTTCGGTGGCGTGCTGAACGCCTACGAACTGATGAAGAACATGATCGAAGCAGGCGCCGCCGGTGTGCACTTCGAAGACCAGCTGGCCTCGGTGAAAAAATGCGGCCACATGGGTGGCAAGGTACTGGTACCGACCCAGGAAGCCGTGCAAAAGCTGGTGGCCGCGCGCCTGGCAGCTGACGTATCGGGCGTGCCGACCATCATCCTGGCCCGTACCGACGCCAACGCCGCCGACCTGCTGACCAGCGACTGCGACCCGTACGACCAGCCGTTCGTGATTGGCGAGCGCACCCGTGAAGGCTTCTACAAGGTACGCGCCGGCCTCGACCAGGCCATCGCCCGCGGCCTGGCCTACGCGCCGTACGCCGACCTGATCTGGTGCGAAACCGCCAAGCCGGACCTGGACGAAGCCCGCCGCTTCGCCGAAGCGATCAAGAAGGAGTATCCGGACCAGATCCTGTCGTACAACTGCTCGCCTTCCTTCAACTGGAAGAAGAACCTGGACGACGCGACCATCGCCAAGTTCCAGCGCGAGCTGTCGGCAATGGGCTACAAGCATCAGTTCATCACCCTGGCCGGCATCCACAACATGTGGCACGGCATGTTCAACCTGGCGCACGACTACGCCCGCAACGACATGACCGCCTACGTGAAGCTGCAGGAGCAGGAATTCGCTGACGCCAACAAAGGCTACACCTTCGTGGCGCACCAGCAGGAAGTGGGCACTGGCTACTTCGACGACATGACCACCGTGATTCAAGGTGGCGTATCGTCGGTGACTGCACTGACCGGTTCGACCGAGGAAGAGCAGTTCCACTGATAGTGGGTTGCTGCTGAAGAAAGGCCCGAGGCTTGTTAAAGCCCCGGGCCTTTCTTTTTGGTCTGTACCCAGAAATACACGGACCCTGTAGGAGCGGCCTTGTGTCGCGAAGGGCTGCAAAGCAGCCCCCGCATTTTTTGCCTCGATGCTTAAATCCTGGGGCCGCTCTGCGGCCCTTTCGCGACACAAGGCCGCTCCTACAAAGCAATCGCGAAGCCCTGCACTACCTCAGTGCTTCATGCCCAGTTCCGCATCATCCATCAATGCCTTGGCCATCGCGCTCAGATAGTGGGCGGCCCAGATCATCATCGGTTTCTCATCCATCAGGCCGGTGATGGTCAGTTCGCGCACGTAACCCATCAATTCCGAAGACTGCTCGCGGGCGTCGCGACAGGGAATACCTAGCTCGATGCGGAACAGTGGGTGGGTGCCGTATTCGCCTTGGTAGAAGGTGGTCTTGCCGACAGTGAATTGGGTGTCTTCTGTGGTCATTTTTGAATCCCCTGAAAATTCTCGACTGCCTGGACGGGCCCTTTCGCGGGTAAACCCGCTCCCACAGGGACTGTGCAAGTCTTGAAGACTGTGGTGACCCTGTGGGAGCGGGTTTACCCGCGAAGAGGCCCGCCCAGACAACACATCACTCAAGCCTCAGTGCAAAGTCCGAGGCTCAGCAGGCATCTGCACCTGGATCAATGCCGACTCAAGCAAAGCCCGCAGCGCCTCCAGCTCGTGCATCGAGGTCATCATCAGGATCGACGCCGGTGATTTGGGCTGCAGCAACGATGCCTGATGCACCACCGTCGCCGCGCACAGCGCGTAGTCGGTGGCCTGGATCAGGGTGTCTTCGAGGGAATGGGGGTTGCGGGGTGGATCGGGGACAATTTTCAGCATGACTCGCTCCTTTCTTTCCTGTTTGGCCACCATCCGCCCGCTGTCAAACGGTTGGGTGGCAGCTATGCGCGGGTTGACAGACCGGTGGAAAGAAAGAAAGACCGGCGCACGCGAGCGTGCCCACACGCACAGCCGCCATTGAGGCAAAGCGAGTGCACCTTCTTTCAATTCCGGCCTGTCAAAGCCGTGTCGTTGATGTGCAACGACACGCCGAGACTAGAGCGCTGCCACAGCAGCCGCAACGAAAAAAAGGCGACAGGAGTATGTTTGGGAAATGACCTACATGGAAGGGGACAAATCTGTTTTATGCCGCACTTCGGCAGCGCCTGCACCGGCCCATTCGCGGGTAAACCCGCTCCTACATGGACCACCTATCGTTGTAGGAGCGGGTTTACCCGCGAAAGGGCCGGTACAGGAGGAAGCAAAACCCGGGATCAGGTCTATGCTTGAGGCAGCACAGCCGCAAGGACTGCCCATGCTTCGTCCAAGCCACCTGATGATTCTCGCCCTGACCGCCGCCGCCCTCTATATATATGCACTGGCCAGCGACAGCACCCTGCTTGCCCTCCTGGCCAAACCAATCCCGGTACTGACCCTGATCGCCTGGCTGCGCAGCACCTCTGCCACACCTTATCGCCAGTGGATCACCCTAGGCCTGGCACTCTCGGTACTCGGCGACATCCTGCTAGCCATCCCCGCCGACCTGTTCGTGTTCGGCCTGGCTGCCTTCCTCTGCGCCCACCTGGCCTACCTGCGCGCCTATTGCAGCCAGACCCTGCGCCCAGCCCTGCCCGCACTGCTGCTGAGCGGCATCACCGGCATCACTCTGCTCGGCGTACTGGCCAGCCACGGCCTCGGCCCACTACTGATCCCGGTCGTGCTCTACGCCTTGGCCATCAGCGCCATGCTCTGGCGCGCCCTGGCCTGTGGCGGGCTCGCCGCGCTCGGCGCCTGCCTGTTCGTGCTTTCCGACAGCCTGATCGGTATCGACCGCTTCGTCAGCCCGTTCGCCGCCGCGCCGTACCTGATCATCCTCACCTACTGGCTCGGCCAATGGGCGATCGCTTCATCAGCCAGTCATTGCTCAATCGGTAAAGTATTGACCCAGGGCGGGGCAAGCGGCGTCAGAAGCTGCTAGAACAGGCGTTTTTTGCATTTGCAAGTAGGGGGAATCGGCAGATGAACTTTACAAGACACAGAACAACGGAAATATCAGACATCAGATCAAATGATATTAATTATCATTTCGAAACTTGCAATTCGTTACCATTCGCAGGAAACATAATTAACAAAACCGCACGCAATGCCCGAATCTCAAGGCTTTCAGCCAGTTACAAGCGGCTTTTGTACTTAATCCTACGAATAAATTTGCTACAGAAATTTTACTTGCACGGGGTTTACCCATAAAATCAGCGCGATTGATTCAGCTGCGACATTTGGTCACTGCATGTGCGACACCAGGTCGCCGCTCTACACTTATTTCAGACTGCAGAGCTGGGTCTCTGTATAAGGATCTCTAGCATGTCCGATTCGGCAGGACTCATCGCCCACAACTGGGGCTTTGCCATCTTCCTCCTGGGTGTCGTCGGCCTGTGCGCCTTCATGCTCGGCCTGTCCAGCCTGCTCGGCAGCAAGGCCTGGGGCCGCGCCAAGAACGAACCCTTCGAATCCGGCATGCTGCCCGTCGGCAGCGCCCGCCTGCGCCTGTCCGCCAAATTCTATCTGGTCGCGATGCTGTTCGTGATCTTCGATATCGAAGCCCTCTTTCTCTTTGCATGGTCTGTGTCCGTCCGCGAAAGCGGCTGGACCGGATTCGTCGAAGCACTCGTTTTCATAGCAATTCTGTTGGCTGGTCTTGTCTACCTATGGCGCGTCGGGGCACTTGATTGGGCTCCCGAAGGTCGCCGCAAGCGGCAAGCGAAGCTGAAACAATGAGGCTTTGGCATGCAATACAATCTCACCAGAATCGATCCGGATGCGCCCAACGAGCAGTACCCGGTCGGTGAACGGGAAACCGTCACCGATCAACTGCTGGAGGACCAGGTCCACAAGAACATCTTCATGGGCAAGCTTGAAGATGTGCTGCGTGGCGCGGTCAACTGGGGTCGCAAGAACTCCCTCTGGCCGTACAACTTCGGCCTGTCCTGCTGCTACGTGGAAATGACCACGGCCTTCACGGCACCCCACGACATCGCCCGCTTCGGCGCCGAAGTCATCCGGGCATCGCCGCGTCAGGCCGACTTCATGGTCATCGCCGGTACCTGCTTCGTCAAAATGGCGCCGATCATCCAGCGCCTGTACGAGCAGATGCTCGAGCCGAAATGGGTAATCTCCATGGGTTCGTGCGCCAACTCCGGCGGCATGTACGACATCTACTCGGTCGTTCAGGGGGTCGACAAGTTCCTCCCCGTGGACGTCTATGTGCCCGGCTGCCCGCCACGCCCTGAGGCTTTCCTGCAAGGCTTGATGCTGCTGCAGGAGTCGATCGGCCAAGAACGACGCCCGCTTTCCTGGGTTGTTGGTGATCAAGGTATTTACCGTGCCGAGATGCCAGCCCAGAAAGACCTGCGTCGTGAGCAGCGCATTGCAGTAACCAACCTGCGCAGCCCCGACGAAGTCTGATCCAGCGACCTGCCGCCCGCTCCCCTGGAGCCGGCGGCCTGGCTTCATTCTTAACGTTGACCCAAAGCGACCGAGACCATGACAGCGGACAACGCTATTTTCATTCCGCCCTACAAGGCTGACGACCAGGATGTGGTCGTCGAACTGCACAACCGTTTTGGCGCCGAAGCATTCGTCGCCCAGGAAACCCGCACCGGCATGCCCGTGCTGTGGGTCAAGCGCGAGCAGCTCAAGGAAGTGCTCAGCTTCCTGCGCGGCGTAGCCAAGCCCTACAGCATGCTGTACGACCTGCACGGCGTCGACGAGCGCCTGCGCACCCAGCGCCGCGGCCTGCCAGCCGCCGACTTCAGCGTGTTCTACCACCTGCTGTCGATCGAGCGTAACAGCGATGTGATGATCAAGGTGTCGCTCAGCGAAGGCGACCTGAACCTGCCGACCGTGACCGGTATCTGGCCGAACGCCAACTGGTACGAGCGCGAAGTCTGGGACATGTTCGGCATCGACTTTGCCGGCCACCCGCACCTCAGCCGCATCATGATGCCGCCCACCTGGGAAGGCCACCCGCTGCGCAAGGACTACCCGGCCCGTGCCACCGAGTTCGATCCCTACAGCCTGACCCTGGCCAAGCAGCAGCTTGAAGAGGAATCGGCACGCTTCAACCCTGAAGCCTGGGGCATGAAGCGCCAGGGCGCCAACGAGGACTACATGTTCCTCAACCTCGGCCCCAACCACCCTTCCGCGCACGGTGCCTTCCGTATCGTCCTGCAGCTGGACGGTGAAGAGATCGTCGACTGCGTACCGGACATTGGCTACCACCACCGTGGCGCCGAAAAAATGGCCGAACGCCAGTCCTGGCACAGCTTCATCCCCTACACCGACCGTATCGACTACCTCGGCGGGGTAATGAACAACCTGCCGTACGTGCTCGCGGTCGAGAAGCTGGCCGGCATCAAGGTGCCACAGAAGGTCGACACCATCCGCGTGATGCTGGCCGAGTTCTTCCGTATCACCAGCCACCTGCTGTTCCTGGGCACCTACATCCAGGACGTCGGCGCCATGACCCCGGTGTTCTTCACCTTCACCGACCGCCAGCGCGCGTACACCGTGATCGAAGCGATCACCGGTTTCCGCCTGCACCCGGCCTGGTACCGCATCGGTGGCGTTGCCCACGACCTGCCGCGCGGCTGGGACAAGCTGGTCAAGGACTTCGTCGAATGGCTGCCCAAGCGCCTCGACGAGTACGAAAAGGCCGCCCTGCAGAACAGCATCCTCAAGGGCCGTACCATCGGCGTTGCCGCGTACAACACCAAGGAAGCCCTGGCCTGGGGTACCACCGGTGCCGGCCTGCGTGCCACCGGTTGCGACTTCGACCTGCGTAAAGCCCGCCCCTACTCCGGTTACGAGAACTTCGAGTTCGAAGTACCGCTGGCCCACAACGGCGATGCCTATGATCGCTGCATGGTCCGCGTCGAGGAGATGCGCCAGAGTATCCGCATCATCGACCAGTGCCTGCGCAACATGCCGGAAGGCCCGTACAAGGCGGATCACCCGCTGACCACGCCGCCGCCGAAAGAGCGCACCCTGCAGCACATCGAAACCCTGATCACGCACTTCCTGCAAGTCTCGTGGGGCCCGGTCATGCCGGCCAACGAGTCGTTCCAGATGATCGAGGCGACCAAGGGCATCAACAGTTACTACCTGACGAGCGATGGCGGCACCATGAGCTACCGCACCCGGATCCGTACCCCGAGCTACCCGCACCTGCAGCAGATCCCTTCGGTGATCAAAGGCAGCATGGTCGCCGACCTCATTGCGTACCTGGGCAGTATCGACTTCGTTATGGCTGACGTGGACCGCTAAGCATGAACAGCACGCTTATCCAGACAGACCGTTTCGCCCTGAGCGAAACCGAGCGCTCGGCCATCGAGCACGAAATGCATCACTACGAGGACCCGCGCGCGGCGTCCATCGAAGCCCTGAAGATCGTCCAGAAGGAACGTGGCTGGGTGCCGGACGGCGCCATCCACGCCATCGGCGAAGTACTGGGCATCCCGGCCAGCGACGTCGAAGGTGTCGCCACCTTCTACAGCCAGATCTTCCGTCAGCCGGTCGGCCGCCACATCATCCGCGTGTGCGACAGCATGGTCTGCTACATCGGCGGCCATGAATCCGTGGTCAGCCAGATTCAAAGCGAACTGGGCATCGGCCTGGGCCAGACCACCGCCGACGGCCGCTTCACCCTGCTGCCGGTATGCTGCCTGGGCAACTGCGACAAGGCCCCGGCGCTGATGATCGACGACGACACCTTCGGTGACGTGCAGCCGGCTGGCGTTTCCAAATTGCTGGAGGGTTACGTATGACCATTACTTCCTTCGGCCCGGCCAACCGCATCGCGCGCACGGCCGAAACCCACCCGCTGACCTGGCGCCTGCGTGACGACGGCGAGCCGGTCTGGCTTGCCGAGTACGAATCGAAGAACGGCTACGCTGCCGCCCGCAAGGCGCTGGCGCAGATGTCGGCCGACGACATCGTGCAAAGCGTCAAGGACTCCGGCCTCAAGGGCCGCGGTGGTGCAGGCTTCCCCACTGGCGTGAAGTGGGGCCTGATGCCCAAAGACGAATCCATGAACATCCGCTACCTGCTGTGCAACGCGGACGAAATGGAGCCGAATACCTGGAAAGACCGCATGCTGATGGAGCAACAGCCCCATCTGCTGGTCGAGGGCATGCTGATCAGCGCCCGCGCCCTGAAGGCCTACCGTGGCTACATCTTCCTGCGTGGCGAATACACCACCGCAGCGAAGAACCTGAACCGCGCCATCGAGGAAGCCAAAGCCGCCGGCCTGCTGGGCAAGAACATCCTCGGCAGCGGTTTCGATTTCGAGCTGTTCGTGCACACCGGTGCCGGCCGCTACATCTGCGGTGAAGAAACCGCACTGATCAACTCGCTGGAAGGCCGCCGCGCCAACCCGCGCTCCAAGCCGCCCTTCCCTGCCGCCGTGGGCGTGTGGGGCAAGCCGACTTGCGTGAACAACGTCGAAACCCTGTGCAACGTCCCGGCCATCGTCGCCAACGGCAACGACTGGTACAAGTCGCTGGCCCGTGAAGGCAGCGAAGACCACGGCACCAAGCTGATGGGCTTCTCCGGCAAGGTGAAGAACCCGGGCCTGTGGGAACTGCCTTTCGGCGTCACCGCCCGCGAACTGTTCGAAGACTATGCCGGCGGCATGCGCGACGGCTTCAAGCTCAAGTGCTGGCAGCCAGGCGGCGCCGGTACCGGCTTCCTGCTGCCCGAGCACCTCGACGCGCAGATGTACGCCGGCGGCATCGCCAAGGTCGGCACCCGTATGGGTACCGGTCTGGCCATGGCGGTGGACGACAGCATCAACATGGTTTCGCTGCTGCGCAACATGGAAGAGTTCTTTGCCCGCGAATCGTGCGGCTGGTGCACTCCATGCCGTGACGGCCTGCCGTGGAGCGTGAAGATGCTGCGCGCACTGGAAAAAGGCCAGGGCCGCGCCGAAGACATCGAGACGCTGCTGGGCCTGGTCAACTTCCTCGGCCCTGGCCGTACCTTCTGTGCTCACGCACCAGGTGCCGTCGAGCCGCTGGGCAGTGCCATCAAATACTTCCGCTCGGAATTCGAGGCAGGTGTCGCTCCAGCTGGTGCTGGCGATGCGCTGCGTCCGAACCTGGCGAAGCCAATCCAGGCCGGGCCGATCGTGGTCGGCGCATAACAAGATGATTAAGGCGGGTGGTCCGTGCCACTCGCCAGCTTGCCGGCAGGCCCGAGAAATCGTGGCGTGTCGCAAGCTCACCGATTTCCATTAGCCACGCCCGCTCACGCGGGCCAACGAAGAACTTTGAACAATGGCCACTATCCACGTAGACGGCAAAGCGCTCGAAGTCAACGGTGCAGACAACCTGTTACAGGCCTGTCTGTCGCTCGGCCTCGACATCCCTTATTTCTGCTGGCACCCGGCGCTTGGTAGCGTTGGCGCCTGCCGGCAGTGCGCGGTCAAGCAGTACACCGACGAGAACGACACCCGCGGTCGTATCGTCATGTCCTGCATGACCCCTGCCTCCGACGGCACCTGGATCTCCATCGACGATGAAGAGTCCAAGGCGTTCCGCGCCAGCGTCGTCGAATGGCTGATGACCAACCACCCGCACGACTGCCCGGTGTGCGAGGAAGGCGGTCACTGCCACCTGCAGGACATGACGGTAATGACCGGCCACAACGAGCGCCGCTACCGTTTCACCAAGCGTACCCACCAGAACCAGGACCTCGGCCCGTTCATCGCCCATGAGATGAACCGCTGCATCGCCTGCTACCGCTGCGTGCGCTACTACAAGGACTATGCCGGTGGTACCGACCTGGGCGTTTACGGCGCCCACGACAACGTGTACTTCGGCCGCGTCGAAGACGGCGTGCTGGAAAGCGAATTCTCCGGCAACCTGACCGAGGTCTGCCCGACCGGCGTGTTCACCGACAAGACCCACTCCGAGCGCTACAACCGCAAGTGGGACATGCAGTTTGCCCCGAGCATCTGCCACGGCTGCTCCAGCGGCTGCAACATCAGCCCGGGCGAGCGCTACGGCGAACTGCGTCGGGTGGAAAACCGCTTCAACGGCTCGGTAAACCAGTACTTCCTGTGCGACCGTGGCCGCTTCGGCTATGGCTACGTCAACCGCAAGGATCGCCCACGCCAGCCACACCTGGCCGACGGCACCAAGCTGGGCCTGGACGCCGCCCTGGACAAGGCCGCCGACCTGCTGCGCGGGCGTACCATCGTCGGTATCGGCTCGCCACGCGCCAGCCTGGAAAGCAACTACGGCCTGCGTGAGCTGGTCGGTGCCGAGTACTTCTACTCGGGTATGGAAGCCGGCGAACTGGCCCGCGTACGCCTGGCTCTGAACGTGCTGAACAACAGCCCGCTGCCGGTCCCGACCCTGCGCGACATCGAAGACCACGACGCCGTGTTCGTGCTCGGTGAAGACCTGACCCAGACCGCTGCCCGCGTCGCCCTGGCCGTGCGCCAGGCCACCAAGGGCAAGGCCGAGGCCATGGCCGAAGCGATGAAGGTGCAGCCGTGGCTCGACGCCGCCGTGAAGAACATCGGCCAGCACGCGCTGTACCCGCTGTTCATCGCTTCGCTGGCTGAAACCAAGCTGGACGACGTCGCCGAAGAATGCGTGCACGCCGCCCCGGCCGACCTGGCCCGCATCGGTTTTGCCGTGGCCCACGCCATCGACCCGAGCGCCCCTGCCGTCGAAGGCCTGGACGCCGAAGCGAAAGCCCTGGCCCAGCGCATCGCCGACGCCCTGGTCGCGGCCAAGCGCCCACTGGTCGTAGCCGGTACTTCGCTGGCCGACCCGGCGCTGATCGAAGCCGCCGCCAACATCGCCAAGGCGCTGAAACTGCGCGAGAAGAACGGCTCACTGAGCCTGGTGGTGCCTGAAGCCAACAGCCTCGGCCTGGCCATGCTCGGTGGCGAATCGGTCGATGCCGCGCTGGACGCGGTCATCAGCGGCAAAGCCGACGCCATCGTCGTGCTGGAAAACGACCTGTACGCCCGCGTACCGGCCGCCAAGGTCGATGCAGCCCTGGCCGCAGCCAAGGTAGTGATCGTTGCCGACCACTCGAAAACCCCGACTGTCGACCGCGCCCACCTGGTGCTGCCGGCCGCCTCGTTCGCCGAAGGCGACGGTACCCTGGTCAGCCAGGAAGGCCGCGCCCAGCGCTTCTTCCAGGTCTTCGACCCGCAATACCTGGACAGCAGCATCCAGATCCACGAAGGCTGGCGCTGGATGCACGCCCTGCGTGCCACCCTGCTGAACAAGCCGGTCGACTGGACCCAGCTGGATCACGTCACCAGCGCCTGCGCCGAAGCCGCCCCGCAACTGGCCGGCATCGTCAACGCCGCGCCAAGCGCCGCGTTCCGCATCAAGGGCATGAAACTGGCCCGTGAGCCGCTGCGCTACTCCGGCCGTACCGCCATGCGCGCCAACATCAGCGTGCACGAGCCGCGTACTCCGCAAGACAAGGACACCGCGTTCGCCTTCTCCATGGAAGGCTACTCGGGTTCGGCCGAACCGCGTCAGCAAGTGCCGTTCGCCTGGTCGCCGGGCTGGAACTCGCCGCAAGCCTGGAACAAGTTCCAGGACGAGGTCGGTGGCCACCTGCGTGCCGGTGACCCGGGCGTTCGCCTGATCGAACCTCAAGGCGACCGCCTGAGCTGGTTCAATACCATTCCGGGCGCCTTCAACCCGGCCCGTGGCACCTGGACTGCCGTGCCGTTCTTCCACCTGTTCGGCAGCGAAGAAAGCTCCTCGCGCGCCGCACCGGTACAAGAGCGCATCCCGGCAGCCTACGTGGCCCTGGCCAAGTCCGAAGCCGACCGCCTGGGCGTCAACGACGGTGCTCTGCTGAGCCTGAACGTGGCTGGTGTGGCCCTGCGCCTGCCGCTGCGTATCAATGAAGAGCTGGGCGCTGGCCTGGTCGCGTTGCCGAAAGGCCTGGCCGGCATTCCGCCTGCCATCTTCGGTGCATCCGTCGAAGGTCTGCAGGAGGCAGCACAATGAGCTGGTTCACCCCCGAAGTGATCGATGTGATCCTGACCGTGCTGCGGGCCATCGTGGTCCTGCTGGCGGTGGTGGTCTGCGGCGCGCTGCTCAGCTTCGTCGAGCGCCGCCTGCTGGGCTGGTGGCAGGACCGTTACGGTCCGAACCGCGTCGGCCCGTTCGGCATGTTCCAGATCGCTGCCGACATGCTGAAGATGTTCTTCAAGGAAGACTGGAACCCGCCCTTCGTCGACCGCGTGATCTTCACCCTGGCACCGGTAGTGGCCATGAGCGCCCTGCTGATCGCCTTCGTGGTCATCCCGATCACCCCGACCTGGGGCGTCGCCGACCTGAACATCGGCCTGCTGTTCTTCTTCGCCATGGCCGGCCTGTCGGTCTACGCGGTGCTGTTCGCCGGCTGGTCGTCGAACAACAAGTACGCCCTGCTGGGCAGCTTGCGTGCCTCGGCACAGACCGTGTCGTACGAAGTGTTCCTGGGCCTGGCGCTGATGGGCGTGGTGGTGCAGGTGGGTTCGTTCAACATGCGCGACATCGTTGAATACCAGGCCCAGAACCTGTGGTTCATCATTCCGCAGTTCTTCGGCTTCTGCACCTTCTTCATCGCTGGCGTCGCCGTGACTCACCGTCACCCGTTCGACCAGCCCGAAGCGGAACAGGAACTGGCCGACGGCTACCACATCGAGTATGCCGGCATGAAATGGGGCATGTTCTTCGTCGGTGAGTACATCGGCATCATCCTCATCTCGGCGCTGCTGGTAACCCTGTTCTTCGGCGGCTGGCACGGCCCGTTCGGCATCCTGCCGCAACTGTCGTTCCTGTGGTTCGCGCTGAAGACCGCGTTCTTCATCATGCTGTTCATTCTGCTGCGCGCATCGATCCCGCGCCCACGCTATGACCAGGTGATGGACTTCAGCTGGAAGTTCTGCCTGCCGCTGACCCTGATCAATTTGCTGGTGACCGCTGCGATCGTGCTCTACAACACGCCAGCCGTCGCGGCCCAGTGAGGATTTGACCCATGTTCAAGTATATCGGCGACATCGTTAAGGGCACCGGCACCCAGCTGCGCAGCCTGGCAATGGTGTTCTCCCACGGGTTCCGCAAGCGCGACACCCTGCAGTACCCCGAAGAACCCGTGTACCTGCCGCCGCGCTACCGCGGCCGCATCGTCCTCACCCGCGACCCCGATGGCGAGGAGCGCTGCGTAGCGTGCAACCTCTGCGCGGTGGCCTGCCCGGTCGGCTGCATCTCGCTGCAGAAGGCCGAGACCGAGGACGGCCGCTGGTACCCGGAGTTCTTCCGCATCAACTTCTCGCGCTGCATCTTCTGCGGCCTGTGTGAAGAAGCGTGCCCGACCACCGCGATCCAGCTGACTCCGGATTTCGAAATGGCCGAGTTCAAGCGTCAGGACCTGGTGTACGAGAAAGAAGATCTGCTGATCTCCGGCCCCGGCAAGAACCCTGACTACAACTTCTACCGTGTTGCCGGCATGGCAATCGCTGGCAAGCCGAAGGGCTCTGCACAGAACGAAGCCGAGCCGATCAACGTGAAGAGCTTGCTCCCATAAGGACAGAAAGATGGAATTCGCTTTCTACTTCGCATCCGGGATCGCCGTGGTCTCCACCCTTCGGGTGGTGACCGGCACCAACCCTGTGCACGCCTTGCTTTACCTGATCATTTCGCTGATTTCCGTGGCCATGATCTTCTTCGCCCTGGGTGCGCCGTTCGCCGGCGCCCTGGAAGTGATCGCCTACGCCGGCGCCATCATGGTGCTGTTCGTGTTCGTGGTGATGATGCTCAACCTCGGGCCGGCTTCGGTCGCCCAGGAACGGGGCTGGCTCAAGCCCGGTATCTGGGCCGGGCCGGTGATCCTCGCCGCCCTGCTGCTGCTGGAGCTGCTGTACGTGCTGTTCGTCACCCCGAGCGGCGCCGGCATCAGCGGTACCACCGTGGGCCCGAAAGAAGTCGGCATCAGCCTGTTCGGCCCTTACCTGCTGGTGGTCGAACTGGCTTCGATGCTGCTGCTGGCCGCGGCCGTCACCGCCTTCCACCTGGGCCGCAACGAGGCGAAGGAGTAAATCATGGGTGCTATCCCTCTCGAGCATGGTCTGGCAGTCGCCGGCATCCTGTTCTGCTTAGGTCTGGTTGGCCTGATGGTCCGCCGCAACATCCTCTTCGTGCTCATGAGCCTGGAAGTCATGATGAACGCCTCTGCCCTGGCGTTCGTCGTCGCCGGTGCCCGTTGGGTCCAGCCCGACGGCCAGGTGATGTTCATTCTGGTGATCAGCCTGGCAGCCGCCGAGGCCAGTATTGGCCTGGCCATCCTGCTGCAGCTGTATCGCCGCTTCCACACTCTCGACATCGATGCTGCCAGTGAGATGCGCGGATGAACCTTCTCTTCCTGACTTTCGTCTTCCCCCTCGTCGGCTTCCTGCTGCTGTCGTTCTCGCGCGGGCGGTTCTCGGAGAACCTGTCCGCCCTGATCGGCGTCGGCTCGGTAGGCCTTTCGGCCGCCACCGCCGCCTACGTCATCTGGCAATTCAATGTCGCCCCGCCTGAAGGCGGCGCGTACAGCCAGCTGCTGTGGCAGTGGATGTCGGTGGACGGCTTCGCGCCGAACTTCACCCTGTACCTGGACGGCCTGTCGGTCACCATGCTCGGCGTTGTCACCGGTGTCGGCTTCCTGATCCACCTGTTCGCTTCCTGGTACATGCGTGGCGAAGCCGGTTACTCGCGCTTCTTCGCGTACACCAACCTGTTCATCGCCAGCATGCTGTTCCTGGTGCTGGGCGACAACCTGCTGTTCATCTACTTCGGCTGGGAAGGCGTGGGCCTGTGCTCGTACCTGTTGATCGGTTTCTACTACAGCAACCGCAACAACGGTAACGCGGCACTCAAGGCATTCATCGTCACCCGTATCGGCGACGTGTTCATGGCCATCGGCCTGTTCATCCTGTTCGTCCAGCTGGGTACCCTGAACGTGCAGGAACTGCTGGTGCTGGCACCGCAGAAGTTCCAGGCTGGCGACACCTGGATGGTGCTGGCAACCCTGATGCTGCTGGGTGGTGCGGTCGGTAAATCGGCCCAGCTGCCACTGCAGACCTGGCTGGCCGACGCGATGGCCGGCCCGACTCCGGTCTCCGCGCTGATCCACGCGGCAACCATGGTGACCGCGGGCGTGTACCTGATCGCCCGTACCAACGGCCTGTTCCTGCTGGCGCCGGACATCCTGCACCTGGTAGGGGTGGTCGGTGGCGTGACCCTGGTACTGGCCGGCTTCGCCGCGCTGGTGCAGACCGACATCAAGCGCATCCTCGCCTACTCGACCATGAGCCAGATCGGCTACATGTTCTTGGCCCTGGGCGTTGGCGCCTGGGACGCGGCGATCTTCCACCTGATGACCCACGCCTTCTTCAAGGCCCTGCTGTTCCTTGCCTCCGGTGCGGTGATCGTTGCCTGCCACCACGAGCAGGACATCTTCAAGATGGGCGGCCTTTGGAAGAAACTGCCGCTGGCCTACGCCAGCTTCGTGGTCGGTGGCGCTGCCCTGGCTGCCCTGCCGATCGTGACCGTGGGCTTCTACTCCAAGGACGAGATCCTCTGGGAAGCCTTCGCCAGCGGCAACACCGGCCTGCTGTACGCCGGCCTGGTCGGTGCGTTCATGACCTCGCTGTACACCTTCCGCCTGATCTTCATCGCCTTCCACGGCGAAGCCAAGACCGAAGCCCACGCTGGCCACGGCATCAGCCACTGGCTGCCGCTGGGCGTGCTGATCGTGCTGTCGACCTTCGTCGGCGCCTGGATCACCCCGCCGCTGGCAGGTGTGCTGCCTGAAAGCGCCGGCCACGCCGGTGGCGAAGCCAAGCACGCGCTGGAGATCACTTCGGGCGCCATCGCCATCGCCGGTATCCTGCTGTCGGCCCTGCTGTTCCTGGGCAAGCGCCGCTTCGTCAGCGCCGTCGCCAACAGCGGTATCGGTCGTGTCCTGTCGGCCTGGTGGTTCGCCGCCTGGGGCTTCGACTGGATCTACGACAAGCTGTTCGTCAAACCTTACCTGCTGATCAGCCACATCCTGCGCAAGGATCCGGTTGACCGCAGCATCGGCCTGATTCCTCGCCTGGCTCGCGGCGGCCACGTCGCCATGAGCAAGACCGAGACCGGCCAGCTGCGCTGGTACACCGCTTCGATCGCCGTTGGCGCAGTGCTGGTACTCGGCGCTGTGGTAGTGGCCGCGGTATGACCATGAACCTTGCGAACCTTGCGACCCTGCAAAAGGAAACGAACCCGTCATGATTTTGCCTTGGCTGATCCTGATCCCCTTCATCGGCGGCTTCCTGTGCTGGCTGGGTGAGCGCTTCGGCGCCACCCTGCCGCGCTGGATCGCGCTGCTGACCATGTCCCTTCTGCTCGGCATCGGCCTGTGGCTGTGGGGTAACGGCGACTACACCCTGGCACCCGCTCCGGGCGCCGAGCCTGCCTGGGCCCTGGAATACAAAGTCCAGTGGATCCAGCGTTTCGGCATCAGCATCCACCTGGCCCTCGACGGCCTGTCGCTGCTGATGATCCTGCTCACCGGCCTGCTCGGTGTGCTGTCGGTACTGTGTTCCTGGAAAGAGATCCAGCGTCACGTCGGCTTCTTCCACCTCAACCTGATGTGGATCCTTGGCGGCGTGGTCGGTGTGTTCCTGGCCCTGGACCTGTTCCTGTTCTTCTTCTTCTGGGAAATGATGCTGGTGCCGATGTACTTCCTCATCGCGCTCTGGGGTCACAGCTCGTCGGACGGCAAGAAGACCCGGATCTACGCGGCGACCAAGTTCTTCATCTTCACCCAGGCCAGCGGCCTGATCATGCTGGTGGCGATCCTCGGCCTGGTGCTGGTCAACTACACCAACACCGGCGTGATCACCTTCAACTATAGCGACCTGCTCAAGGCCGAACTGCCAGCCGGTACCGAATACCTGCTGATGCTGGGCTTCTTCATCGCCTTCGCGGTGAAGCTGCCGGTGGTGCCGTTCCACTCCTGGCTGCCTGACGCTCACGCCCAGGCACCGACCGCAGGTTCCGTGGACCTGGCCGGTATCTTGCTGAAGACTGCGGCCTACGGCCTGCTGCGCTTCGCCCTGCCGTTGTTCCCGAACGCCTCGGCCGAATTTGCGCCAATCGCCATGACCCTGGGCCTGATCGGTATCTTCTACGGTGCCTTCCTGGCCTTTGCGCAAACCGACATCAAGCGCCTGGTCGCCTTCTCCAGCGTCTCGCACATGGGCTTCGTGCTGATCGGTATCTATTCCGGCAGCCAGCAGGCCCTGCAAGGCGCGGTGATCCAGATGCTGGCCCACGGCCTGTCCGCTGCCGCGCTGTTCATCCTGGCCGGCCAGCTGTACGAGCGCCTGCACACCCGTGACATGCGCCAGATGGGTGGCCTGTGGCACCGCATCGCCTACCTGCCGGCCATCAGCCTGTTCTTCGCCGCCGCCTCCCTGGGCCTGCCCGGTACAGGCAACTTCGTCGGCGAGTTCCTGATCCTGATCGGCAGCTTCGCCAGCGTGCCTTGGATCACCGTGATCGCCACCACTGGCCTGGTGTTCGGTTCGGTGTACTCGCTGATCATGATCCACCGCGCCTACTTCGGCCCGGCCAAGACCGACACCGTGCTGGCCGGCATGGACGGACGCGAACTGATCATGGTCCTGGGTCTGGCGGTACTGCTGATCCTGCTGGGCGTGTATCCGCAGCCGTTCCTCGACACCTCTGCCGCCACCATGAGTGGTGTGCAGCAGTGGCTCGGTTCCGCTTTCACTCAACTCGCTTCGGCCCGGTAAGAGCGCTATGGAATTCACCACTCAACACTTCATCGCATTGGCGCCGATGCTGATCACCACCATCACCACGGTGGTGGTGATGCTGGCGATCGCCTGGAAGCGCAACCACTCGCAGACCTTCCTGCTGTCCACCGTGGGCCTCAACCTGGCCCTGCTGTCGATCCTGCCGGCGCTGAAGGTTGCGCCGCTGGCGGTCACCCCGCTGATCACCATCGACAAGTTCGCCTGCCTGTACATGGCGATCATCCTGGTGGCGACGCTGGCCTGCGTCACCCTTGCCCACGCCTACCTCGGCGAAGGCTCCAAGGGTTTCCCGGGCAACCGTGAAGAACTGTACCTGCTGCTGCTGATGTCGGCCCTCGGTGGCCTGGTGCTGGTCAGCGCCAACCACCTGGCCGGCCTGTTCATCGGCCTGGAGCTGCTGTCGGTACCGGTCTATGGCCTGGTGGCGTATGCCTTCTTCAACAAGCGCTCGCTGGAAGCCGGCATCAAGTACATGGTGCTGTCGGCCGCAGGCTCGGCCTTCCTGCTGTTCGGCATGGCCTTGCTGTACGCCGACGCCGGCAGCCTGAGCTTCGACCAGATCGGCAAGGCCCTGGCCGCCACCAGCATGCCAAGCCTGGTGGCCCAGCTGGGCCTGGGCATGATGCTGGTCGGCCTGGCCTTCAAACTGTCGCTGGTACCGTTCCACCTGTGGACCCCGGACGTGTACGAAGGCGCCCCGGCACCGGTCGCCGCCTTCCTGGCAACCGCCAGCAAGGTTGCGGTGTTCGCCGTTGTCGTGCGTCTGTTCATGCTCTCCCCTGCTGCCAGCAGCGGCGCGCTGAGCACCGTACTGGCGGTGATTGCCGTGGCCTCGATCCTGATCGGTAACCTGCTGGCACTGACCCAGAGCAACCTCAAGCGCCTGCTCGGTTACTCGTCCATCGCCCACTTCGGTTACCTGGTCATCGCCCTGGTCGCCAGCAAGGGCCTGGCCCTGGAAGCCATGGGCGTGTACCTGGTCACCTACGTGATCACCAGCCTGGGCGCCTTCGGTGTCATCACCCTGATGTCCTCGCCTTACGGCGGCCGTGACGCCGATGCACTGTACGAGTACCGCGGCCTGTTCTGGCGCCGTCCGTACCTGACTGCGGTACTGACCGTGATGATGCTGTCGCTGGCGGGTATCCCGCTGACCGCCGGCTTCATCGGCAAGTTCTACATCATCGCCACCGGCGTCGAGTCGCACCTGTGGTGGCTGGTCGGTGCCCTGGTGATCGGTAGCGCCATCGGTGTCTACTACTACCTGCGCGTCATGGTCACCCTGTACCTGGTCGAGCCGAACCTGCGTCGCCACGACGCCCCGCTGAAATGGGAACAGCGCACCGGCGGCGTCATGCTGCTGGCCATCGCCATTCTCGCCTTCGTGCTGGGTGTGTACCCGCAACCGCTGCTGGAAATGGTCCAGCAAGCCGGCCTGCAACTGATCGGCTGATCGCCCCGGCAAAACAAGACACCCCGCTTATGCGGGGTGTTTTTTTATCTGCACGCTTTTATCCGTGAGCATGAAGGCTTATTCACCAGGATTGTCCTGGACGGCCCCCGGCAGCGCTGCCTTGCGTAAATCACCGTTGGCCGAAGGCAGGTACACTTCCGGGTTGGGCATGCCGCTGGGCGAGAGCTCATGGGTCATCTCGAACTCGGCACGCACCGACCAGCCACAGGCCTCGTTGGTGCATTGCAAATAGGCGATCCGCAGGAAAATATGACGCCCTTCACTGGTGCGTATACGCATCCGGCTGTGGCAATGCGGGCAAACCAGCTTGTATGTACTCACGGCAAGTACCTGCAAGCATTGTTCGGGCTTACCTTCTGTGAGAATAGTCGTCCGGTTTTGTCAGTATTGGCTGCATATATAGGTGTATTCTTCAGTTTGATGCTTCTCATTGCAGGAATGCTCCTTAAAACGCAGGGCTGTATTCATAACGAGTAGTTTAAGCCCATGGAATATCATTAAACCAGTCATGGATATTTGTTATGAGTACCCACGTACTTGCTTCGGTGCTGACGAGGCTGAAGCTTCTGACTGCTACGGAATCTGACGCCGAGCTGTCCAGAGCGCTCTCGATCAGCCCGCAGACATTGAGCAGCTGGAAGGTGCGCGACAGCATTCCTTATTCACTTTGCATAGACATCGCCAGGCAGTATGCGTGCTCACTGGACTGGCTGCTGCTGGGTGAACCCGAACGACATCGCGCAGGCCTTGACGACGAGGGCTGGGAACAGGACATGCTCGCGCGCCTGCGCACCCTGTCGCTTGCCGATCGCCAAGCCGTTCTCCTGCTGGTTCAGGACAAACAACGCATCCAGCAGCTGGAGCGGCAATTGAGCGCGCTGACCAGTCGCTCGCCCAATGCCGCCAGCGGCTAGCCCCGGCGGCGCCAGCGCTGGATGAGTTCACGCGGGTCCAGCGTATCCAGCCAGACCATCACCTTGAGGCTGATGGGGATAACCACCACGGCAGCCACGAACCCCGCCATGCCACGGCTCAGCAAGGGCACCAGTGACGAAACCAGCGGCTCGAACAGGTGGCCAACCCCCACGGTCACGAACACCAGCAAGAGTTTCTTGCCCAGCGTCAGGCGCCTGGCCGTGTTGGTGATCAAGCGGTCGCGCGCCGCACTCACCAGCAAAGCCCCCAGCAGCGCAGCGAACAGGACATTGCCATCCACGCCCAGCAACTCCACCAGCGCCGGGGCCAGGCTGTCGACAACAGATTTTTCAGTCATGAGCAGCCCCTCGGTGTGCGGCGGGCAGGTAGGCGGTCGAGCCCAGGTAGTGCATGACCGCGGCTTCGACAAAGCGGATATAGCACACCCGCAATGCACGCCCGTGGTCATGCCCGGCCACATCCTCGAGACGCTTGTAGCCCCGTTCTCGCAACACCGCGCGCCAGCGCGCGAATTCGCGTGCAGCGTCGATGGCAGCGCAGCGTGCGGCCACTTCCAGCACAGCCTCACTGACAGGCCGCCGCAGGTTCAGGCGCTCACGCAGCCTGTTCAGTTCCACCCGTGGCCAGAAGGGGTCATGGCAATCGGCAAAACGCCGTAACCGAGGATCGTTGCCCATGCTTCACCCCCTCACTGCTCGGCCAGCATGCCGTAGCGAATGGCCTTGATCACTGCAGCCACCCGCGTGGGCACATCGAACTTGCGCAGGATGTTCGACACATGGAAGTTCACCGTCGATTCCTTGCATTCCAGGATCTGGCCAATCTCCCACGAGCTCTTTCCGTAGGCACACCACAACAGCACTTGCCGTTCACGTGGCGTCAGGCGAACCGGGGCGTCCGCCAGGGGTTGCTGCGAGTGTCGTGCGTTGTCAGTCATGTTTGAACTCCACGGGTGATTGAGCGAGGCATCGCTGCCGGTCTGCAATCACCTTACGAAGCGCGGGTCGCCCTGCTCCATCGCTACGGCTTGTAAAGAACTTTCGTACAAAACCGTCTGACGAAGGTTGCGCGATTTTTGTCGACTTTCCTCGTGCTCCAAGCGGCATTTCGCTCGTCTCAACGCCGTTGTCCATTCGCCTTTCGCCTGGAGTCGTACAATGCGTTGCGTTTTGCCCCCACCATCCTGCCTCGGCCTGCTGGCTGCTTTCGTTGCCTCCCAGCCCGCCCTGGCGGCACCTTCGGTCGAGTTGGGCCAGGTGCTGATCACCGATGAGGAGCAGAACGACCTGACCGCAGCCAGCGAACGCCTGCACGAAGTGCCGGGCGCAAGCAACCTGGTGGACATGCAGCGTGTAGGGCAAGGCCGGGTTGCCAGCAACCAGGATGTACTGGCCTACCAGCCCGGGGTGTTCGCGCAATCGGCGGGCAACGATGGCATCAAACTGTCGATCCGCGGTTCGGGCATCAACCGCGCACCGGGGGCCCATGGCTCCGGGGTGTACACGATGTTCGACGGCCTGCCCCTGACCGGCCCGGGCGGTACGCCCTACGAGCTGTTCGAGCCGCTGTGGCTGAGCCGTGCCGAAGTGCTGCGCGGCGCCAACGGCTTCGACCAGGGCTCCCTCGCCCTGGGCGGTGCGATCAACTACGTCACCCACACCGGCTACGACGCCGCGCCGCTGCAGGTGCGCTACGAAGTCGGCAGCCGCGGCTACCAGCATCGGCACATCAGCTCGGGGCAGGTACTGGGCAACCTCGACTACTACGTGGCCCTGACCGATTCGGAATATGACGGCTACCAGGCGCACAGCAGCGGCAGTGCCAAGGGTGTGGCGGCCAATGTCGGCTACCGCTTCAACCCGAACCTGGAAACCCGCTTCTACCTGCGCTACCGGGAAACCGAGAACGAGTTGGCCGGGCGCCTGACCAAGGAGCAGATCAAGCATCACCCACGCGCGGCCAACCCGGCCTACCTGGCCCGCGACGACAGCCGCCCGCAACCGGGCAGCACTTGGGTAGGCAACAAGACCACCTTCTACCTCGACGACGATGCGCGCCTGGAAGCCGGCCTGGTCTACCACGACTACCCGATGGACCTGCGCGAAGGCCCGATGCGCCTGAAGGTGGCCTATACCGATGTGAGCGGCACCTTGAACTACTTCCGCCGCGACACCCTGTTCGGCCACGAGAGCAAGACCACCGTCGGCTGGCGCACCACCAAGCACCTGCCCAACAGCGGTGCTTCACAGTTCACCCGTAATGGCGACGTGTTCGGTGAGCGCACCCGTGACTTCAGCTACCAGGGTTCGGACACCGTGCTGCATGTGGGCAATGACCTGGAGCTGGTACCGAACCTGTGGCTGACCACTGGCCTGGCGATGATCTATACCCGCCGTGAAAGTGATGTCACTTACCACCCTGCCGGGGGCGGCAAAGTGAGCCAGCATGACTGGGACTATGCTCCACGCCTGGGGCTGCGCTATGACATCAGCCCGGACTTGCAGGTGTACGGCAACCTGAGCCGCTCGGTAGAGCCGCCCCATCCCTGGGCCCTGATCTGGAGTGCGCCTACAGCCAACCAACCGATCGAGATGCAAAACCAGACGGCCACCACACTGGAATTGGGTGCACGCGGCGAATCGGCATTGGGGCATTGGGACCTGGCGTGGTACTACTCGCAGGTTCGCCATGAATTGCTGGCGGTGGAGATCGTGCAAGGCGCTCCGGCCAAGGAATTCAACGCCAGCGCCACCGTGCACCAGGGCGTGGAAGCCGGCCTCGACAGTACCCTGTGGGAACGCGCCGGTACTGGCAGGCTGAGCTTGCGCCAGGCCTACACCCTCAGTGACTTCCACTACCGCGATGACGACAAGTTCGGCGACAACCGCCTGCCGGGCATCCCCATGCACTACTACCAGGCCGAGTTGCGCTATGACTGGCCGAGCGGTTTCTACGCCGGGGTGAACACGCAGATGGCGTCGAAGGTGCAGGTGGACTACGCCAACAGTTACCACGCCGATGAATATGCCTTGCTCGGCGCACGCCTGGGCTGGGATTCACCGAAGCAGGACTGGCAGACTTGGCTGGACCTGCGCAACCTGACCAACAAGCGTTATGCGGCGACGGTGACACCTGGCTACAACGATGCTGGAAAGGATGAGGCCCGTTCGACGCCAGGCGAAGGCTTTGGCGTGTATGCCGGGGTTTCCTACAGCTTCCGCTAGAACATGCCGCGCTCCGCTTCTGTAGGAGCAGCCTTGTGCTGCGAAGAGGCCGGTACAGATCCTATTGATGTGTGATTTGTACCGGCCTCTTCGCAGCACAAGGCTGCTCCTACAAAGAGACCGTCCATTCAACGATCGCGAATCAAACCGCCCTGTTCAACTTCACCCAGGAAGCGAACTTGTCGATAAACGCCTGCAAGAACGGCCGGGTCTTGTCATTGAGCTTGCCCGAATCCTCGAACAGGCTAGCCGCACCACCGATGTAGGCCTCGGGCATCTGCATGCACGGCATGTCCAGAAACACCAGCGACTGACGCACGGCATGGTTGGCGCCAAAGCCACCAATGGCCCCAGGCGACACACTGACCACCGCCGCCGGCTTGCCACTCCAGGCACTTTGCCCGTAGGGCCGCGAACCCACATCGATGGCATTCTTCAGGCCGCCAGGCACCGAGCGGTTGTACTCTGGGGTGACGAACAGCACCGCATCACTGCGGCGGATCTCGTCGCGAAAACGCTTCCACGCTTCCGGCGCTGCTTCGGCCTCGACATCCTCGTTGTACAGCGGCAAATCGCCAATCTCGACGATCTTCAGGGCAAGGCTGGACGGCGCCAGCTCCGAGAGTGCGCGGGCGATCTTGCGGTTGTAGGAGTCCTTGCGCAAGCTACCGACGACAACCGCTACCGAATACACCTGGCTCATGGCAATTCCAACCTTTGCTGAGTAAAGGGACGTTGTAGTTATAGATGACCGTTCCTCGGCGCTTTGGTTTTTTTTCCGCGGGGCGAAAACTTCCGACGCTGTTACACGGTCTATGCCTGCAGACATTTCCCACGCAATTCAGAGGTTTCCACCCAAATGGCAGCAGTAATGGTCGGCCAATTCCACGCCCGTGACGCCGAAGGCCGCATCTACCCCGTGCACGAGTTCCAGGAGTCGACCCTGCAAACCGACGGCAGCACGCTGGGCGCGCCCATCACCACCTATCGCCTGGCCATCGGCGACAAGGTCAACCATCTGGGTGAAAACCGCTTCGAACTGGCACGCAGCGGCGTCGAGATCATTCGCATTCCTTGATGCAGTCCACCGTGTAGCGGCCGCTTTCATTCTGCAGGCCGTGCACGTCGGCGACGAAACCTGGGAAGCCCTGGTTGAACGCCCGGGCGAAGGCCAGGTAATCGACTATCGAGCGGGTCGCCTCGGTAAACCGCTCCCCCGGCATGATCAACGGAATACCAGGCGGGTACGGCACCAGCATCACCGCTGCCACCCGCCCCAGCAGCGCCTCGATCGGCACCGCCTCCACCTCACCGCGCACCATCTGGTCATAGGCCCGGGCCGGGCTCACGGCCACCTCCGGCAAGCGCGTGAACAACCGTTTCAGTTGCTTGGCCGTGGCATTGGTACGGTAGCAGCCATGCAACTGGTCGCACAGATCGCGCAGCCCCATGCCCTGGTAGCGTGAGGCATCGGCAGCCACCACGCTCGGCAGGCAGTCGCTCAGGGCGGTATTGCCGTCATAGTGGCGCTTGAACTCCAGCAACTCGGTGAGCAAGGTGCTCCACTTGCCCTTGGTGATGCCCATGGAGAACAGCACCAGGAAGCTGTACAGGCCGGTTTTCTCCACCACCAGCCCCCGCTCCCAGAGAAACTTGCTGACCACTGCCGCCGGGATGCCATGCTCGCCCAGTGCACCGCCCGCGCTCAGGCCCGGCATCACCAGGGTCACCTTCAGCGGGTCGAGCAGCACATAGTCGTCTGCCACTTCGCCAAAGCCGTGCCACTCCGCCCCCGGCTGCAGCAGCCAGTCCTGCGCGGCCAGGCGGTGGATGCCTTCGGCGCTCGGCGGCTGCCAGATGCTGAACCACCAGTCGTCGGCGGCGATGTGCTCGCGCAGGTTGGCCAGGGCACGGCGAAAGCTCAGCGCCTCGTCGAACATTTCTTGCAGCAGCGAACGCCCGGCCGGCCCTTCCATCATGGTCGAGGCCACGTCCAGCGAAGCGAGGATGCTGTACTGCGGCGAGGTCGAGATGTGCATCATGAACGCTTCGTTGAAGCGGTCACGGTCCAGCTGGCGCCTGGCCCCATCCTGCACATGAATCATCGAGGCCTGGCTGAACGCGGCCAGCAGCTTGTGGGTGGAATGGGTGCTGATCACCAGCGGGCTGTCTGCCGCGCAGGCCGTGCCCATGGCATAGCGCCCGGTAAAGAACTCGTGGAATGCCGCATAGGCGAACCAGGCCTCGTCGAAGTGCAGCACCTCGACACTGGCGCCCAGGGTCTGCTTGATCAAGCCGGCGTGGTAGCACAGGCCGTCGTAGGTGGAGTTGGTCACCACCGCCAGCTTGATGCGCTGCCCGCGATCGCGAGCAAGAGGGTTGGCCTGGATCTTCGCCTGGATCGCCTCGGGGCTGAACTCGCTGAGCGGGATCGGGCCGATGATCCCGAGCTCGTTGCGCTCCGGGCACAAATAGAGGGGAATGGCACCGGTCATGATGATCGCATGCACCACCGACTTGTGGCAGTTGCGGTCCACCAGCACCAGGTCGTCGCGGCCGACCATGGCGTGCCAGACGATCTTGTTGGCCGTGGAGGTGCCGTTGATGACGAAAAAGGTGTGGTCGGCGCCAAAGTTGCGCGCAGCCCTGGCTTCGGCTTCGGCCAAGGGGCCGGTGTGATCGAGCAGCGAACCCAGCTCCGGCACGGAAACGGACAGGTCCGAGCGTAGGGTGTTTTCCCCGAAGAACTGGTGAAAGGCCTGGCCCACTGGGCTTTTGCGATAGGCCACGCCGCCGCCGTGGCCCGGGGTGTGCCAGGAATAATTGGACTGCGCGGTGTGCTGCACCAGGGCCTTGAAGAACGGCGGCAGCAGGCCGTCCAGGTAGATATGTGCGGCACGCGCCACCTGGCGCGCAAGAAACGGCACGGTGTCTTCGAACAGGTAGAGGATGCCCCGCAACTGGTTGAGCTCGCTCATGGCTTCGGCGGGGGCGTTTTCCAGGGTCACCTGTTCGCCCAAGGCGAAAATCGGCAGGTTGGGGGCGCGCAGGCGGGCCAGGCGGATCAGCTCGGCCATGTTCTGCAGCAGGTGAGTATTCTCGCCGACCCCCTCGGCGGCAATCAGCATGCAGGCCAGGCCATGGTGGGTGGCAGCGACCAGGCAGGCCTCGGCATGGTCGGCGGCGGCGAGGATGGCAAAGCCGTCCTGGCGCAGTTCCTCGGCGATGCCCCGCACACGCTCGCCAGCGACGCTGTCAACCTTGATGGCGCGGTGCACGATGAGGATGGGGAACTTGAGGTCCTTGTACATCAGGTGGCTACCTCCGAAGGACATGGCGTCCATTTCAGGGTAGTAGAACCTGTGTGGTCAGGGCCGGCATCGCCTTCAAGACATGCGCAGGATCTGTAGGAGCAGCCTTGTGCTGCGAAGAGGCCGGTAGGGCAACAGATCTTCTTCAGCAGAAATGGCCTCTTCGCAGCACAAGGCTGCTCCTACAGGTACATCACCGGCTTCGGAACTTGTGATGAACCTGTGGGAGCGGGTTCACCCGCGAAAGGGCCGGAGCAGGCGAAAGATCAGCCAGCAGGTGTCTCGGTCAGAGCCTGCCACATGGATGGCCCACCCGCCGACTTGGCAATGGCCGCCAGGCGCTCGGCATGCGCCTCCAGCTCCTCGGCACTGGCCATGATCACCCGCCCGGGCACACGCCCGGTAATACGGCGAATCTCGCTGCCACCAGCACCCGTCCCTTCATCCCCGGCTTCTGCCCCATGCGCGGCCAGCGACAGGCTGGTCTGGCCACCGGTCATTGCCAGGTAGACGTCAGCCAGCAATTCCGAGTCGAGCAATGCGCCGTGCAGCTCACGGCCCGAATTGTCGATATCGTAGCGTTTGCACAGCG
Source organism: Pseudomonas sp. C5pp (assembly GCF_000814065.1). NCBI lineage: Bacteria > Pseudomonadati > Pseudomonadota > Gammaproteobacteria > Pseudomonadales > Pseudomonadaceae > Pseudomonas > Pseudomonas sp. C5pp. The sequence continues at coordinate 67,569 of NZ_JWLN01000007.1, read as the reverse complement.
CATCCAGGCTGTTGCGCTGCCCCGGGTGGCGCGCGCGCGCCAGCAGCAGGGTGTCGAGGATGGTGCAGTGCTGCGAAATGTCCGCGCGGTCCTGCTGGCCCAGCAAGGCAAATTCGTTGTTGATGAAGCCAACGTCGAACGCCGCGTTGTGGATGACCAGCGTGGCGCCCTGGATGAACTCGAAGAACTCCTCTGCGACATCGCCAAAGCGTGGCTTGCCGACCAGGAAGGCATCGGTGATGCCGTGGACGTTGATGGCGCCCTCGTCACTCTCGCGGTCCGGCTGCAGGTAGACGTGGAAGTGCCGCCCGGTCAGGCGCCGGCCGATGACCTCGACACAGCCGATCTCGATGATCCGGTGGCCTTCGCTGACCGGCATACCCGTGGTTTCGGTATCGAGAATGACGAACCGTTTATCTTGCTGCTGCTCCACGCGGGGCGCTCCAACTTGCATCAATTACAAAGGCCGGAATTGTACCCCAGCTCAGCGCTTGGCGCGCACCTCATCGACCCCACGATTGGCCAGCTGGTCGGCGCGTTCGTTGCCGGGGTGGCCGATATGCCCGCGCACCCACTTCCAGGTCACCTTGTGGCGGTTGACCTGCTCATCCAGCTGCTGCCACAGGTCGGCATTCTTCACCGGCTCCTTGGCCGCGGTTTTCCAGCCGCGCTTCTTCCAGTTGGTCATCCATTCGTTGATGCCCTTCATCACGTACTGCGAGTCGGTGGTCAGCACCACTTCGCATTCGCGCTTCAGCGCCATCAAGCCCTGGATCGCGGCCATCAGTTCCATGCGGTTGTTGGTGGTTTCGCGTTCGCCGCCCCACAGTTCCTTCTCGACGCCCTTGTAGATCATAAGGACGCCCCAGCCGCCAGGGCCAGGGTTGCCCTTGCAGGCACCATCGGTAAACATCTCGACGCTTTCGCTCATGTACCACTCATGTTCAGTGCTTTTCAGTATCCGGGTTGGCCGCCGTGCGGTTGACCTTGGCCAGGGGCAGCGGCAGCAGCTTGCCCATCGGCTCGCGACGCTCCTGGCGCAACGGCCGCAGGCCCACCACCATCTTGCGCGCTACCAGCAGGTACACCCCGCCACCGGAACTCTGCCAGCCGCCGGCCACCCGTTCCCAGCCCGCCAGGCGCTGCTGCCAGGCCGGTGAGGCAAGCGGCGGACGATAGCACCCGAAGCGGCGTTTCTCCAGCGCGAAGCCCAGCAGGTTGAGCCAGTCGCCCACCCGTGACGGCGAGATGCAACGGGCCTTGCGCAAGGCGCCGTGGCTGAAGAAATGGCGCATGCCCCAGCTGCTCCAGGGGTTGATCCCGACGATCAGCAGGTGCCCGCCAGGGCGCACGGCGCTGGCCGCCTCACGCAGCAGGCCGTGGGGCGAAAGGCAGAAATCCAGGCCATGCTGTAGCACCACCACGTCGGCGGCGTGCTCGCTCAGCGGCCAGGCCTGCTCCTCGCAGACAATCTCCACCCCCGGCAGCGGCGCACCGAGGCGTACGTTGCGCTGCACCTGGGGCGCGCTGGGCGGTGGCTCGGCGCAGGGCCCGTAGTGCACAAGGTAACCCCCGAAGAAGCGCCCGAGCTCTTCTTCCAGCAGTTTTTCTTCCTCCCTGAGCATCAGTTGGCCGAGTGGGCCGTTGAACCACTCACGGGCCAGGCTGATCAGCTTGACCCAGTCCGGGTCGGCCTGGGCAAAGGCTTGGTCGGTCATTGCGCTCTCCCTCGAAGGTTCTCGCACCGCGCCATCGCGGATAAGATGCCTTCATGTGCCACGCTAGGCGAATCGGATCCGCACCATGATACAGATCGATGCTCTCCCCGCTTTCTCCGACAACTACATCTGGTTGTTACAGGATACTGCCAAACGCCGCTGCGCGGTGGTCGATCCGGGTGACGCCGGCCCAGTGGAACGCTGGCTGTCGGCCAACCCCGGCTGGGTACTGAGTGACATACTGGTCACCCACCACCACAACGATCACGTCGGCGGCGTGGAACGGCTCAAGCAACTTACCGACGCCCGGGTCTGCGGCCCGGCCCACGAGCGCATTCCCTGCCGTGACCTGGCGCTGGATGAAGGTGACCAGGTGACCGTGCTGGGCGTGACCTTCCAGGTGCTGGCCGTGCCCGGCCATACCCTGGGGCACATCGCCTTGTTCAGCGACCAGCCGGCAACGCCGGTGCTGTTCAGTGGCGACACGCTGTTCGCCGCCGGTTGCGGGCGCATGTTCGAAGGCACTCCCGAACAGATGCAGCCAGCCCTCGCCCGCCTGGCAGCCCTGCCAGAGCAGACCGAGGTGTACTGCGCCCACGAATACACCCTGAGCAACCTGCGTTTCGCCAAGGCGGTGGAACCCGACAACCCGCACGTTCAGCAGCGGTTCGAGGACGTTACCCGTTTGCGTGCCGAAAATCGCATCACATTGCCATCAACGATCGGTCTGGAGCGCCTGACCAACCCCTTCCTGCGCACCTCTGAAACATTAGTTAAACAAAAAGCAGACGAATGGAAGGGACATTCAAACCCCTCGCATGTCGCTGTTTTTGCTGCCTTGAGGTCTTGGAAGGACACCTTCTGATAACCTCAAGATATATCGCAAGCGATGGTCAAAGGTTGACCAGGCCCGGAGCGGTTTCTAGAATCGCCGAAATTTTTCGCCCGGAAACCTGTGTCAGCCGATGTCTTCACGTAGCCGCAGAACCTCTCATTCCGTCGCCCTGACGCGCCTGGCCCAAATCAGTGCGCTGGCCCTGGCCGCCACGTTGGTGGGCTGCCAGAGCACCCGTCAGCTCGACGAATCCGATAGCGTTCGCGCGCACAACTACCAGGCGCGGATCAAGCACAAGCCTTCACCGCTGCTGGTAAAGCCGGCCGAACAGGCACCGCAGGACGTTTGGGAACGCATGCGCCAGGGCTTCGCCCTGCAGGACAACATCGACGTCAACCCGCGCATCGAGCAGCAGCGCCTGTGGTTCGCCAGCAATCCAAGCTTCATCGAAAGCGCCGGCGAGCGTGGCAGCCTCTACCTGCACTACATCGTCGAGCGCCTCGAAGAACGCGACATGCCGCTGGAGCTGGCCCTGCTGCCAGCCATTGAAAGCGCCTACAACCCGATGGCCTACTCGCGCGCCCATGCCGCGGGCATGTGGCAGTTCATTCCGTCCACCGGTCGTCACTTCAACCTGCGCCAGACCAACTTCTACGATGGCCGTCGCGACGTGACCGCCTCGACCAACGCCGCACTGGACTACCTCAGCCGCCTGCACGACATGTTCAACGGCGACTGGTTGCTGGCCCTGGCTGCCTACAACGCCGGCGAAGGCACGGTCAGCCGCGCCATCGAGCGCAACGAGCGGCTCGGCCTGCCCACCGACTACTGGAACCTGCCGCTGCCGCAGGAAACCCGCGACTACGTGCCCAAGCTGCTGGCCCTGTCGCAGGTGGTACTCACGCCGCAAGCCTATGGCGTGAACCTGAACCCGATCGCCAACGAACCCTACTTCGAGGCGGTGGCCATCAACGACCGCCTGGACCTGTCGCGGGTAGCGGCCTTCGCCAACATCGACGAGGACGAGCTGATCCAGCTCAACCCGGCATTCAAGAAGCGCATGACCGTGGACGGCCCGCAGCAGCTGCTGGTACCCACTGCCAAGGCGCAGCTGCTGAGCGACAGCCTGTCCAACCTCAAACCCGAGCAGCTGGTCAGCCTGCAGCCGAACAAGGCTGTGTTCGCCCGCGCCGTGGCCGAAGCCAAGGCCCCAGTGGCGGCGCGCAGCTACCGGGTCAAGCGCGGCGACAACCTGGGCGCCATCGCCAAGGCCAACCGCGTTTCGGTCAAGGACATCAAGCGCTGGAACCGTCTCTCCGGCAACAACGTGCGCGCTGGCCAGGTCCTGGCCCTGCGCGGTGGCAGCGCGCCGAGCGCTGCTGGCAATCGGGTAGCCGCCTCCGGGCAGCGCTCCACGCAGTACAAGGTACGCAAAGGCGATTCGCTGTACTTGGTGGCCAAGCGCTTCAACGTGGAAATGAAACACCTCAAGCGCTGGAACCCGCGCAGCGGCCATGCCCTGAAGCCAGGCCAGACCCTGACCGTCTACCTCTCGCATTGATGTAGTTACAGGGGCTGCTTTGCAGCCCATTCGCGGGCACGCCCGCTCCCACAGGTTTTTCACCGCCATCAAGGCCGGTGTTGTACCTGTGGGAGCGGGCGTGCCCGCGAATGGGCCTGAGAAATACACACTGGAAAACCCCTGCCCCCTCTCTTTTTCCAACCCCACCAAGCTGTTACTGTACCCCGATCAAAGCCCAACGCCTCTGGATCGGATGCCGACTTGATACGTCCCCTCCTGCTGTCTCTCAGCCTGGCCTTGAGCTTTCCCGCAGCCGCGATGGTGAGCGAAAGCCACGGATACGCGCAGTTCGGCACGCTCAAGTACCCAGCCACATTCACCCATTTCGACTGGGTCAACCCGCAAGCGCCCAAGGGCGGCACCTTGCGGGCGATGGCTTTCGGAACCTTCGACACCCTCAACCCCTACACCTTCAAGGGGTCGAGCCCGATTACCACGCCCAATTTCCAGCAGTACGGCATCAGCGAGCTGAACGAGCCGCTGATGGTCGGCACCGGCCAGTACGACCCGTCCGGCGACGAACCGACCTCCAGCTACGGCCTGATCGCCCGCTCGGTGGAGTACAGCGAGGACCGCAGCTGGGTGGTGTTCAACCTGCGCCCGGAGGCCCGCTGGCATGACGGCAAGCCGATCACCTCGGCAGACGTGGCCTTCTCCTACCGCACGCTGCTCCAGGATGGCCACCCGATCTACCGCACCAACCTGCAGGAAGTGCAGCGGGTGGACATCCTTGGCCCGCTGCGCATCCGCTTCGTATTCAAGCGCGCCGGCAACCCGCTGCTGATCCTGCGCCTGGGCGAAATGCCGGTGCTGCCCAAGCACTACTGGCAAAAGCGTGACTTCAAGGCCACCACCTTCGAGCCTCCACTGGGCAGCGGCCCTTACCGCATCACCCAGGTCCAGCCTGGGCGCCGGTTGGTGTTCGAACGGGTAAAGAACTACTGGGGCAAGGACCTGGCGGTGAACCGTGGCAAGTACAACTTCAACCGCGTGGAATACGAGTTCTACCGCGACGCCACGGTCGCCTTCGAAGCATTCAAGGCCGGCGAGTTCGACATCTATATCGAGCATCAGGCGAAGAACTGGGCCAACGGCTACAACTTCCCGGCCGTGCGCCGGGGCGAGGTGATCAAGGCGCAGATCCCGCACCGCATCCCCACGCAAACCCAGGGCCTGTTCATGAACAGCCGCCGGGCCACCTTCAGCGACCCACGGGTACGCCAGGCACTGGGGCTGATGCTCGACTTCGAGTGGACCAACCGCGCGCTGTTCAGCGGCGCCTACCGCCGCTCGACCAGCTACTACCCCAACAGCGAATTCGCCGCCACCGGCCTGCCCACCGGCAAGGAATGGCTGTTACTGGCACCGTTTCGTGACCAGTTGCCGGCCAGCCTGTTCAGCGAACCCTACAAGGTCAGCCATACCGATGGCCGTGGCATCAACCGCCAGACCCTGCGCCAGGCCCTCGGCCTGCTCGCCGAGGCCGGCTGGAAGCTGAACGGCCAACGTCTGGTCGACAGCAAGGGCCAGCAGCTGCGCATGGAACTGCTGCTGGTAAACCCCAACCTTGAACGCATCCTGCAACCTTATGTCGAAAACCTGGCCAGCATCGGCATCGATGCGCGCTTGCGTACCGTGGACCGCGCCCAGTACAAACAACGCCTGGACCAGTTCGATTTCGACATGATTCTGATGACCCTGAACCAGACCCTGAGCCCGGGCCTCGAACAGTGGCTGTACTTCCACTCCAGCCAGGCAACCACCAAGGGCAGCAAGAACTATGCTGGGGTCAAGGACCCGGTGGTCGACCATCTGCTCGACACCCTGCTGGCCGCCCGCACCCGCGATGATCAGGTCGCCGCCGCCCGCGCCCTGGACCGCGTGCTCTCATGGCAGTACTACATGATCCCCAACTGGTACCTCGACAATCATCGCCTGGCCTACCGCAACCGGTTCGCCTTCGTCACCACGCCGCCCTACACCCTTGGGCTGAACAGCTGGTGGATCAAGACTTCGGAGAAAGCCCAATGACGCCAACGCACCGACTGCGCCGGTTGGCCGGCAGCCTGTTGCTTGCCTGCCTGAGCCTTCCCGCCCTGGCCGCACCGCAACACGCGCTCACCCTGTACGACGAGCCCCCAAAATACCCCGCCGACTTCAAGCACTTTGCCTACGTCAACCCTGACGCACCCAAGGGTGGCACCTTCCGCCAGTCCAGCTTCGGCGGCTTCGACAGCCTCAACCCGTTCATCAACAAGGGTGTGCCGGCCGAGAACATCGGCAGCATCTACGACACCCTGATGCGCCAGAGCCAGGACGAGCCGTTCACCGAGTACGGCCTGGTGGCCGGCAAGATCGAAAAAGCCCCGGACAACAGCTGGGTGCGCTTCTACCTGCGCCCCGAGGCACGCTTCCACGACGGCCACCCGATGCGCGCCGACGACGTGGTGTTCACCTTCAATGCCCTGATCAAGGACGGCGCGCCGCTGTACCGCCAGTACTATGCCGACGTCGCCGAAGTGGTCGCCGAAGACCCGCTGACGGTGCTGTTCACCTTCAAGCACAAGAACAACCGCGAGCTGCCGCTGATTCTCGGCCAGCTGCCGGTACTGCCCAAGCACTGGTACGAAAGCCGCGAGTTCAACCGCGGCAACCTGGAAATCCCGCTGGGCAGCGGCCCTTACAAGGTTGCCGAGGTCAAGGCCGGGCGCTCGGTGCGCTACGAGCGAGTCAAGGACTACTGGGCCAAGGACCTGCCGATCAACCGCGGCTTCTACAACTTCGACGTCATGACCTTCGACTCCTACCGCGACACCACTGTCGCCCTGGAAGCACTCAAGGCCGGTGCGTTCGACTATGCGCTGGAAGTCAGCGCGAAGAACTGGGCCACCGCCTACAACGTACCCGCCGTGCGCGATGGCCGCCTGATCAAGGAAGAGTTGCCCAACGGCAACCCCACGGGCATGCAGGGCTTCATCTTCAACATCCGCCGACCGGTGTTCCAGGACGTGCGCGTGCGCCAGGCGCTGAGCCTGCTGCTGGACTACGAGTGGACCAACAAGCAGCTGTTCAACGGTGCCTACACCCGCACCGGCAGCTATTTCGAAAACTCGGAAATGGCCGCCCGCGGCCTGCCCAGCCCCAGCGAACTGAAAATCCTCGAACCGCTACGTGGCAAGGTCCCCGAGCAGGTATTCAGCGAAGCCTTCCGCAACCCGGTCAGCGACGGCAGCGGCATGATCCGCGAACAGCAGCGCCAGGCCTACAAGCTGCTGCAGGAAGCCGGCTGGAAGATCGTCGACGACAAGATGGTCGACGCCCAGGGCAAGCCGGTAAGCATCGAATTCCTGCTGGCACAGACCGAGTTCGAACGCATCCTGCTGCCGTTCAAGCGCAACCTCGCCGACCTTGGCATCGACCTGAACATCCGCCGGGTCGACGTGTCCCAGTACATCACCCGCCTGCGCTCGCGCGACTACGACATGATCGTCGGTGGCTACCCGCAGTCCAACTCGCCGGGTAACGAGCAGCGCGAGTTCTGGTCCAGTGCCGCCGCCGACAACCCCGGCAGCCGCAACTTCATCGGCCTGCGCGACCCGGCCATCGACCAGCTGGTGGAACAGCTGATCAATGCCGATTCGCGGCAGAGCCTGATCGACCACTGCCGGGCCCTCGACCGCGTGCTGCTGTGGGGCTACTACGTGATCCCCAACTGGCACATCAAGACCTGGCGCGTGGCCTACTGGAACCACATCGGCCACCCGGACGTCTCGCCCAAGTACGACATCGGCATCGACACCTGGTGGATCAAGCCCGGCGTAACCCCGGCCGTCAGCGAAACCACTGCGGACGAGGCCGAATAACATGCTGGCCTACATCCTGCGCCGCCTGCTGCTGATCATCCCGACCCTGTTCGGCATCCTGATCATCAACTTCATCATCGTCCAGGCCGCCCCCGGCGGCCCGGTCGAGCAGATGATCGCCAAGCTCGAAGGTTTCGAAGGCGCCACCAGCCGCATTGCCGGTGGCGGTGCCGAAGTGTCCGTGGCCGGCTCCAACTACCGTGGCGCCCAGGGCCTGGACCCGGCACTGATCGCCGAGATCGAACGCATGTACGGCTTCGACAAGTCGCCGCCCGAGCGCCTGTGGATCATGATCAAGAACTACGCCCGGCTGGACTTCGGCGACAGCTTCTTCCGCGATGCCAAGGTTATCGACCTGATCATCGAGAAGATGCCTGTGTCAATTTCGCTGGGGCTGTGGAGCACGCTGATCATGTACCTGGTGTCGATTCCGCTGGGCATCGCCAAGGCCGTGCGTCACGGCAGCCATTTCGACGTGTGGACCAGTTCGGCGATCATCGTCGGCTACGCCATCCCGGCGTTCCTGTTCGCCATCCTGCTGATCGTGCTGTTCGCCGGCGGCAGCTACTTCGACTGGTTCCCGCTGCGCGGCCTCACCTCCAACAACTTCGACGAACTGAGCACCACCGGTAAGGTGCTGGACTACTTCTGGCACCTGGTGCTGCCGATCACCGCGCTGGTCATCGGCAACTTCGCCACCATGACCTTGCTGACCAAGAACAGCTTCCTAGACGAGATCAACAAGCAATACGTGGTCACCGCCAAGGCCAAGGGCCTGAGCCGGCCACGGGTGCTGTACGGCCATGTGTTCCGCAACGCCATGCTGCTGGTGATTGCCGGTTTCCCTTCGGCGTTCATCGGCATCTTCTTCACCGGTTCCTTGCTGATCGAGGTGATCTTCAGCCTCGACGGCCTCGGCCTGATGAGTTTCGAGGCAGCCATCAACCGTGACTACCCGGTGGTCTTCGGCACCCTGTTCATCTTCACCCTGCTGGGGCTGGTGGTGAAACTGATCGGCGACCTGACCTACACCCTGGTCGATCCACGCATCGACTTCGCCAGCCGGGAGCACTGACATGGCCTTGTCCCCCCTCAACCGCCGGCGCTTCGAGCGCTTCAAGGCCAACCGCCGTGGCTGGTGGTCGCTGTGGCTGTTCCTGATCCTGTTCGGCCTGAGCCTGGGCGCCGAACTGATCGCCAACGACAAGCCGATTGCCGTGCGCTACGACGGCGAATGGTACTTCCCGGCATTCAAGCGCTACCCGGAAACCACCTTCGGCGGCGAATTCCCGCTGGAAGCCAACTACAAGAGCCCGTACATCCGCGAGCTGCTGGAGAAGAAAGACAGCTTCGTGCTGTGGGCACCGATCCCGTTCAGCTACCAGAGCATCAACTATGACCTGCGGGTACCCGCCCCGGCCCCACCGTCGGCGGACAACTGGCTGGGCACCGACGACCAGGGCCGCGACGTGCTGGCACGGGTGATCTACGGTTTCCGCATTTCCGTGCTGTTCGCCCTGACGCTGACCCTGCTCAGTTCCATCGTCGGCGTGATCGCCGGCGCCTTGCAGGGCTTCTATGGCGGCTGGGTCGACCTGGCCGGGCAACGTTTCCTGGAAGTCTGGTCGGGCCTGCCGGTGCTGTACCTGCTGATCATCCTCGCCAGCTTCGTGCAACCCAACTTCTGGTGGTTGCTGGGCATCATGCTGCTGTTCTCGTGGATGAGCCTGGTGGACGTGGTGCGCGCCGAGTTCCTGCGCGGGCGCAACCTGGAATACGTGCGCGCAGCCCGCGCGCTGGGGATGCGCAACGGCGCGATCATGTACCGGCACATCCTGCCCAACGCCATGATCTCGACCATGACCTTCATGCCGTTCATTCTCACCGGCGCCATCGGCACCCTCACCGCCCTGGACTTCCTCGGCTTCGGCCTGCCGCCGGGCGCACCGTCGCTGGGCGAGCTGGTGGCCCAGGGCAAGTCCAACCTGCAGGCCCCATGGCTGGGCATCAGCGCCTTCGCCGTGCTGGCGCTGATGCTGAGCCTGCTGGTGTTCATCGGCGAATCCGCCCGCGATGCCTTCGACCCGAGGAAGTGACATGAGTGAACAGAACCTGATCGAAGTGCGCGACCTGGCGGTGGAGTTCGTCACCGGGGACCAGGCCCACCGCGTTGTGAACGGCATCAGCTTCGACATCCGCAAGGGTGAGACGCTGGCACTGGTGGGCGAGAGTGGCTCGGGCAAATCGGTTACCGCGCACTCGCTCCTGCGCCTGCTGCCCTACCCCCTGGCCCGCCACCCCAGCGGCAGCATCCGCTACGATGGCAAGGACCTGCTGCAGCAGAACGAGAAGACCATGCAGCGCATTCGCGGCAACCGCATTGCAATGATCTTCCAGGAGCCGATGACCTCGCTTAACCCGCTGCACTGCATCGAGAAGCAGATCAACGAAATCCTCCTGCTGCACAAGGGCCTGACCGGCAAGGAGGCCACGGCGCGCACCCTGGAGCTGCTGGAGATGGTCGGCATTCCCGAGCCACGCAAGCGTCTGAAGGCTTTGCCCCATGAGCTGTCGGGCGGGCAGCGCCAGCGGGTGATGATCGCCATGGCCCTGGCCAACGAGCCGGAACTGCTGATTGCGGATGAGCCGACCACGGCGCTGGACGTGACTGTGCAGTTGAAGATTCTCGAACTGCTCAAGGAACTGCAGGCGCGTCTGGGCATGGCCCTGCTGCTGATCAGCCATGACCTGAACCTGGTGCGACGCATCGCCCACCGTGTGTGCGTGATGCAGCACGGGCAGATTGTCGAGCAGGCCGAATGCGCCAGGTTGTTCAGCGCACCGCAGCACCACTACACGCAGATGCTGATCAATGCCGAACCCAGCGGGCTGCCGGCGCACAACCCGGTGGGCGCGCCATTGCTGGAGGTGGATGACCTCAAGGTGTGGTTCCCGATCAAGAAGGGCCTGCTACGGCGCACGGTCGACCATGTGAAGGCGGTGGACGGGATCAACTTCAGCTTGCCGCAAGGGCAGACGCTGGGGATTGTCGGCGAGTCCGGGTCGGGCAAGTCGACTTTGGGTTTGGCGATCTTGCGGCTGATCTCCAGCCAGGGCGGCATTCGCTTTCATGGGCAGGATCTGGAAGGGCTGAACCAGAAGGCCGTGCGCCCGTTGCGCCGGGAAATGCAGGTGGTGTTCCAGGACCCGTTCGGCAGCCTGAGCCCGCGCATGTGCGTGGAGGACATTGTCGGCGAAGGGTTGCGCATCCACCGCATCGGCACGGCGCAGGAACAGGAAGCAGCGATTATTGCGGCCCTGGAGGAAGTGGGGCTGGACCCACGCACGCGGCATCGCTATCCGCATGAGTTTTCCGGTGGGCAGCGCCAGCGCATTGCCATTGCCCGGGCGTTAGTATTGAAACCGGCGCTGATCCTGCTGGATGAACCTACGTCGGCGCTGGACCGCACGGTGCAGCGGCAGGTGGTGGAGTTGCTGCGCAATCTGCAGCAGAAATACAACCTGACCTACCTGTTCATCAGCCATGACCTGGCGGTGGTCAAGGCGTTGAGCCACCAGTTGATGGTGATCAAGCATGGGCATGTAGTGGAACAAGGGGATGCGCAAGCGATCTTCCATGCGCCGCAGCATCCGTATACCCGGCAGTTGCTGGAGGCGGCGTTCTTGGAAGTGGATGCGGCTAGTTAGCTTTTGGGGGCTGCTGCGCAGCCCGCTTTCGGCGAGGTAAAAAACAGACTTATCCCCTTCCTTGTAGGCCATTTCCCAAACATACTCCTGCCGCGTGTTTTCCGTTGCGGCTGCTCTGGCAGCACTCTAGTCTCAGCACGTCGTTGCTCATCAACGACACGGCTTTGACAGGCCGTAACGGTATATGCACACGGCTCGCCTGTTTTGGCGGCTGTACATGGGGCACGTTCGCGTGCGCCGGAACTTGCATAGTCCGCCGGTCTGTCAACCCATGTACAGCTGCCACCCAACTGTTTGACAGCAGCCAGGTGGAAGCCCCACCAAAGGTACTATGCGATGTTGAAGATGGTCCCCGATCCACCCCACGATACCCATTCCCTCGAAGACACCCTGATCCAGGCCACCGACTACGCGCTATGCGCGGCCACCGTGGTGCATCAGGCCTTGCTACTGCAGCCCAAATCGCCGGCTTCGATCCTGATGATGACCTCGATGCATGAGCTGGAGGCGCTTAGGACTTTGCTTGAGTCGGCACTGGTTCAGGTGCAGATGCCCGCTGAGCCTCGGACTTTGCACTGAGGCTTTAGTGTTGCGTTGTCTGGGCTGGCCTCTTCGCGGGTAAACCCGCTCCCACAGGATCACCACAGTCTTCAAGACTTGCACAGTACCTGTGGGAGCGGGTTCACCCGCGAAAGGGCCCGTCCAGACAGTCGAGGATTTTCAGGGGATTCAAAAATGACCACAGAAGACACCCAATTCACTGTCGGTAAAACCACCTTCTACCATGGCGAACACGGCACCCACCCACTGTTCCGCATAGAGCCCGGCATTCCCTGCCGCGATGCCCGCGAGCAATCTTCGGAGCTGATGGGCTATGTACGCGAACTGACCATCACCGGCCTGATGGATGAAAAGCCGATGATGATCTGGGCTGCCCACTACCTGAGTGCGATGGCCAAGGCGCTGATGGATGATGCCGAGCTGGGCATGATGCGCTGATTGGCATCACAGGCCATAACGCACATATGGGAGCGGTCTCGTGTCGCCAAAGGGCTGCAAAGCAGCCCCGGCGATTTATGCTTTCATGCAGAAATCTGGGGGCCGCCCTGCGGCCGTTTCGCGACACAAGGCCGTCCCCGCGAGAGATTGCACACCCCGGGAGGCCGGCGCCAGCTGGCCTACGTAGATGCAGCTCAGAGCCGGCCCAACAACTCCTGCCGCTCGCGCCAGATCTCCTGTACAAAGGGGTCGGTCACCCCATACAGCCCATGCCCCCGACGCATGATCAGGTTAGCGGCCAGCAGTTCGTTGGCAACCGGCTGTATCTCTTCGACACGCACTTCACGCCCCACAGACTTCGAATACTCGGCCGCCGCTTCGTTGGAGAACACCCCACGCGCATCGCCTTCGACCGATGCGATCCGGGCAAAAATCGCCTCAGCCAGGACGCCCAGCTCCTCTACTTTCATCAGCTCCAGGTCAGCAGCCGCCGACCGCAGCGTTGATGCGATTACCGGCAGCACCTCATCCGGCCCCATCCCGGACGCAGGTGAGTGAACCAACTGCCGAAGTGCACGAATGAACTCCTCGGGCCTGCTGCCCAGCGTTTTGAATGCCTGTGCCGCGACATCCAGCGACGGCAAGTTGCCCAGGCCATCTTTTGCGAGCCGCTTGAGCCAGAATTCCACATAGTCCCTGTCCAGCACCGGATACGGCACATTTGTGGCACCGGCAAAAGCCTGGTTACGCCGCGCGGTCAACTCGTTGACCATTGCCCGGTGAGAGCCGGTACCGATGAACAGGAAGTGCCCTGGCGTGTTCGGGCGCGGATTGATGGCATCGCGTGCAGCCTTGAGCGCCAGCATCATCTGTTGGCCGTCCTCGGTTGTGATTGCCTGCTGCACCTCGTCGACGACCAGCACGACGTCAGTCCTGGCCTGGTCCACAACCTCGGTCAGTGCTTCCGCCAGTGTGACACCGCCCTCTGTGCCCAAGGTTTCCAGGTTGAAGCCAAACTTCAGCCCAGCCACTTCGACCTCCGCGCCACGCAGGGCCTTGAGTTTCTGCAAGAAAGCCGAGGTAGGTTTCTGAAGATCAGCAAGGGCTTTACGCACTGCGGCGAGGACTAGCACGACCGGGCTGGTCTGGGTATCACTCCAGAGGTCGACATAGATCACCAATGCACCCATTTCCTCCAGGGCAGGGATCAAGTCGTTCTTTAAAAAGGTGGTTTTGCCAGTCCTGCGCAGCCCGGAGAAAAACAGCCCTGATCTCAAGCCGATATCCAGGGCGGACGGTTTCAACAGCTGCCTGGCCATGTCGGCAGCCAGTTCACGGCGCGGGAAGATGTCGATCATGGCTTTATCCGAAATTATTGAATAGCAATAATTATTGGCAGAAAATAATTTAATGTAAAGGCGTAGAGGCAGGGCGGTTCGAAAGCCATCATCAAATTTTCTGACAACAATCGTCTTCCATCATCAGCCAGATCAGGCATAAATTCTCCACCGTCAACCCCAGCAGCAACGGTAGAGCCCCATGTCCAGCCCACAACACCAGCCCGCCTCCCCTGCCCTGACCACGCTGATCCAGCGCTCCGGCCTGCCCAGCCCTGTGCTCGGCGAAGCCCAGGCACATGCCGTGCTGCAAACGCACTACGGCATTACCGGCAACCTCTCGGCACTGGGCAGCCAACAGGACCTGAACTTCCGTGTAGACGCACCACAAGGCCGTTTCGTGCTCAAGGCCTGCCACGGCAGCTACGCCCAGGTGGAGCTCGAGGCCCAGCACGCGGCCCTGGCCTACCTGCGCGAACAGGGCTTGCCTGTGCCCGCCGTGCGCCCGGCTAGCGATGGCCAGATGCTGCTGGCGTTGGAAATAGACGGGCAACCGCTGCGCATGCGCCTGCTCGACTATATCGACGGCCAGCCACTGACCCGCCTCAAGCACATGGAACCACGCCTGATGGCCGAACTCGGCGGGCTCTGCGCGCGGCTGGACAAGGCCCTGGCCACTTTCGACCACCCGGGCCTGGCGCGCACCCTGCAATGGGACCCGCAACATGCCCAGGCACTGATCCAGCACCTGCTGCCCGTGCTGGGCAACGCCGCGCAACGCGCCCGCATCGAGCAGGCCACCCAGCTGGCCGCCGAGCACCTGACGCCGCTGGTCGACCAGCTGCCAAGCCAGGCCGTGCACCTGGACATCACCGACGACAACGCCGTCTGGGCTCGCGATGGCGAGCGCCAGTGGCAGCTGCAAGGGGTGATCGATTTCGGCGACCTGTTGCGCACCTGGCGAATCGCCGACCTGTCGGTGACCTGCGCGGCGCTGTTGCACCACGCCGAGGGCGACCCGCTGCGCATCCTGCCGGCCGTGCGTGCCTACCAGGCGCTCAACCCTCTGAGCGAAGCCGAACTGCGGGCGCTGTGGCCACTGGTGCTCAACCGCGCCGCCGTGCTGGTGCTGAGCAGCGAACAGCAACTCACCGTCGACCCCGGCAACCAGTACACCCGCGACAACATCGCCCATGAATGGGAAATCTTCGACACTGCCACCGCCGTACCTTTCGCGTTGATGGAAGCGGCCATCCTGCAAGCTGCGGGCCTGCAGCCCGCCACGCCGGACCTGAGCGGCTGCGCCCTTCTGCTCCCTGAACTGGATCGGCAGACAGTGACGCGCGTCGATCTGGGCGTGCTCAGCGGGCATTGCGAGGCGGGCAACTGGGAGCAACCGGGCTTCGACCAGCACCTGCTGACCACGCAACCAGCACCGGCCTGCAGCCTGCACGGGCAGTATCGCCTGTCGCAAACCCATATCGATCGCCCCGAAGAGCCTGCCACCTGTGCCCTGGGCGTCGAGCTGCATGTACCCAACGGCAGCCTGGTGCAAGCGCCAGACGCCGGCACCTGGCAGCGCCATGGCGACGGCCGTGGCTGCCTGCGCAGCGCGCACTGGGCGTTGTGGCTGCAAGGCCTGGAAGACGCGCCTGCAGATGGCCAGGCCGTGGAAAAAGGCCAGTCGCTGGGCAGCAGTTGTGGCTTCCTCAGCGTGCAGCTGTGCCTGGATAGCGGCATTCAGCCGCCGTTCTTCGCCACCCCATCCCAGGCGGCCGCCTGGCTGGCCCTGTGCCCGTCGCCAGCTGCGTTGCTGGGCTTCGACTGCAATGCCGAGCCGCTGCCCGACCCACAGGCCCTGCTGGCTCGCCGCGATGCCAGCTTCGCCCGCTCGCAGAAGCATTACTACGCGCAACCGCCTCACATCGAACGCGGCTGGCGCAACTACCTGATCGACATGCAGGGCCGCTCTTACCTCGACATGCTCAACAACGTCGCGGTGCTGGGCCACGGCCACCCGCGCATGGTCGCCGAGTCGGCACGGCAGTGGTCGCTGCTGAACACCAACTCGCGCTTCCACTACGCGGCCATCACCGAGTTCTCCGAACGCCTGCTGGAGTTGGCACCCGAAGGCTTCGACCGGGTGTTCATGGTCAACAGCGGTACCGAAGCCAACGACCTGGCGATTCGCCTGGCCTGGGCCTACAGCGGCGGGCGCGACCTGCTCAGCGTGCTGGAGGCCTACCACGGCTGGTCGGTGGCCACCGATGCCATTTCCACTTCCATCGCCGACAACCCACAGGCCCTGGAAACCCGCCCGGACTGGGTGCACCCGGTCGAGGCGCCGAACACCTTCCGCGGCCGCTTCCGCGGCGCCGACAGCGCCACCCACTACCTGCGCGACGTCGACGCCAAACTGGCCGACCTCGACGCCCGTGGCCGCCAGTTGGCGGGCATCATCTGCGAGCCGGTGTACGGCAATGCCGGTGGTATTTCGTTGCCAGCCGGTTACCTGCGCGACGCCTATGCCAAGGTCCGCGCCCGGGGCGGTGTGTGCATCGCCGACGAGGTACAGGTCGGCTATGGCCGCCTGGGCGAGTACTTCTGGGGCTTCGAGGAACAGGGCGTGGTGCCCGACATCATCACAATGGCCAAGGGCATGGGCAACGGCCAGCCACTGGGCGTAGTCATCACCCGCCGCGAGATCGCCGAGGCGCTGGAGGCCGAGGGCTACTTCTTCTCCTCGGCCGGTGGCAGCCCGGTCAGCTGCCGCATCGGCATGGCGGTGCTGGATGTGATGCAGGAGGAAGGCCTGTGGGACAACGCGCGCGATACCGGGCGCTATTTCAAGGCGCGCCTGCAGGCACTGGTCGACAAGCACCCGCTGGCCGGCGCGGCGCATGGTTCGGGCTTCTACCTGGGGCTGGAACTGGTGCGCGACCGCGCAACACTGGAGCCGGCCACCGAGGAAACCATGGCCCTGTGCAACCGCCTGCGTGACCTGGGCATCTTCATGCAGCCGACCGGTGATTACCTGAACATCCTCAAGATCAAGCCGCCGATGTGCACCACCCGGGCGAGCGTGGACTACTTTGTCGACAGCATTGACCGGGTGCTGGGTGAAGGGCTGTAGGTGCTTGGCTTTGGTTTTTCAGCGCCTGTGAGATCGAGCGCCGCGCGGGCGGCGCTCGATCTCACAGGCGCTGACAATCCCCCGCCGAACCGCTCGGCACCCTGGTGCATTCTCAAACAAAAGCCCCATAATTTTCTTCCATAACACTCCCCGTCATCAGGTTTACTGACAATGGCCTTTACCAGCGACTCCCTGGCAATCTTCCTCGCGGTGCTGGAGGCAGGCTCGTTCTCTGCCGCCGCGCGCAAGCTGGGGCGTGTGCCTTCGGCCGTGAGCATGGCCATCGCCCAGCTGGAGGCGGAGCTGGACCTGGTGCTGTTCGACCGGGCCACGCGCAAAGCCTTGCCCACCAGTGCCGCACTGGCCCTGGAGCCCCAGGCCAGGCAGGTGATCTGCCAGCTCAACCTGCTCGACGCCCAGGCCCTGCAACTGCACAAGGGGCTGGAAAAGCGCCTGACTATCGCCATGGCCCCCGAGCTGCAGACCGGCCGCTGGAGCCAGCCGCTGGAAACCCTCGCCCAGGAATTTCCCAGCCTTGAAATCGAAGTACGCTCGGCCACCCAGGCCGAAGCCATCCGCCTGCTGCATGACGGCAGCGTGCAACTGGCGCTGGTCTTCGAAAGGCCTGGCATCGACGAGCGCGAGTCATTCCTGGAGGCCGGCAGCCAGTTGCTGGTGGCCGTCGCCTCCCCCCGCCATCCGGCCGGGCAGAACAGCGGCACGCCGTTGCCGGAAGAAACTTTCGCCGAACAGCGGCAGATCATTGTGGCGTCGGGCAAGGCCACCGGGTCGGACCCACGCATGGTGCTGTCGCGGCGCATCTGGCTGACCGACAGCTACCTGGCCACGCTGGACCTGGTGCAATCGGGGCTCGGTTGGGCCTACCTGCCGCAGCCTTTGGTCGAGCCGTTGATTGCTTCGGGCGCGCTGGCGGAGGTGCGTTTCGACAACATGGCCAGCCGATTGCGCTTGTGGGTGGACATCATCTGGGTCAAGTCGCGCCCGTTGGGCCTGGGCGCGCGGCGTTACCTTGACGTTATGCGCCAATGCTTTGAAACAGAATCCCCGAGGTCCTGAGCGATACGACTGCCTCGTCCGACAGCGAAAAATCCTACAGCTGGTTAGGAAGCCGATAACTACCTGCAGCATTGATTCCCCGTTAGGTTTCTGCTCGCCATCAAGAAGAAAAGGAACTTCTCATGTCGAGCCAGTCCACGCAGGGCTGCGTGCAGTCGGTCGATCACTTCGCCAACCAGCAGCGCCAACCAGAAGAGGCCCTCTACCTTTTACTGGACCCATTCGCCGGCTGCCCGCCTGAGCACCCGCTGGCCATCGCTGCCCTCAGCGAAGCGCTGGGTAGTGATGCCGTAACGCGCATCGACTGCAGCCGCCTGGTGCAGGATCCTGAGTGCTGGCCAGCTCTGGTGCGGCTCGCCGAACCCGGCGATGCGCCCACAGCCCTTGCCCTATTAAGCGCGACCTGCGCCGCTCGTGAATGGGCAGCTACCTGGCACTACGTGTGTGGCTGGCTGATCAGCGATCAACCCGCCGACCTCATCGCCCAGCACATCAGCCACCAGTGTCAGGTGCTGCACCAACCAGAACCGCACGGTATCACCGCATGGTTCGAGCCCGTGCGGCTGGCGCTGCTACGCGCGACCCTGAAAAACGCAGGCGAACTCCTCGGGCCTGTTCGCAGCTGGCTACATCCCGATGGTTGTGGCAGTTGCGAGGTATTCGAGCGAGAACCCATGGCTGGCGAACTGACCGTCCCCGAGGCCGTAAGGGCGACCCAGCACGTCGCACCACAGATCATTCAACTGCTCGGCGCCTGGCATCGCCTGAGTGCCGTGCAGCATCCCCATGCACCCTGGCACTTCGCAGGCTCCTCAGGCTTGCCGGAAAACGCCACCACCCATGCCATGAACCTGATCCTCAAGGCGTTCAAGCAGGGCCTGCGCGACCGCGCCGATATCCAGTGCATGAGCCTGCACATGCTCATGATCCATCCATTGCTCCTTCAGCACCCGACCATCCAGCACGAGGTGGAAAGGGCAGCGGCCGGCGAGCAGCGCCTGGTGGACCGCTTCGCCAGCTACGACGACTGCACCTGGTCGCACATCGTCGCCGGCCTGCCGAAGGCAAGGAGTTACCCATGAGCATCAGCAAAACCATCCACATCGCCATGCAGGAAGAGATCCCCAACACCTACGGTACCTGCAATGCCTGCGAACGCTCCGGCCTGCCGATTCTGCTGCTGCGCGAGGCCTACGCCCCACGCCCGGACACAGGGCGCCCCTATCGCCTGGCAGACGACAGCGAAATCATCTTCCGCCCGATGCACACCGACCAGTTGCGCCTCCTGCGCCAGGGTTATGTCTACGTACTGCTCGACCAGGAAATCTGGCAGGCCTACGAGGTAGCGGCGGAAGGTACCTTGCAGCGCTTTCCGGTGTCGCAGATGCCCTTGGGGCCACCCAGGTCGTTACCCAAGGTATGCGCCACCGAAGGCCACGATGTGATTGCCTCGTTCATCAACATCGATACCCTGCTCTACCGCAAGGCCTGGATCGCCTTCGCCAACGACCCTTGGCCCCGTGCGGTACTCGACCGCTATCGGCAAGGCATCGCCGACAGTGACCCGGGCACCCTCGCCCGCTTCGTCGAAGTGGACCTGAACACCGCACGCAACGACCCTGCCAGCCTCGGCATCGCCATGACCGACAGCTTCCGCTTCGGCCTGGAACAGGTGCTGGAGTTCTCCACCTTTTCCTCTGCCAGGTTTACCAGCGCTCATGGCTTTTACAGCCGCCTGGGCCGCTGGCATGAAACCCGCACGCATGTGCGCAATGTCATCCAGCAGGAACAACTGCCCAATGGCCTGCTGGCGCTGACACTGCCCGACCCGGTCGGCGGGGTCATGGAGCTCAACGCGCAACGCACTGGCTGGGTGCAGGCCCTGCAGGAATGGCGGGCGCAGCCGCAGCGGCACTTCGAATACTTCACCTCGCAAGCACTACTGGGCATCCGCGAATTGCACGCGGCCATGGCGGCCGTGCAGGGTGCCGAGGACGCGCAGCGGGAAGCCCGGCAGGTCGAGCAATGGAACGACAGCCCGATCGCGGCCAAGGCGTATCTGCCGCCGGTGGACATCGACGCGCAGGCCGAACGCAACACCGCGCGCAAGCAGCAGGACGCCCGCGAGCGGCTGGAAGAGCGTTACGACGAAGGCTCCCGCGCAGCGTTCCAGGCCGACTACGACCGCGAACTGAAAAACTGGCAGTCGATGATCGACCAGGTTGGCGATCTGTATGCGCGGCACTATGCCAAGCGGGCGTTTCAACAGATCGGCTACTACGACTATGACGCGACCTCCCCCGTTTCGGTGGAGTACTTCATCCAGATGATGGCCGCCTGCCTGGCCGGCGGGCCCACTGAAACCTTGCCGCAGGAGGGTCAGCCGCTCGGGATCACCCAGCATATCTGGCAGCAGTTGCTGGAGGACAACCGCAGCCTGCTTTACCAGGCACTGCTAGCCAAGAATCAGAAGCTGATGCAGCAGGTGGCCAGCGCGCTGTCCGGGGACGACTTCGGCAAGGTGTACGACATCATCAAGGGCATCGCCGGTACCGCCGATGGCCAACTGCTGATGATCAAGCCGATACAGGATGCCGTTGGCCAGTTGCTGGCCGCGACCAACAGCGCAGGGAATGCGCTCAGCCAGCACCTGAGTGAACGGACCAAGACCCTGATTGGCCATGTGCATCGCTCGGCGTTTGCACTCTTCGCCGGGCAGCAGGTGACCCCACTGCGGGTGTCGCTGACAGTGGGCGAGTACATGAGCCTGCTCAATGAAGCCCTGGAGGCGCGGACCGATGCGTTTCTGCAGCAGGTAGACAAGCAGTTCCGTGACCCACTGGGCCGCAAGGTGCGGGCCATGGTGCTGAGTGGCGCGATCAATATTGCG
The DNA here is from genome assembly GCF_000814065.1 of Pseudomonas sp. C5pp. Lineage (NCBI taxonomy): Bacteria > Pseudomonadati > Pseudomonadota > Gammaproteobacteria > Pseudomonadales > Pseudomonadaceae > Pseudomonas > Pseudomonas sp. C5pp. Next base: position 46,427 of record NZ_JWLN01000007.1, on the reverse strand, counting down.
GCAGCGGGTAACCGTAGCCAGATGATCGAGGTGATGCTCTGGACGTTGGAAAGTGCTGAGAGTTTGCATGCGCGGCTGGTGCAGTTGCGCGACGGTGCAGCCGGCGGCGTCGGGGCGCTGGTACGCAATGTTGCGATTGGTGCGGGTACGCTGCGTGCGCAGGTTACGGGTGGTTTGAAGATCAGTTCTACGGCCGCGCAAAGCCTGGCAAGCGATGCGATGCGCAGCCTGCGGGATGCTGCAGCGAGCAGTGGAAGTGTGAAGCTGATGCTTGCCTTGGGGGGCATATGGTTCCAGCAGGACAGCCTGGGCAAGAACTATCGGGCGTTGCAGGAGACGCATCAGAACAATCCAGAGGCGCTTGCCGCGATCTGGTCTTCATCGCTTGGGTTGTTGGGAGTAAGTGTCGAAGCGGCAGGGCTTGCTGTCACACTTGTACGACCGAAGATACCGTGGCCCAGAACGGTAACCACAGCTTCACTAGGAAAGAACCTAGCCAAGTACGGCGGCGCCATCGCTGCACTCGCCAATGCCATGGATGCAGTGCAATACGTGAATGCGCTCGCCAGAACTAATAACCAAGGGGACAGCACCTCTGCAAACCAGTACGCTCGCGCGGCCGTGCTTGCTACGGTTTCCACTGTCTCTGGTATTTACTCGGTATTATTCGCAAGTTCGCTACTTGGTCCCTTAGGCTTTACGATCATCCTTGGTCTGGCAGCCTATACGCTGGCGATGGATGCCAAAAATCAAGAATCTTCACTATTAGAGCTTTGGTCCCGACACAGTAGATGGGGAACACCAGAGGAACATCGGCGCTGGATGAATCCACAAGATCTGGATACCGCAATTGGCTCACTGAACGCGGCAGCCTTGGGAGTTCAAGCGCAGGTTTCAATTGAGACAAGATTTCAACCAACTCACAGTACCCACACGCTAGACCAAACTAAAGCCTTCATCAGCGATGACGCTGCTGTTGCGGCAGGTTTTTATCTCGATTTGTACATAAGCTTGCCAAATTTCAGTACTGAAGACGCACAGTACAAATGGCAACTGACTGTGTACCCAGCAGGGCAAAATCGACTGCCTTTTCATCTCTCTGGTAATAGTTCACATCCAAAAGTAGTCGAATACGTGCCCGAAGAAACCAAAAAAACCTTTGCTAGCCCTGAAAGCGTCAGAGAACGAATAATTTTTAAAACCACCGATAAGACCCTGCACATCAGCACTTCAATTCCACTACAGGATAACCATTGCACAAAAGCTATTGAGCTAACGCTCACTTATTGGCCCAACAAGCATGACATGTCAGGTTATGCAAAAGTGACAATGAGAGAAAACAATCTATCCTCGCTAAGGGGTCTATTCTAATGGCCCGCCCGCACCTTAACCCGCCATGTACAGGATGGATTGAGGACCTACCCCATCCTGACACTCCCATTGCGATCGAAGCCAGCCTGGGCAATCAATCCCCTAACCATCAGGATCTCATCTACCTTGAAGTACCCAGACCCCTCGGTTGGGCAAGAGAAGTAATGGCTTTCCTTTCGCTTCCAACTATCGCCATCACCACCCCTCTGCTCAGTTTCATAAACTCCAACATAGAGCAGAGAGACTTCGAATCCGTGCTAATTGATATATTAATACTTGCATGCGGAGTATGGGCATCCGTATTTTGCCTTCGAGTAAGCATATCCCCACCCCGAGATGAACCCCTTCGCTTCAACCGAGTACGTAAAAAATTGTATGCATACAATTTCAAGTACTGCTGGTGGAACCCCTTCACGAACTGGAAAGTAGAAACAGTTTGCTACGACTGGTCCCAAGTCCGCGCCGAGCGCTGGTCCCAGACCGGCGCACTGCCAAACGGTGGGTTAATTTTCAAATGGGGTGTCACACTCTCCATCGTTGCACCAGGCACAAACAATGTCATCGACCGTTTTCCTCTGGTTACGATGGGGGCCGACCAACATGTCTGGGCCTACATCTGCACCTACATGCAGGAAGGCCCCACAGCCCTGCCACCACCTGGAGAACCCAAGGATCACAACGATGTGCTCTGGTGTGAGTTCGCCCTGCGCCTGGCACCCCGAGTAGAGTGGCCAGCGGAAATGGATCAGGAGTCGAGAACCGCCCCCTGAGCTACTGTCTTGCGCTGGCCCCATCGCCGGCATGCCAGCTCTCATAGAACTGCACATAACTCATTGAATTAGCAGGAACTCTGTGGGAGCGGCTTCAGCCGCGAACACCGGCGCAGCCGGTGCCATGCACCGCGTTGGATTCTTCGCGGCTAAAGCCGCTCCCACAGGGTACGCGGGCCGTTTGCGAATTCAGTTTTTTACGCGACAGCGCAGCCCAAAGGGCTGGGCAATCTCTCTTAGGTTGCACATGACTCACTGGATTAGCAGGGACCCTGTGGGAGCGGGCATGCCCGCTCCCACAGGGGTTACATGGTGGGCGCCACCAACCTGTATCCCACACCTGGCTCGGTGATGATGAACCGCGGCGCCGTGGGATCATCGCCCAGCTTCTGCCGCAGATGCCCGACCACTATCCGCAGGTAATGGGTGTCATCCACATGGGTAGGCCCCCAGATATCCTTGAGCAGCTGCTGCTGGGTAATCACTCGCCCCGGGTGCCCGGCCAGTTGCGCCAGCAGCGCATACTCCTTGCGGGTCAGCGCCACTTCCGCGCCATCCAGGGTCACCCGGCGAAAGGCAAAGTCCACCATCAGCGGCCCAAAGCTGGCCGCCACTTCCGAGCCACCGGCCTGCGGCACCTGGCGCAGCAAGGCGCGCACCCGCGCCAGAAACTCCTGGATGCCGAACGGCTTGGTCACATAGTCGTTGGCGCCGCCATCCAGCGCATCGACCTTCTGCACTTCACTGGCGCGCACCGACAACACCAGCACCGGCACCGCGCTCCATTCGCGCAGGTCACGCAGTACCTGCTGGCCGTCCATGTCCGGCAGGCCCAGGTCGAGTACCACCAGGTCCGGCTTGCCCAGCGCCGCCTGAGCAAGCCCTTCCGCGCCAGTGGCGGCCTCGAGCACCTTGTAGCCTTGCGAGGCCAGGCTGATGCGCAGGAACTTGCGGATCTGCGGTTCATCGTCGATGACCAGGAGGGTGGCGGATTGACTCATGGGGTTTCGCTTTCGGTTTCAGGTTGAGGGGGCAGCGGCAAGCATAAAGTGATGCTGGTGCCCTGGCCATCGATGCCTTCACCCACCAGGATCTGGCCGCCATGGGCGCCTATCATGCCTTGGCAGATCGCCAGGCCCAGGCCGGTGCCCTGCCCGCCGCGGTCACCGCGAGCGGCGGTGTAGAACATGTCGAAGATCTTCTCGCGGTCTTCCACGGGAATGCCGGGGCCCTGGTCGCTGACGGCAAAGCACAACCGGGCGTCCTGCACCGACACCTGCAGCTCCAGCCGGCCATTGGCTGGCGAGAAGCGCGCGGCATTTTCCAGCACGTTGACCAACGCCTGTTCGATCAATGCCGCATGCACGAACAGCAACGGCAGCTCGGTCGGCACGTCGGTGTGTACCCGCAGCGGCGCCAGCACCGCGCGCAGGCGGTTGAGCGCGCTGCCGACGATGTCGGCCGGGGCCACCCAGTCGCGGGCCAGCTTGAGGCCGCCATGGCCCAGGCGGGTCATGTCGAGCAGGTTCTGGATGTAGCGGTCGAGGCGTTCGGCCTCGTTGCGGGTGCCCTCCAGCAGTTCGCGGCGGTCGGCGGTGGGGATCGCCTCGCCCAGCGCCAGCAGGCTGTCGATGCTACCGCGCATGGCAGTCAGCGGGGTGCGCAAATCATGGGAAACGGACGCGAGCAAGGCGCTGCGCAACTGCTCGGTTTCGCCATGCAGACGCGCAGCCTCCAGCTGTTCGGCCAGGCGCGCGCGGGCCAGGGCCTGGGCCAGTGGCTGACCAAGGGCAGTGAGCAGGCGCCGGCGCGGGTCGCTGAGCGGCTGGCCGGAGCGTGGGCGCACACCAAGCAATGCCAGGGGCTGCTCATCCACCGCCAGCGGCCACCACCACCAGCGGCCATTGGGCAGGGTGTCGCTGCCATGACCGGCGGCCTGACCGTGCTGCCAGGCCCACTCTGCGGCGGCGCGTTCGTTATCGCTGAAGGCATGGGCTTCGCCGCTGGCCACCTGCAACTGGCCTTCGACATTGCGCTCCAGTAGGCACACCTGCATGTCCTGCCAACCGTCCAGGTGCTGGCCGGCGGCGTTGAACACCGCCTGGCGGTCGGTGGCCACGGTCAGCCGACGCGACAGGTCGAGCAACTGGCTGGTCTGCGCCTGGGTCTCGCGCAGCGCCTGCAACTGGCGGCGCTGGCGGGCGGCCAGGTTGCCGGTGAGCGCGGCCATCAACAGGAAGAACACCAGGGTCAGCACGTCTTCTTCGCGCTGGATCCTGAACGACAGGTTGGGCGGGATGAACAGGAAGTCGTAGGTCAGGAACGACAGCACTGCGCAGGCCAGCGCAGGCCCCAGGCTGCTGCGCACTGCCACCAGCAACACCGCGGCCAGGAACACCAGCGATATGTTGGGCAGCGCCAGCACACTCGACACCGCCCAGGCCAGGCCTGCGGCCATGACCGTGGCCAGCAGCGCCAGCAGGTAATGGCGCCAGACCCACACCCGCCGTACCGCCGAACGCGGCGCTGGCGGCTGCGCGTCGCGGTCCAGCACGTTGATTTCCAGGCCGTGGCTTTCGCGCAGCAGCCGCGCGGCCACACCGGCACCGAACAGGCGCCGGCGCAGGCGGTCGCGGGACTGCCCGACCAGCACCAGGCTGGCCCGCCGTTCGGCGGCATGCTGGATCAACGTGCGCACCACTTCACCGGCACGCAGCAGTACCACCTCCCCGCCCAGGCGTTCGGCCAGTTGCTGGGCAGCTTGCAGGCGCTGGCGTGCGGTTTCGTCGCGCAGGCGGCCGTTGTCCACGTGCACCAGGCTCCAGGGCAGGTGGCGGCGTTGCGCCACGCGGCTGGCATGGCGCACCAAACGTTCCGCCTGGTCGTCGCCATCCACGCCCACCAGCAAGCGCCCACGCAGGGCCGGGGCTTCCTGGCCGCGCTGGCGATAGCCGTGGGCCAGGTCGGCATCCACCTGGGCAGCGGCGGTCTGCATGGCCAGCTCGCGCAGGGCGGTAAGGTTGGTTTGCGAGAAGAACGCATCGATGGCAGCCCGCGCCTGCTCGGGCACGTACACCTTGCCTTCGCGCAGGCGTTCAAGCAGCTCCCGGGGGGGCAGGTCGATCAGCACCAGCTCGAAGGCTTCCTGCAGCACCCAGTCCGGAAGGGTTTCGCGCACTTGCACGCCAGTAATGTCGCGGACCTTGTCGTTGAGGCTTTCCAGGTGCTGGACGTTGACCGTGGTGTACACATCGATGCCGGCGGCCAGCAGTTCCTGTACGTCCTGCCAGCGTTTGGCGTGGCGGCTGCCGGGCGCATTGGTGTGGGCCAGTTCGTCGACCAGCACCAGGGCCGGCGCGGCCTTGAGAAGGCCGTCGAGGTCCATTTCCTCGAGCGTGACGCCGCGGTACTGGCTGCGCAGCAGGGGCTGCTGCTGAAGGCCAGCGAGCAATACCTCGGTTTCGGCACGGCCATGGGTTTCGACCACCCCGGCCAGCACCTGCACGCCCTGGCGTTGCTGGGCGTGGGCGGCCTGGAGCATGGCGAAGGTCTTGCCGACGCCGGGGGCGGCGCCAAGGAACACCTTCAACCGCCCCCGGCCGCTTCGCGGGAGGGTAGCCAACAGCGCGTCTGCGCGGGCGGAGTCACTCATCTTTCATCCTTTGCTATTTCCAGCAAGCAGCAAATCCAGGGACAAACACCGTACCTGTGGGAGCGGGTTCACCCGCGAATGCAGTAATAGCGCCACCGACGCATTCGCGGGTAAACCCGCTCCCACAGGGTCCCTGCTAGCCCCTCAAGTCATCTATCAATGGCTGAGGTTTTCCAAGGCCTGGTTCAAGGCCAGCACATTGACCACCGGCGGGCCGATCAGTGGGTGGAGGGTGGCCTCTTCCAGCAAGCCTTGCAAGCGCTCCACCGGCAACTGCCGTGCCGCCGCAACCCGAGGGATCTGGTAGGCCACGGCCTCCGGCGGCAGGTGCGGGTCGAGGCCGCTGCCCGAGGTGGTGAGCAGCGCCTGGGGCACCGGCCCCTGCTGCGCCTGGTACAACGCAGCCGCATCGCCCTTGACCCGCTCGGCCAGCGCCGGGTTGCTCGGCGACAGGTTGCTGGCGCTGCTGGCCACGGTGGCGTAGGCGCCTGCCGATGGCCGCGCGTGGAACCAGCCATCGCCCTGGAAATCCTGGGCAATCAGCGCCGAACCGCGCACCTGGCCCTGGTCATCGCGCACCAGGCTGCCATTGGCCTGGGTTGGGAAAGCCACCTGGGCAATACCGGTCACCACCAGCGGATACAGCGCGCCGGTCACCAGGGTCATCAACAGGGCCAGGCTCAATGCCGGGCGTACATAAGCATTCATGGTGGCTTCCTCAGACCAGGTGCAGGGCATTGAGCAGCAGATCGATCAGTTTGATCCCGGCAAACGGCACGACAATGCCGCCCAGCCCGTAGATCAGCAGGTTGCGCCGCAGCAGGTGCGCCGCACTGGCCGCCTGCACCCGCACGCCGCGCAGCGCCAGCGGGATCAGCACGATGATGATCAGCGCGTTGAACACGATGGCCGACAGAATCGCACTCTGCGGGCTGGCCAGGTGCATCAGGTTGAGCACGCCCAACTGCGGGTAGATGGCGGCGAACAGCGCCGGGAGGATGGCGAAATACTTGGCCACATCATTGGCGATGGAGAAGGTGGTCAGCGCGCCGCGGGTCACCAACAACTCCTTGCCGACCTGCACCACATCCAGCAACTTGGTCGGGTCGCTGTCCAGGTCGACCATGTTGGCCGCCTCGCGCGCCGCCTGGGTACCGTCGTTCATGGCCATGCCCACATCAGCCTGAGCCAATGCCGGGGCGTCGTTGGCGCCATCGCCGCACATGGCCACCAGGCGGCCGTCGTTCTGCTCCTGGCGGATGCGCGCCAGCTTCTTCTCTGGCGTGGCCTCGGCCAGCACGTCATCCACGCCGGCCTCGGCAGCGATGGCGGCGGCGGTCAGCGGGTTGTCGCCGGTCACCATCACCGTGCGGATGCCCAGCTTGCGCAGCTCGGCAAAGCGCTCGCGGATGCCGGGTTTGACCACATCCTTGAGGTGGATCACGCCAAGCAGGCGCTTGTCCAGGCACACCAGCAGCGGTGTACCGCCGCTCTGGGCAATACGCTCCACTTCACGGGCCAGTGCCGGTGGCATTTCCAGGCGTTGCATGCCGACGAACGCCAGTACGGCATCGACAGCGCCCTTGCGGTAGCGGTGTTGCTGGAAGTCGATCCCCGACAGGCGCGTCTCGGCGCTGAAAGCCACGGCCTCGAACTGGCCGGCGGACGGTTCGACAAAATCATGCAGCTGGCGCAGATACTCGACGATCGACTTGCCCTCGGCGGTGTCGTCCGCCAGCGAGGCCAGCAAGGCGCCCTCCCCCAGCTCGCGGGCGGTGATGCCCGGTGCCGCGTGCAGCGCACTGCAGCGGCGGTTGCCGAAGGTAATGGTGCCAGTCTTGTCGAGCATCAGCGTATGCACGTCACCGGCCGCCTCCACCGCCCGGCCCGAGCGGGCGATGACGTTCAGCCGCACCAGCCGGTCCATGCCGGCAATGCCGATGGCCGACAGCAGGCCGCCAATGGTGGTGGGGATCAGCGTTACCAGCAATGCGGCGAGAAAGATCAGCGGCAGGCTGCCACCGACAAAGTGGGCGAACGGCTGCAGGGTCACCACCACGATCAGGAAGATCAGGGTCAGGCCGATCAGCAGGATGTCGAGGGCGATCTCGTTGGGCGTCTTCTGCCGCTTGGCGCCCTCGACCAGGGCAATCATGCGGTCGAGGGTCGATTCGCCCGGGTTGCTGGTGATGCGGATCAACAACCAGTCTGAGACCAGCCGGGTATTGCCGGTCACCGCTGAGCGATCGCCGCCGGACTCGCGGATCACCGGCGCGGACTCGCCGGTAATGGCGGCCTCGTTGACCGCAGCGATACCTTCAAGCACCTCGCCGTCACCGGGAATCATTTCACCAGCTACCACGCGCACCACATCGTCCTTGCGCAGCGCGCTGGCCGCTACGGTTTCGTAGCTGCCATCACGCTTGCGACGCTGGGCGGTAAGCCCTTGGCTGCCAGCCTTGAGGCTGTCGGCGCGGGCCTTGCCACGGCCTTCGGCCAGGGCCTCGGCAAAGTTGGCGAACAGCACGGTGAACCACAGCCACAGGGCGATCTGCACGGCCACACCGGTGCTCACACCGCTGCCGGGAGCGAAACACAGGACGGTGGTCAGTACCGCAGTCAGGGCGACCACCAGCATCACCGGCGAGCGCTTGAGTTGGCGCGGGTCGAGCTTGACGAATGCCTGCACCAGCGCCGGGCGCCACAATGCGGCGAAACGGGTCTGATCCTTGGCACTTTGCCGGGCTTTTACTTCAGCAATGGGCATGTTCATGGTCGGTCCTCAAAAACCCAGACTCAAATGTTCGGCGATCGGCCCAAGGGCCAGGGTCGGCAGGAAGGTCAGGCCACCGACCAGCAGGATGGTGACCAGCAGCAGGCCGGTGAACAGCGGGCCATGGGTGGGGAAGCTGTTAAGCCCCTGGGGCGCGCTTTTCTTCGCCGCCAGGCTGCCAGCCAGCGCCACTACCGGCAGGATGTAGCCGAAGCGGCCGATGAGCATGGCCAGGCCGATCATCAGGTTGTGGTACACCGTGTTGGCACCAAAGCCGGCAAAGGCCGAGCCGTTGTTGGCCGTGCCCGAGGTGTAGGCATACAGCAGCTGGCTGAAGCCATGCGCACCCGGATTGCTGACTGCACCTGCCGGGCCTGGCAGGCTGGCGGCAATGGCGCCGAGCACCAACACGCCGACCGGCATCACCAGCAGGGTGGCCACCAGCAACTGCACCTCGCGGGCCTGCAGTTTCTTGCCCAGGTATTCCGGGGTGCGGCCGATCATCAGCCCGGCCAGGAACACCGCGATCAGCACGAACAGCAGCATGCCGTAAAGCCCTGCACCGACGCCGCCGAAGATCACCTCACCGACCATCATGTTGACCATCGCCACCATGCCGGTCAGCGGGTTGAGGCTGTCGTGCATGGCATTGACCGAACCGTTGGAGGCAGAGGTGGTAGTCACTGTCCACAGCACCGAACCGGTGGTGCCGAAGCGGGTTTCCTTGCCCTCCATCGGGGCGCTTTGCTGTACCTGCGCGCTCTCGAGGGCCGGGTTGGGCTGGTACTCGGACCACAACGCCGTGCTGCCGCCGATCAGGAACAGCGCAAGCATGCAGGCGAGGATGGCGCGGCTCTGGCGCAGGTCCTTCACGTAGTGGCCAAAGGTGAACACCAGCGCCACCGGAATGAGGATGATCGAAGCCACCTCGAACAGGTTGCTCCAGGCCGTGGGGTTTTCGAACGGGTGCGCCGAGTTGACTCCGAAGAAGCCACCGCCGTTGGTACCCAGTTGCTTGATGGCGATCTGGCTGGCGGCCGGGCCCAGCGGGATGGTCTGCTCGGTGCCTTGCAGGGTGACCGCGTGGGCGTAGTCGGCCAAGGTTTGCGGTACGCCCTGCCATACCAGCAGCAACGCCAGCAGCAGGCACAGCGGCAGCAAGCCGTAGAGGGTGGCGCGGGTCATGTCGACCCAGAAGTTGCCTAGCGTCGTGGCGCTGCGCCGTGCGATGCCGCGGCACAGGGCGATCAGCACGGCCAGGCCGGTGGCGGCGCTGACGAAGTTCTGCACGGTCAGGCCGAGCATCTGGCTCAGGTAGCTGACCGACGCTTCACCGCTGTAGGCCTGCCAGTTGGTGTTGGTTACGAAGCTGATCGCGGTGTTGAACGCCAGCGACCATTCCTGGCCGGGCAGATGCTGCGGGTTGAATGGCAGGTAGCCCTGCAACAGCAGCACGGCGAACAGCAGCAGGAACCCGGCCAGGTTGAAGGCCAGCAGGGCCAGGGTGTACTGCTGCCAGTTCTGTTCCTGGCTGGCGCGCACGCCCGCCAGCCGGTAGCAGGCTTGCTCGACCGAGCCCAGCACGGGCGACAGCCAGGTGCGCTGGCCTTCCATGACCTTGAAGTAGAACCGCCCGAGCCAGGGTGCCGGTAGCAGCACGATGGCGAAAAATGCCAACAGCAAGGCGAAATCGTAACTGTGCATGGCCGCTCCCTAGCTGCGATCGGCGCGCAGCAGCGCCACCAGCAGATAAAACGCCAATGCCACTGCCAGCAGCAGTGACAGCCCGTCGAGCATGTTCATGTGTGGTTCTCCCCGTGGTGCGGCTTGAGCCGCTTTGGGGAAATTGTCCGAGCGAGGGGCGTAAAGGGGCGAGACTGGGAGGTGGGGATGGCGATAAAGAAGGCGTAAAGATCGGGAGTTGAGGTTGCCTGAACCGGCCTCTTCGCGGGTAAACCCGCTCCTACGGGGACCGCACCGCTCTCCCAGGCTGTAGAGATCCTTGTGGGCGCGGATTCACCCGCGAAGAGGCCAGTACAGGTTTACTGCTGAGGCGGCTGCGGGACGGCGTTGCGGCTCCAGTCCAGCAGCAGGCTGTAGCCGACCGCCAGCAAGGTCGGCCCGATGAACAGGCCAATGAAGCCAAAGGCGATCAGGCCGCCGAACACGCCCAGAAGCACGATCACCAACGGCAGGTTGCCGCCACGGCTGATCAGGTACGGTTTGAGTACGTTGTCCACGCCACTGATGATGAAGGTGCCCCAGGCTCCCAGGAACACCGCCATGCCGTATTCGCCTTTCCATACCAGCCAGCCGGTGGCCGGAATCCATGCCAGTGGTGGGCCCATGGGGATCAGGCTGAGCATGAAGGTCACCAGGCCCAGCACAATGGCCCCGGGCACACCGGCAATCAGGAAGCCGATCAATGCAAGCACGCCTTGCGCGGCGGCTGTACCGATCACCCCGTTGACCACCCGCTGCACCGTACCGGCGACCAGCTCCAGGTAGTACTCGGCACGGTCGCCCATCAGACGGTGCAGCAAGCGCAGGACGAACGCCGACAAGCGCGGCCCGTCGCGGTAGAAGAAGAACACGAACACCAGGCTAAGGGTCAGTTCCAGCACGCCGCTGCCGATCTGCGCGCTGCGCGCCAGCAACCAGTTGCCCACCTGCCCCAGGTGCGGCTTGACCGAGGCCAGCAAGGCCGCGCCCTGCTGGTCCAGCGATTGCCACCAGCTGACCAGGCGCTCGCCAACCAACGGGATGCCACCCAGCCACGCCGGAGCATCGGGCAGGCCGTCCACCTGCACGTCACGCACGAACGCGGTCGCATCGCGAATGTGGTCAGCCAGGTTGAACCCCAGCCACACCAGCGGCAGCGCCACGATCAGGATCCAGGCAGTGGTCAGCAGGCTGGCCGCCAGGGTTTCGCGCCCGCCCAGCGCACGCGTCAGCAGGCGCATCAATGGCCAGCTGGCAAAGGCCAGGATGGCCCCCCACAACAGCGCTGAAATGAAAGGTGCCATTACCCACAGGCCGGCACCCAGCAGCGCCAGCAGCAGAATCTGGACCAGCAAGCGGTCATTGTTAGCCATGGTGGTGCCCGTTCAACGGATCAGTTCAAGGTGCAGGCCGTCGGTAGGTGCACTACCGACTTCGAGGCGGCCATTGCGCACGCCCGCCTTGACCAGCGCCTCGCGCCAGGCTTCAGCCTGGTCGCCACTGAGGCTGGCACGCAGGGTGCTGTCGAGGTTCAGGCTGCGGGCCAGCAGGTTCGCCCAGGCGTCTTGCGGCGCGGCCAGGTCAGGGTAGTCGAGCTTGCCGGTGTCGCGCATTTCGCGCAGCACCGTGGCGGCGGTCGGCAGCAGTTCGCCCAGCGGGCTGCCGGCGACGAACTCTTCCACGTGCAGGTAGGCGCGGCGGTTGCCGCGGGTGACGCTGTACAGTGCGACGAGGGTGTCGGCCTGCTCCGCCGAGCGGCGCAGCAGGATGAACGCCTGCTGCTCGTCGCCGCCGTTGAGGCGGGCATTGCCGAACACATCATTGGCCCACAGGCTGGCCTCGCCGCAATCGCGGCCCTGGCACCAGAACAGCGGGTAGCCGCCGTCGTGCTGCAGTGCTTCGCGAGCGCTGGTGAAGGCTTCGCGAGCAGTACGCTCGACCGGCAGTTCGTAGGTTACCGAGCTGACCTGGCCACGGCTTTCGACCTTGTCCTCGACCCGCAGGCGGCCGCTGATCTTGCGCAGCGGGCCCATGGGGTAGACGCGCTCCTGCTCCACGGCCGGGCGCTGGTCGACCACCTTGGCGTCCACCGGTACCGGCAGGCTGCCGGCCCACAAAACGGGGCTGGCGAACACCAGGCAGGCAGCGAAGGCATTACGGATGGCAACAGGCGCGCTCATTGGCGAACCAGACGGCGCTCAGCGCCGAGATGAAGCTCCAGGATGTCTGGCAGTTGCATGGTTGTCTCCCTGTTCAACCCGCCAAGCCTCGACACTTGTCCGATGCAAGTCAAGCAAAGCCAAAGAAGCGATTGAAACAGTCTGCGACAAGGGCCGCGCCCTGCTCATCGTTCAGGTGCAGGTGATGGCCACCGGGCAGCGTCACCTGCTCAAAGGGTAGCTGCTCCAGCAACCCGGTGTGGCGCGCCAGCATGCCGTCGGCGGCCACGACCAGGCGCGTCGGGCAACTCACCCGGTGCACATAGGCCATGGCCTGGGCCTCGCTCAGGCGCACTGGCGAAGGCAGGGTCAGGCGGCTGTCGCTGCGCCAGCTGTAACCGCCGGGCACCGGCATCAGGCCGCGCTGGGCCAGCAGCTCGGCCGCCTCACGGCTGACCGCGACCATGCCTTTCATACGTGCCTGTACGCCCTGCTCCAGTGTGGTGTATACCGACTTGCGCTTGGCATCCAGGCGCAACTGGGCCTGCAGTGCCATGCCCAGCCGCTCACCGGCATCCTGCTCGGCGCCGGTCGGCGGGATGACGCCGTCGATCAGGGCCAGATGGCTGACCCGTTCCGGCAGCGCGCCAGCCAGTTGCACCGAAATGATTGCCCCCAGCGAATGGCCCAGCAGGGCAAAACGTTGCCAACCCAGCTGTTCGGCCACCCGCAGCACGTCATGGGCGTAGTCGGCCAGGGCATAACCGGCGCCGAGCGGCCGGTGCTCGGAATAACCATGCCCGGCCAGGTCCAGGGCGACGATGCGCAGGCCTTTCAGCTGCGGCGCCAGGCGGGCGAAGCTGTTGGCGTTGTCCAGCCAGCCATGCAGGGCGATTACCGGCAGCCCATCCTCGGGGCCGAACAGGTGCGCCGCCAGTTCGATATGGCCCAGGCTCAGGCGGATCTCCTCAACCTGCGCGCTCATGCCTGGCTCCAGCGGTCGAACAGGCCCTTGATCAGGCTGGCGGTGTCGGTTGGTCGCTCAAGCGGGAACATGTGCCCACCCGGCACGCTGTGGTATTCGCCCCTGGGCATGCCACGCACGGCCAGCGTGTGGTGGCGGCGAATGACGTTGCTGCGCTCGCCGCGGACCATGGCCAGCGGCACCTGCAATTGCCGCGCGGGCGCAGGGCTGGTATGCGGGATGCTGCGGTAGATGCTGATTTCCGTGGCCGGGTCGAAGCGCAACTGCAGCCCCTGCTCCATCGCCTGCAGGCCGTGCTCTATGTAGGCATCGAGGCATTCGGGATCGAAATGGCGGAACAGTGACTTGCCGGCGAAATAGTCCCGGGCACTGTCGCGGTCATTGAAGGTTTCGCGGCGCCCCAGGGTGCGGCCAGCCGGGGTGATACGGTCAATGAAGCCGAAGCGCTTGGCGGTGCGCAGCAGCCACTGGTCGGCGCGGGTGAGCACCGGCGAGTCGAGCATCACCACGCCGCGGTAGTACTCGGGGCAGCGCAAGGCTGCGTGCAGGTGCAACACCCCGCCCAGCGAATGGCCGACGCCCCATACCGGCTGGCCCTGCCGGGCCAGGTGGTGCAGCAATTCATCGACCAGGCTCTGCCAGTTGTCGTCCACCGGAAAGCGCGGATCGTGGCCGTGCTGGGCCAGGTGCTGCACTTGGTAGTCCGGTGCCAGGGCGGCGAACAGCTTGCCGTAGGTGGCCGACGGGAAACCGTTGGCATGGGCGAAGAAGATCTGCTGCGACATGGCGCCGGGTCCGGATGCGAGATGATGGCCCATTGTCGGTATCGCGGGGCGGTTCGGCAACGTCCGGAAAGGTCATCGGCGAGGGCTATCAGGTCAGGCTTGCGGACGCGGGCACTCCCTGTAGGAGCAGCCTTGTGCTGCGAAGAGGCCATAACTGCCGGAGAAGAGCTATTGCCCTACTGGCCTCTTCGCAGCACAAGGCTGCTCCTACAGGAAACCGAGATAGCCTGAGAACTCAGGCCGGCGAGTTGATCGCCCGAAGGGTCATCAACCCAGCCAGCGGCCAGTCCCCTTCCAGCTCCGCCAGGCTTGCAGTGCTCATGCCGGCCGGTTGCTGCTGGTGGCCATGCTGCAACGCCCCTACCAAGGTACCCACCAGCGGCTGGTGGCTGACCAGCAGCACATGCTCCAGGCCAAGGCGCTCGATTTCGCCGATAATCTGCTGCACATCACTGTCAGGCGTCAGCCAGGGCACGGTGCGCACCGGTTCGGCGAAGCCGAGGGTGTCATGCACCAGGGCAGCCGTTTGCTGGGCGCGTACGTAAGGGCTGGCGATGATCGCCTGCAGCGGCTGGCCCAGCAGGCGGGCGGCGCTATGCAGCACCTGTTCGCGACCATGGGCGGTCAGCCGGCGCTCGGCATCGCTATTGGCCCGCGGCTCCGCTTCGCCGTGGCGCAGAACCCACAACTTCACAGCTTGGGCTCCTCGTCACGCACCGGGTGCGAGGCCGGGGCCACCGCATGCGGCGCCTCGCCTTCCGGGGCACGCGGTGCCGGCCAGTCGGCGAACGGCCAGGGCTTCTGGTCGCTGTGGAAGCTGCCGAAGCGGCCGATCTGCGCCAGGTACTGGCTCAGGCTGTCACCGAAGTTCATGAGGCTGGCGCTGGGGGCGCCGTACACCAGGCGGTAGATCAGTTGTACCAGCACCAGGCCACCGAGCAACAGCTCGGCCAGCTGCCAGACCACCAGGAACACCAGCATCCACAGGGCCCGCAGGATGATCGACTCGCGCTGGGCGCGTTCGGGCGTATCGTTCATGTGTTGCTCCTTGCTGTTGTCAGAGCCGCTGAAGGCTCAGTTGAAACCGCTGATGGAAATGAAATCGACATCGGTCTTTGGCTCGGCACGCATCAGGTGCTCGATCACCTGGTTCAGCGTGCGGCCTTCGAACAGGATGGCATGCAGGCCTGCCACCAGCGGCATGTATACCTGCACTTCCTGCGCCTTGGCCTTGAGCACCTTGAGGGTGTTGACGCCTTCGGCTACTTCGCCCAGGCGGTTGACCGCCTGCTCCAGGCTCAGGCCCTGGCCCAGCGCGTGGCCGACCTGGTAGTTGCGGCTCTTTGGCGAGGAGCAGGTGACGATCAGGTCACCGACACCGGCCAGGCCGAGGAAAGTCATGGGGTTGGCACCCTGGCTGACGGCGAAGCGGGTCATCTCGGCCAGGGCGCGGGTAATCAGCATGCTCTTGGTGTTCTCGCCCATGCCCAGGGCCACCGCCATGCCGGCGATGATGGCGTAGACGTTCTTCAGCGCCCCGCCCAGCTCGACGCCAAAGCGGTCGGCACTGGCGTAAACGCGGAAGGTACGCCCATGCAGCACGGCCTGCACCTGCTGGCACAGTTTTTCGTCCTCGCTGGCGACCACCGTGGCGGTCAGCGCATGTTCGGCGATTTCACGGGCCAGGTTGGGGCCGGACAGCACGCCGATGCGCGCCTCGGGGGCGATTTCCTCGAGGATCTGGCTCATCAGCTTGAAGCTTTGCGCTTCGATGCCCTTGGTCAGGCTGACCAGGCCCTTGCCGCGCAGCAGCTCGGCATGCGGGGCCAGCACGCTGCGCAAGGCGCTCGATGGCAGGGCGACGAAAATCAGCTCGCTGGCCTGCAAGGTGGCCAGCAGGTCGCTGACCGGCTCGACGCCGTCGTGCAGGCGGATGCCCTTGAGGTAGCGCGGATTCTCGCGATTGACGCGCATGGCCTCGGCCTGTTCCGGGTCGCGCATCCATTGGCGCACCGGCACACCGTTTTCCGCCAGCAGGTTCGCCACGGCGGTGCCGAAGCTGCCGCCTCCCAGAACTGCAACAGGTTGCTGTTCAGTCATATCCAATCCGTTAAAGCCAAAAGTTAAGTGGCGACCCAGCCATTATACGGCTCGCCTGCTACAGAACCAGTGTCAGTACCGGCCCTTTCGCGGGCAAGCCCGCTCCCACAGGGGATAGCGCAGTCCTTCAGAGCGGCGCCGCACCTGTGGGAGCGGGCGTGCCCGCGAAAGGGCTCGACAGGTAGAGCAGATCACTGGCAAAACCCCCACGGTCGGTTACCATGCCTGTTTCAATCCTGATACAAGGCCGCTTTGTGTTCCCTGGCACGCCCTCGTACCCGCGCCTGCTCATACTGACTGCCCTGCTCGGCGGCCCGGCCGTGGCCGATGACCTGTTCATCGACAACACGGACCTGCCGCAGGTTCTGACCGCCACGCGCCTGAAACAATCCCCCGCCGCAGTCCCGGGCAGCATGACCGTGCTCGACAGCGAGCTGATCCGGGCCAGCGGTGCCCGTGACATCCCCGAGCTGCTGCGCCTTGTGCCGGGCATGATGGTGGGCTACAACGCCGGCAACCAACCCACGGTCAACTACCACGGCAGCAACGTCAACGATGCCCGGCGCATGCAGGTGCTGATCGATGGCCGTTCGGTGTACCGCGCCGGCCTGGCCACGGTGGACTGGAGCGACATTCCCCTGGCCATGGAGGATATCGAGCGCATCGAGGTGTTCCGCGGCCCCAACACGGTCAGCTACGGCGCCAACGCGCTGATGGCTGTGGTCAACATCCTTACCCGCAACCCTGCCGACAGCCATGGCACGCGGCTGAAGATGACCCGCGGCCAGGACGGCATCAATGATTTCTACGCCAGCCACGGCTTCGGCTGGGAGGGTGGCGACATGCGCCTGTCGCTGTCAGGCCAGCAGGACGATGGCTTCGACGAGAACCAGTTCGGCCAGGATTACCGCGACAGCCGCCGGCTGACCCGCTTCAATATCAACGCCAGCCACAGCCTGGCACACGACCAGACCCTGGAATGGCAACTTGCTGCGAAGGAAGGCAGCAACCAGCGGCCTTATACCTACCAGCCGGTGTTCGCCAAATACGAAGCCGGTAACAACGCTGACGTCAGTGCCAAGGACTACGCCGGCTCATTGCGCTGGACCAAGGACTTCAGTTCTGAGCACAGCCTGTATATCCAAGGCTCTGCCCAACATTTCGACCGTCAGCAGGTGTGGCGTGCCTGTGACGCTTTGCAGTCGTTCAGCCCGGAATTGACCCAGCTCTGGCAAATGAACCCCGATTTCGCCGAAAAAGTGGCGCGCGGCATTGCTACCGGCGCTCCACTTTCGACCAACGATCCTGTCATGAGAGGGCTTCTGGAGAAGGTCCAGCAGCAATGGGCGAACGGTGGCAAGCAGCAGGTCTGCGGCGACGTCGACCAGAGTACCCGCGAAACCCGCTACGATCTGGAAATCCAGGACACCCTGAGCCTGACCGACAGCCTGCGCCTGCTCAGTGGCATGAACTACCGCTATGATCGTGCCGACTCGCAGACCTACTTCAATGGCAGCATCGACGACCAGACCTGGCGCCTGTTCGGCCAACTGGAGTGGCGCGCCGACGAACACTGGATCCTGCAGGGTGGTGCCATGTTCGAGGACTCGCGCCTGTCTGGCAGCTCGCTGACCCCACGCGTGGCGGTCAACTACCTGATCACCCCGCGCCATGGCCTGCGTGCAGTGTATTCCGAGGCAGTGCGCTCGCCAGACATGTTCGAGAACAACGTCAACTGGAGCTACTCGGTCAAGAACCTGACCCCCAACGCTTTCGGCCTGCAAAACGGCGAATACTTCGTCAAGACCCGCGGCCCGGGCGACCTCGACCAGGAACGCATGCGCTCGCGCGAACTCGGCTACAACGGCTACTTCAGCGACATCGACCTGAACATGGATGTGAAGCTGTTCTATGACGAGATCACCGGCATGATCAGCGAGCCCCTGAAGAACAACCAGTACATCGCCAGCAATGCCAACAAGGCCCGTTTCAGCGGCAGCGAGGCGCAACTGGACTGGCGCCCGACCCTGCGCGACCGCCTGCGGGTGACCTACGCCTACGTGGATGCCTGGGCCAGCAACCCCGCCGACCGCCGCCTCAGCGCGCGCAACAGCGGCTCGGCCGGGTGGATGCGCGAGTGGGGTGACGGTTGGTCGAGCGCGCTGTTCTATTACGGTGACGATGCACTCAACCAGTATCGCTACGAGCGCCTGGACCTGCGCCTGGCCAAACGTTTCCGGGTGCATGGCAGCAACCTGGAGCTTGCGGCGCTGTGGCAACAGCGCCTGGACGATGAGCCGACCACGGCAATCCAGAACCGCTACGACAGCCGCCACCGCCTGATCGTCAGCGCGGAGCTGGAGTTCTGATGGCCCTGCTGCTGCGCCTGTTGCTGTTGTGCCTGTGGCCGATAGGGCCGCTGTTCGCCAGCGAAATCCTGTTGGTAGGCGCGGAAGACCAGCCTGGCATTCGCAGTTTCGTCGCCGCGCTGGAAAGCCGCCGGCCGCACGACCATGTACATTTCCAGACCACCGCCGACCTGCCCCCCCCGGGCAAGCTCAAGGCTGACCAGCGCCTGATCCTGCTGGACAACGCCGCACTGGAATGGCGCCTCGGGGAAACTGCCGGCCCGCCGGCCCTGGCCATGAGGGTCAGCCGGGTACAGGCTGAACAGCGCCTGGGAAAGTCGCGGCCCGCGTTCCTCACGCTGCTGTGGAGCGATCCGCCGCTGGGCCGGCAGTTGCGCCTGGCGCGCTACCTGCTGCCGCAGGCCCAGCGCATTGGTGTGCTGTACGGTGAGCACAGCAGCTTTCTGCTCGAAGAGCTGCGCCACGCCGCCCGCGCGCTGGACCTGGAGATCATTGCCCAGGACTGGCCCGACCCGCGCGACAGCCGCCCTTTGCAACACTTGTTGGCAAACAGTGACGTGCTGCTGGGCCTGGACGATGCCGACCTGTACAACTCCAAGACTGCGAAAAACCTGCTGTTGAGCAGCTATGGCCGGCAGATGGCGCTGATCGGCCCGAACGCCGGGTTCGTCCGCGCCGGCGCCCTGGCCAGCACCTTCAGCGACCAGGACGATTGGCTGGCGGTGCTCGACCAGTTGCTCGACCAGCCACCGGCGCGCTGGCCACGCAGCCTGTACCCGGTACGCTTCGGCGTCAGCGGCAACCAGCAGGTGGCGCGCGCCCTGGGCCTTGAACCGATCGATCCGAACGCCGCCGCCAAGGCCCTGGCCGAAGGAGAACCCACCCCATGAGCAAGCGCCTGAGCTGGGACATTCACACCCGCACCCAGATCATCAGCCTCGGCCCTGCCCTGCTGCTGACCTTGCTGCTGATCAGCTTCTTCACCTTCGTGCGTATCCAGGACCTGCGCCAGGAACTGAACCACACCGGGCAACTGATCGCCAACCAGTTGGCGCCAGCCTCGGAATACGGGGTGATCTCGGGCAACAACGAAGTGCTCGAGGGCCTGATGCGCGCCACGCTCAGCATCCCCCACGTGCGCTTCCTCGAGGTGCAGGACAGCCGCAACCACATACTGGTTTATGTGGAGCAGTCCGACGAAAGCGCCAACCGCGCGCAGCGCGTCGAAGTGTTCCAGGCGCCCATCCGCCTGCAGCAGATCCGCCTGGACAGCGACTTCCTGCAACAGGGCAAGGCCACCAGCCCGGCCATCGGCGACGATTACCTGGGCAGGGTTATCGTCGGCATGTCCGATGACGCCTTCAGCCAGCGCCAGCAGGAAATCGTGATCAAGGCCGGTATCCTCGCGCTGTTCGCCCTGCTGTTCACTTTCCTGCTGGCGCGCCGCCTGGCCCTTAGCCTCGCCAAGCCGATCAGCGACATGGGGCACGCGGTCAAGGCCATCCAGCAGGGCGAGTACCACACCCTGTTGCCGGTGGTCGATGACAGCGAACTGGGCCATCTGGCACGCCACATCAACAACCTGGCCCATGCCCTGGCGCAGGCCAGCAATGAACAGAAGCAGGCGATTGCCGAGCTTATCCAGGCCCGCGAGGAGGCCGAACAGGCCAACCGCACCAAATCGGATTTCCTGGCGATGATGAGCCACGAACTGCGCACGCCGATGAATGGCGTACTGGGCATGCTGCAGTTGCTGGAAACCACGCAGCTGAACAGCGAGCAGGCCGAGTACACCGCGGTGGCCAGCGAATCCACCGGGCACCTGCTCAAGGTCATCAATGACATCCTTGACTTCTCGCGCATCGAACGCGCCGCGCTGCAACTGGAACACATCGACTTCAACCTGGGCGAACTGATCACCAGCAGCGTCCAGTCGTTCCAGCACAGCGCCCAACAGCGCGGCCTTGCCCTGCACCTGCAAATGCCGGCGGGTATCGAGCAGCTGCAGGTAAACGGCGACCCCACGCGCATCCGCCAGATCCTGCTTAACCTGGTCGGCAACGCGCTGAAATTCACCGAACGCGGCCAGGTTCAGGTCGAGGCGCGCTGGCAGGTGCTGGACCGCCAACTGATCTGGCTGACCTGCAGTGTGCGCGACACCGGTATCGGCATCGACAACGAACGCCTGGAAATGATGTTTGTCGCCTTCCAGCAGGCCGACAGCTCGATTTCCCGCCGCTATGGCGGCACCGGGCTGGGACTGTCGATCGCCCGCACCCTGGCCGAACGCATGGGCGGCAAGCTGCGTGGCGAAAGCCGTGAGGGCCTGGGCTCGACCTTTACCCTGGAGATGCCTCTGGCCCTGGCCAGCCCTGCCCCGCTCTCGCTGACGCAGCCAAGCGCTGCGCCACCGGCGGTGGCCGACAATGATCAGGTGCTGCTGGTAGAGGACAATCCGGTCAACCAAAGTGTCATCGAAGCCATGCTGCGTAGCCTGGGGCTGGCGGTATGCACGGCCGAGGACGGTCTGGAGGCGGTCGAACGGGTCAGCCGGCAGCGTTTTGCCGCCGTGCTGATGGACTGCCGCCTGCCGCACCTGGACGGCTATGAAGCCACCCGGCGTATCCGCCAGCTGCCCAACGGCGCCAGGCTACCGATCATCGCCCTGACCGCCAACGCCTTGCAGGGCGACCGCGAGCGTTGCATGGCGGCCGGCATGGACGACTACCTGAGCAAACCCTTGCGCCGCACCGAACTGCAGCGCGTGCTGCAGCGCTGGCTACCCGGTCAGACAACCGCGACTGGCGATAAATGCTAAAGTGCGGCAGTCTTAAACACTGGACAGGACCTTCATCGGACCTGAAAATAGACGTTTCAGTGCACACCTGTACTTCTTTCACCGGGTGCACTGTGACTTTCACCACAACGCAATAGTCTACCTGTAGGCTGCCGCCCCGAACGCGATGCGTATCGGGCCGGCCGGGAAGATTCATCCCCTGCCGCAGGGGGTTATTGAGGAGCTCGCATGACCAAACAACACGCCTTTACTCGGGAAGACCTGCTGCGCTGCAGTCGCGGTGAGCTGTTCGGCCCAGGTAATGCGCAACTGCCCGCGCCGAACATGCTGATGGTCGATCGCATCACCCATATCAGCGAAGAAGGCGGCAAGTACGGCAAAGGTGAATTGGTCGCCGAGCTGGATATCAATCCGGACCTGTGGTTCTTCGCCTGCCACTTCGAAGGCGACCCGGTAATGCCGGGCTGCCTGGGGCTTGATGCCATGTGGCAGCTGGTAGGTTTCTTCCTCGGCTGGCAGGGCCTGCCAGGCCGCGGGCGCGCCCTGGGTTCGGGCGAGGTGAAGTTCTTCGGCCAGGTACTGCCGGAAGCCAAGAAAGTCACTTACAACATTCACATCAAGCGCGTCCTGAAGGGCAAGCTGAACATGGCCATCGCCGATGGCTCGGTCAGCGTCGACGGCCGCGAGATCTACACTGCCGAAGGCCTGCGGGTCGGCGTGTTCACCTCCACTGACAATTTCTAAGGGTTATTCGCATGCGCCGCGTCGTTATCACTGGTCTGGGCATCGTATCGTGCCTGGGCAATGACAAAGCTACCGTCACCGAAAACCTGCGCAACAGCCGTCCGGGTATCCGTTACAACCCGGAATACAAGGAAATGGGGCTGCGTAGCCAGGTTTCCGGGTCCATCGACCTCAACCTCGAAGAACTGATCGACCGCAAGGTCTACCGCTTCGTCGGCCACGCTGCTGCCTACGCCTACCTGGCGATGCAAGATGCGATCAAGGACGCCGGCCTGACCGAAGAGCAGGTTTCCAACCCGCGTACCGGCCTGGTCGCTGGCTCCGGCGGCGCCTCGACCCTGAACCAGATGGAAGCGCTGGACACCCTGCGTGAGAAAGGCGTCAAGCGCGTCGGCCCGTACCGCGTTACCCGCACCATGGGCAGCACCGTTTCGGCGTGCCTGGCCACCCCGTTCAAGATCAAGGGCATCAACTACTCGATCTCCTCGGCCTGCGCCACTTCGGCACACTGCATCGGCACCGCCCTGGAGCAGATCCAGTGGGGCAAGCAGGACATCGTCTTCGCCGGTGGCGGTGAAGAAGAGCACTGGAGCCAGTCGTTCCTGTTCGATGCCATGGGCGCCCTGTCGACCAAGCGCAACGAAACCCCGGAACAGGCCTCGCGCGCCTACGACGCCGACCGTGATGGCTTCGTCATCGCTGGCGGTGGCGGCATGGTGGTGGTCGAGGAGCTGGAACACGCCCTGGCCCGTGGCGCCAAGATCTACGCGGAAATCGTCGGCTACGGCGCCACTTCCGACGGCTACGACATGGTTGCCCCGAGCGGCGAAGGTGCTATCCGCTGCATGCAGCAGGCGCTGTCGACCGTCGACACTCCGATCGATTACCTGAACACCCACGGCACCTCGACCCCGGTCGGTGACGTTGCCGAGATCAAGGGCGTTCGCGCCGTGTTCGGCGACAAGGCACCGAAAATCAGCTCGACCAAGAGCCTGTCGGGCCACTCGCTGGGCGCTGCCGGCGTACACGAGGCGATCTACTGCCTGCTGATGATGGAAAACAACTTCATCGCCGGCTCCGCCAACATCGACGAGCTGGACCCGGAGGTCGCCGACCTGCCGATCCTGCGCAAGACCGAAGAAAACGCCAAGATCGACACGGTCATGAGCAACAGCTTCGGCTTCGGCGGCACCAACGCCACCCTGGTGCTCAAGCGCTGGGAAGGCAAGTAAGACGCTGCTGCGGTAAACGAAAACGCCCCGACTGGTTCGGGGCGTTTTCATTTGTATCGCCTGTACCGGCCTCTTCGCGGGCGCGCCCGCTCCCACAGGTACAGCACCGGTTTCAAGAGCAGCGCGACCCCTGTGGGAGCGGGTTTACCCGCGAAAGGGCCGGCACAGGCGAAATACTATTGCTTGGGCAACACATCCAGAAAATTCTCCCTGGCCACCTTATTCGCAACTTGTTCCGGCAATGCATCCAGAAACGGCCTGAACCCATGCATCTGCTCCCCAAGGCTACCAAACCGCCCCACCACATCCGAACCCAGCATGAACCGTTCCGGGAACCTCTCGACCAGTGCCAGCCACGCCTTGCGCGGTACACCCTGGTCATCCAGCAGATAGGGTTTCAGCACGCTCCACGACAAATCGACATACAGGTTCGGGTAATCCTCCAGCAACCGCGTCAGCACCGGCAGCAGAAAGTCCATTTGCGTCTGGTGCCGGTGAATCTCCATGCTGCTGCCGGCGTGCGCCCAGATGAACCGCGTGTGCGGGTGATTGCGCAGCGGCTGTTCGATCTCCGCCAGGTACAGCGGGTTACGCTCGCGCTTGGAGGTGATGTTGGAATGCAGCAGCACCGGCAGGTCGCGCTCGGCCGCCAGGTGGTAGATACGCGCCATGGCTTCGTTGTTGGCGCGCGGCGTGTCACCGCTGGTAAGAGCAGTCAGGTCATCGTGGCGGGTGAACACCTCGCCAATGCCCTGCCACAGCCCCGGATGCAGATCGAGCATGCGCTCGATATGGCTGGCGGCGTTCTTGTCCACCGGATTGAAGCCGGCCAGGAACGGATGAAAGCGCTTGCGCTGCTCGTCGGGCAGTTGCTGTAGCGCCGCCGCCACGTAGGTATCGGTGGCGCTGTACCAGTAGGCTTCGGCGTCATCCCCAGCGTAATAGCGTGGGCGCTTGGGCTCGTCTTCATGCCACTTCTTGGCCACCGGCACGCCGGAAATCATCGACTGCTGGATACCGGCAGCATCCATGGCCTTGATCAGCGCGGGCATGCCTTCGCTTTCCTGGAAGAAGTCGACGTAGTGCAGGTGGGCATCACTGTAGCGGTAGTCGCGTGCCTGCGCCGCTTGGCACAGCCAGGTGGATAACAGCACGCAGGCCAACGCTCTCACGATCATGACGAAGCTTCCTTTTCCGGGTATCAGATCTCTAGACCGGCCGGCCTGCGAGACGGTTCAGCCGGGGCGGGCAAACCGCTATGCTTGGGGCATTTCCACCTTGCCTGGAGCCTTCCCATGAGCAGCCCCCTGGTCATCCGCCCACGTGCCGAATCGGTCGAGGGCCAGCCGATCCTGCGCCCGCTGCCATCGGCCCAGTGTCGCAGCGTCGGCCCGTTCGTGTTTTTCGACCACATGCTCGAAACCGACTATGCCCCGGGGCATGGCATGGACATCCGTCAGCACCCGCATATCGGCCTGTCGACCCTTACCTACCTGTTCGAAGGGGCAATCCTGCACAAGGACAGCCTCGGCTCGGCGCAGCGGGTGCTGCCGGGCGACGTCAGCTGGATGACCGCAGGCAGCGGCGTGGCCCATGTCGAGCGCACGCCTGAAGATGCCCTGGCCCATGGCTCACGCCTGCACGGGCTGCAGGTATGGCTGGCGTCGCCACGCGAGCATGAACAAGGCCCGGCAAGCTACAGCCATCACCCGGCGGCGAGCCTGCCGGTCAGCGACAGCCTGGGGGTACGCATCTGCATGATCGCCGGCAGCGGGTTCTGCCTGGAATCGCCGGTGCCAGTGCTCTCCCCTACCCTGTACGCGCATGTACAGATGCAACCGGCAACCACGCTATTGGTGCCGAACGAGCATGCGCAGCGGGCGATTTACCTGCTCGATGGTGAGCTGGTGATGAACGATGAGGATGTGGAACCGTGCAGCCTGGTGGTCCTGCCGGAGGGCGAAGAGGTGACGCTGTATGCGGAGGGTGAGTGCCAGCTGGTGCTGATTGGTGGCGCACCACTGGATGGGCCGCGGCGGATGAACTGGAACTTTGTCGCCAGTGATGTGGAGCTGATCGAACAGGCCCGGGCCAAGTGGGCTGCGGGGGATTGGCCGGTGGTGCCGGGGGAAACTTCGAGGATCGAATTGCCTAGGTGATTTTGGGGCCGCTCTGCGGCCCATTCGCAGCACAAGGCCGCTCCTACAGGGAATCGCGTAACTCATGGCTTGCGCGACCTTTGTAGGAGCGGCCTTGTGCCGCAAATGGGCTGCAAAGCAGCCCCGTGCAATCTCAGCGCTGGAACACTTCGGTCAGCAGGTTATGCATCGAGCGGAACGCCCGCTCAGAGGTACGCCGGTCATACTGCATCTTGCCCGGCACATTGGCACTCGGGTCGGTAAACGAGTGCACCGCGCCGCCATAGCTGAGCAATTGCCAGTCAACCTTGGCCGCGTTCATCTCCTCCTCGAACGCCGGCAACTGCTCCTTCGGCACCAGTGGATCGGAAGCGCCGTGCAGCACCAGCACCGAGCCCTTGATGCGCTTGGCATCTTCCGGGTTCGGGGTATCCAGGGTGCCATGGAACGACACCGCCGCACGCAAATCGGCGCCAGTACGGGCCAGCTCCAGTGCACAGCAGCCACCAAAGCAGAAACCAAACGTGCCGACCTTGCCCGGTTCCAGCAGCGCCTTCGACTGCCCCAACAGTTGCGCCAGGGCTTCCTGCATGCGCTTGCGCAGCTCGCCTCGGTCATTCTTCAACGGCATCATCGCCGCGCCGGCCTCGTCCGCGTTGGACGGACGCACCGATTGCCCGTACAGGTCGGCAATCAGCACCACATAACCTTTCTCGGCCACTTCCTTGGCGATGCGCTCGGCACCTTCGCCGATACCCATCCAGTTCGGCGCCATCACCAGACCTGGCCGCCCCAGCGCGCCCGGCTCGTATACCAGGCGGCTTTCATACGCCTTGCCGGACAGGTGATAGACCAGCGATTCGACGATTACTTTGCTCATCAAGCACTCCTTTGGCACTCGTCATCAATATGCTCGCCATGAAAAAAGCCCGCCGAAGCGGGCTTTCCTATGCATCAACTCAAGCAGACAGTTCGACCAGCAGCTTGTTCAGGCGACGAACGTAAGCCGCCGGGTCCTTCAAGCTGTCACCGGCCGCCAGGGCCGCCTGATCGAACAGGATGTGCGACAGCTCGGCGAAGCGGTCTTCGCTCTGCTCGTTGTCCAGCTTCTCGATCAGCGGGTGGGTCGGGTTGAACTCGAAGATCGGCTTGGACTCCGGCACCTTCTGCCCGCTGGCTTCGAGGATCTGGCGCATCTGCAGGCCCAGGTCCTGCTCACCGATGGCCAGGATCGCCGGCGAGTCGGTCAGACGGTGCGACACGCGCACTTCGGCCACGCTGTCACCCAGCGCGCCCTTCAGGCGCTCGACCAGGCCTTCCTTGTCCTTGGCGACTTCCTCCTGGGCCTTCTTGTCTTCTTCCGAGTCCAGCTTGCCCAGGTCCAGGTCGCCACGGGCGACGTCGACAAAGGCCTTGCCGTCGAACTCGTTCAAGTAGCTCATCAGCCACTCGTCGATACGATCGGTCAGCAGCAGCACTTCGATGCCTTTCTTGCGGAAGACTTCCAGGTGCGGGCTGTTCTTGACCTGCGCGTACGACTCGCCGGTGAGGTAGTAGATCTTGTCCTGACCTTCCTTGACGCGAGCCAGGTAGTCGGCAAGGGCGACGCTCTGCTCGCCGCTGTCGTCCTGGGTGGAAGCGAAGCGCAGCAGGCCGGCGATCTTTTCCTTGTTGGCGAAGTCTTCGGCCGGGCCCTCCTTCAGCACCTGACCGAAGTTCTTCCAGAAGCCCTTGTACTGCTCGGGCTCGTTCTTCGCCAGCTTCTCCAGCATGTCCAGCACGCGCTTGGTCAGCGCGGTCTTCATCGAGTCGATGATCGGGTCTTTCTGCAGGATTTCACGCGACACGTTCAGCGACAGGTCGTTGGAGTCGACCACACCCTTGATGAAGCGCAGGTACAGCGGCAGGAACGATTCGGCCTGGTCCATGATGAACACGCGCTGCACGTACAGCTTCAAGCCGCGTGGCGCTTCGCGCTGGTACAGGTCGAACGGCGCACGGGCCGGCACGTACAGCAGCGAGTTGTATTCGAGCTTGCCTTCTACCTTGTTGTGGCTCCAGGCCAGCGGGTTTTCGAAGTCATGGCCGATGTGCTTGTAGAACTCCTGGTATTCCTCGTCCTTGATTTCGGTACGCGGACGGGTCCACAGGGCGCTGGCACGGTTGACGGTTTCCCACTCTTCGGCCGGCTGCTCTTCGCCTTCGGTGGTAGCTTGCTCTTTCAGCAGCTGGATCGGCATGGCGATGTGGTCGGAGTACTTCTTGACCACGTTGCGCAGGCGCCAGCCATCGGCGAACTCCTGCTCACCCTTCTTCAGGTGCAGGACGATGCGGGTGCCGCGCTGTGGCTTGTCGATGGTGGCGACTTCGAACTCACCTTCGCCCTTCGACGACCAGTGCACGCCTTCAGCGGCCGGCTGGCCGGCACGGCGGCTATATACGTCGACCTTGTCGGCAACGATGAACGCGGAGTAGAAGCCCACACCGAACTGACCGATCAGGTGCGAGTCCTTCTTCTGGTCACCGGTGAGGTTCTTCATGAAGTCGGCAGTGCCGGACTTGGCGATGGTACCCAGGTGGGCGATGACGTCTTCGCGGCTCATGCCGATGCCGTTGTCCTCGAGGGTCACGGTACCGGCGTCCTTGTCGAAGCTCAGGCGAATCTTCAGGTCGGCGTCGCCTTCGAACAGCTCTGGCTTAGCCAGGGCCTCGAAACGCAGCTTGTCGGCGGCGTCGGAGGCGTTGGAGATCAATTCACGCAGGAAGATCTCCTTGTTCGAATACAGGGAATGGATCATGAGGTGCAGCAGCTGCTTTACCTCGGTCTGGAAGCCCAGCGTTTCTTTTTGAGTCTCCACACTCATGGTCTTCAAAACTCCGATCTGATGGCAGTTGACGCCTGGCGGCCAGGTTGGCCAGCGTTTAGCGGCGGATGTCATGCAGATGGGGGCTGCCCGGATGATTTCAAGGGCTTTTCCGGTTCGATCTTGAAATGGGCGCGAGCCGTGGCGATCGGCGACTGCCTGTCCCCCTGCCAGGCGGTGATGGCCACATTGGTCACCCGCCGACCCTGGCGCCAAAGCTGGCACTGGGCGTAGGTATCGCGAAAGTGCCCGGCGCGCAGGTAATCGATGGAAAAGTCGATGATCTTCGGAATGCTTGCGCTCTCGCTGAAGATCAGCAGGTACAGCGCTGCCGACAGTTCCATGAAGCCCGCGATCACCCCGCCGTGGATGGCCGGCAGCAGCGGGTTGCCGATGTTGTCCTGGTTGGCCGGCAGGCGGAACAGCAGGTCATCGCCCTGACGCTCGCATTCAATGCCGATCAGGCCGGCATAGGGGATCAGCGCCAGCAAGGGCCGATAGTCTCCCACCGCATGAGCAGCGTTGAGCTGTTGGCGAACCTTGTGCGGAATCATGCCCCGCCCTCCTTCAGGCTGTTGCCGAAGCGGATGCCACCCTTGATTTCCTGGCCCAGGCGCATGAACGTGCCCACCACTTGGCAGATAGGCTGGGCGGGGTCATCCTGGTAGGCCGTGCCACGGGTGAAGATCACATCGCGGGTGACTCGGTAGCATTGGGCATGGCCGTAGATGTCCTTGCCGGCCTTGGCCGGATGCATATAGTCGATGCGCAGGTCCAGTGTCGGGCACACTTCGAAGCGCGGCAGCACGCACAGCGTGGCCATGCCGCAAGTCGTGTCCATCAGCGTGGTCAGCGCGCCGCCATGCACGGCGCCGGTCTGCGGGTTGCCGACAATGGCCGCAGACCATGGCAGCACCAGGGTCATGCCATCGGCATTGGTTTGCACCACACGCATTTGCAACAACTGACAATGTTTCAGGGCCGAGAGAAAACGCTCGGCCATGGCCATCAAGGTTGAATCACTCATTGGCTGTTTCCCTGCGCATTGCCGTAGCGGCATAAAATCGTTAAAAAGTCTATATAGAACGGGACGTTATATATGTGTAATCTTCGCGGAACTTATTCCGCGTAGTTGCACTCGAAGGAACAAGTCACTTATTCCACCAAGGAGAAACACCCCCATGCGTAAACCTTTTGCTTTTGCTCTGATGCTGGCCGCTGCCATGGGCCTGGCCGCTTGCGATAAAGCGAGCGAAGACAAAGCCCAGGACGCACAGCAACACGCCGAGCAAGCCCAGGAAAAAGCGGGCGAAGCTCAGGATAAAATGAACGAGGCTGCCAAGGAAAACGCCGAAGCCGCCAAAGATCAGGCCGAAGCCGAGCAGAAGGCCGCCGAAGAAGCCGCTCCGGCTACTCCGGCTCCGGAAGCCGCTCCAGCTACCCCAGCTGCTCCAGCCGAACCTGCCAAGCAGTAATCGGCTAAAACAAAAAAACCCGACATTGTCGGGTTTTTTTGTACCTGAAACTTATGGATTAAACGTTTCAGGCACCAGGAGCGGTGCTTTCCTTGGCGGGTTCGATCGAAACACTTTCGGTAGGTGTGAACACCATCACATCCAATACATCCGAATGGAACTCGCGGCGGTACAGAATCAGCACCACCCCGACACTCATGACCATGAATAACCATGGGCTAATGAACCAGCTCAACATGGCCATGCCAAAGTAATAGGAACGCAGGCCCAGGTTGAACTGGTTGGCGGCAAGCGACAGCACCCGCGCCGCCCGCGAGGCGAATGCCTTGCGTTCAAGCTCATTTACCAGACGTTCACCTATCATCGGCGCCGACCCCACCAGTACTGCCGCGAAATTGTATTGGCGCATGCACCAGCTGAAGGTGAAAAAGGCGTAGACAAAGACCATGGCCAGGCACAGCAGCTTGATCTCCGACATGCCCTGGGAGGTCTGCTGCACCAGCGGCAGGTCGGCCAGCAGCGACAGCGCCCGGTCGGAAGCCCCGAGCACGGTGAGGATACCGGCGAGGATGATCAGGGTGCTGGAGGCGAAGAACGAGGCGTTGCGCTCGAGGTTGCCGATCACGCTCGCATCGGCAATGCGGTTGTCGCGCAGCAGCATGCGGCGCATCCAGTCTTCGCGGTACAGGTGCAGCACGCTGGCCAGGCACGCGGTGTCGCGGCCCTTCCAGATGGCATAACGGGTGTAACCGCCCCAGCACAGGGCGAACCAGATGATGGCCAAAAGATTGTTGAAGTTGCTTTGGATGAAGTTCATGCACGGTTCCCAGGAGGGCCAGATACCTGAAGGATAGGGACCGGATTTCGACGCTGGCAAGCGGCAAAAGGCACACATCCATCCTGATATTTGCACTGCTCATCCCGGCCTCTTCGCGGGCACGCCCGCTCCCACAGGTACAGCGCCAATTCTGAGGTTTGCGCTTGACCTGTGGGAGCGGGCGTGCCCGCGAAGAGGCCGGTACAGGCAAAGAAAAAGCCCCGCATCCTTTCGGATACGGGGCTCTTGAGCTTCCACCCTTGGCGAGCACCCTTCGGCTTGTGGCCGGTGCCGCCCTCAGGCTTCGACTATCAGGCCAGCGCTTCGCGCGGCTTGCCGAGCATGCGGTCGCAGGCCACCGCGCCAACCAGGGTCACCACCGAAGGCACCAGCCAGGCCAGGCCCTGGTCGCTCAGCGGCAGGTGAGCCATGAAGTCCGGCAGCACGTGGGCAATGCTGCTGCCCTTGATCGCGTCGACCATGCCGAACAGCAGCGATACCAGCATCACTGGTGCCAGGATGCGGGTCGGCGAGTTCCACAGGTCCTTCACGAAGCTCAGCCCGACCACCACGATGCACGGCGGGTAGATCGCCGTAAGCACCGGGATCGAGAACATGATCAGCTTGGTCAGGCCGAGATTGGAGATCAACAGCGAGAAGCCCGCCAGGATCACCACCAGTGCGCGGTACGACAGCGGCAGCATCTGGCTGAAGTACTCGGCGCAGGCACAGGTCAGGCCAACGGCGGTCACCAGGCAGGCCAGCGCGATCAGCACGGCGAGGAAACCGCTGCCCAGCGAACCGAAGGTGTGCTGCACGTAGGCATGCAGTACCGCCGCACCGTTGGTAGCGTCAGCCGCGATCTCGTGGCTGGTTGCACCCAGTCGGAACAGGCTGATGTACACCAGGGCCAGACCGACGCCGGCGATCAGGCCGGCAATGATGGCATAGCGGGTGATCAGTTTCGGCGACTCGACACCGCGCGAGCGGATGGCGTTGACGATGACGATACCGAACACCAGGGCACCCAGGGTGTCCATGGTCAGGTAACCATCGGAAAAGCCCTTGGAGAACGCTGCGGCGGCATAGGCCGGCTGCGCTTCACCAATGGTACCGGCAGGCAGCGCGAAGGCGGCGATGCCCAGCACCGCCAGGGCGATGATCTTCAACGGCGCCAGGAAGCGGCCCACGGTGTCGAGCAGCTTGCCCGGGTACATCGACACGGCCAGTACCACGAGGAAGTACACCAGGCTGTAGATGAACAGCGCCAGCGGGCTTTCGCCGGTCAGCGGCGCAACGCCCACTTCGAACGATACGGTCGCGGTGCGCGGGGTGGCGAACAGCGGGCCGACCGACAGGTAGCACACGGCCGCCAGCAGGCCACCGAAGAACTTGCCGATCGGGCTGCTCAGGGCATCCATGCCGCCGCCGACCTTGGCCAGGGCGACCACGGTGATGACCGGCAGGCCTACGGCGGTAACCAGGAAGCCAAGGGCCGCCATCCATACGTGCGGGCCAGACTGCAGACCGACGATAGGCGGGAAGATGATGTTGCCAGCGCCCACGAAAAGCGCAAACGTCATAAAGCCAAGCGCCAGGATATCCTGGCCTTTGAGAACTTTCATTTAAGGTAGTACCACACTGCTGAAATCGGGATTCGAGAGGGGATTTCCCTTTGGATGAGGGGAAATGCTGCCCGGCTTGATAGGCCAGACCCGTTTAGCGTGTCGTTCCCTTTTGGGGTACGGGCACAGAGTGAGCGCGTAATGTAACTGTTTTGTCAGTCAAACGCACTGGCACAGTACTGCTTGTCCGATGTGCGTACATGTTTGTCGTCTGTGCGACCGAGGACAGCGAGAATTATCCTCGAATTGAAACATTCGTCTGCGTGAAAATTCCTATCAAACCCATCGAAAAATCCATGTTGCCTGTACCGGCCTCTTCGCGGGCTTGCCCGCTCCCACAGGGGATCACCACAGCCCCGGAAAGTGGAGATCTCATGTGGGAGCGGGCAAGCCCGCGAAGAGGCCGGCACAGGAATTCCCCCCCCAGAAACGACAAAGGCCACCCGAAGGTGGCCTCTGTGCGCGTGGGGGGTGTAGCAGTATTACTTCTTGACTTCCCAGCCAGTCAGCTCGGCCAGGGCCTTGCCGATGTCAGCCAGGGAACGCACGGTCTTCACACCAGCGTCCTGCAGAGCGGCGAACTTCTCGTCCGCAGTGCCCTTGCCGCCGGAGATGATGGCGCCAGCGTGGCCCATGCGCTTGCCCGCAGGTGCGGTAACACCAGCGATGTAGGAAACGACAGGCTTGGTGACGTTGGCCTTGATGTAGGCCGCAGCTTCTTCTTCAGCCGAACCGCCGATCTCACCGATCATGACGATCGCTTCGGTCTTCGGGTCTTCCTGGAACAGTTTCAGGATATCGATGAAGTTGGAGCCCGGGATCGGGTCACCGCCGATGCCGACGCAGGTCGACTGGCCGAAGCCGGCGTCGGTGGTCTGCTTCACAGCTTCGTAGGTCAGGGTGCCGGAACGCGAAACGATACCGACCTTGCCTGGCAGGTGGATGTGGCCAGGCATGATGCCGATCTTGCACTCGCCCGGGGTGATGACACCTGGGCAGTTAGGGCCGATCAGGGTCACGCCCAGCTCGTCGCACTTGACCTTGGCATCCAGCATGTCCAGGGTAGGAATGCCTTCGGTGATGCACACGATCAGCTTGATGCCGCCGAAGGCAGCTTCCAGGATCGAGTCCTTGCAGAAAGGAGCCGGAACGTAGATCACCGAAGCGTCGGCGCCGGTAGCTTCCACAGCTTCTTTCACAGTGTTGAACACTGGCAGGCCCAGGTGGGTGGTGCCACCCTTGCCTGGGGTTACGCCGCCGACCATCTTGGTGCCGTAGGCGATGGCCTGTTCGGAGTGGAAAGTACCCTGCGAGCCGGTGAAGCCCTGGCAGATGACTTTGGTGTCTTTATTGATCAGGACGCTCATTACTTGCCCTCCGCAGCTTTGACAACTTGTTGAGCAGCGTCGGTCAGGCTGGTTGCCGCAATGATGTTCAAACCGCTTTCTGCCAGTACTTTAGCGCCCAGTTCGGCGTTGTTGCCTTCAAGGCGAACGACAACCGGAACTTTCACGCCGACTTCTTTCACTGCACCGATGATGCCTTCGGCAATCATGTCGCAGCGAACGATGCCGCCGAAGATGTTGACCAGAACGGCCGCGACATTGCTGTCGGACAGAATGATCTTGAACGCTTCGGTAACGCGCTCTTTGGTAGCACCACCGCCAACGTCGAGGAAGTTGGCCGGCTTGCCGCCGTGCAGGTTGACGATGTCCATGGTACCCATGGCCAGGCCGGCACCGTTGACCATGCAGCCGATGTTGCCTTCGAGGGCAACGTAGTTCAGTTCGAACTTGGCAGCGTGGGCTTCACGGGCGTCGTCCTGCGACGGGTCGTGGAAGGTCTTCAGCTTCGGCTGACGGTACATGGCGTTGGCGTCGATGTTGATCTTGGCATCGAGGCAGTGCAGGTCGCCGTCGGCCTTGATCACCAGCGGGTTCACTTCCAGCAGGGCCAGGTCGTGATCCTTGAACAGCTTGGCCAGACCAACGAAGATCTTGGCGAACTGTTGAACTTGCTTGCCTTCCAGGCCCAGCTGGAATGCCAGCTCGCGACCCTGGAACGGCTGAGCGCCGACCAGCGGGTCGATGGTGGCCTTGAGGATCTTCTCAGGCGTTTCGTGAGCGACTTTCTCGATGTCCACGCCACCTTCGGTGGAAGCCATGAACACGATACGGCGGCTCGAACGATCGACTACAGCGCCCAGGTACAGCTCTTTGGCGATGTCAGTGCAGGATTCGACCAGAATCTTGGAGACGGGTTGACCGTTGGCATCGGTCTGGTAGGTAACCAGATTCTTGCCCAACCACTGTGCAGCGAACGCCTTGGCGTCTTCTTTGCTGCGAACCAGCTTGACGCCGCCCGCCTTACCGCGACCACCCGCGTGAACCTGGGCTTTTACCACCCACTCGTTCCCGCCGATCTTGTCGCAGGCTTCTGCAGCTTGCTCAGGGGTATCGACAGCGAAACCCTTGGAAACTGGCAGGCCGTACTCAGCGAACAGCTGCTTACCCTGATACTCGTGAAGATTCATGCTTTTTACCGTCTTCGTTAGGTACTGCGCTTCGGCGCTGCGCCATCACTGGCGCCGCACCACCTGTGACCGTTGACCCCGGGTTTTCCCGTGTGATCCGGTCCGGCGGACTTTCCGCGGTGAGTCATGCACGCAAGACTCACGACGGGCAGCCCGCCGTGGTTTCTTATAATTAACGCTTCTTACGGTTGGCCACGTGAATGGCGCCGCCATTCACTGCCAGCGCTGCTTCATGCAACGCTTCGGACAGGGTCGGATGGCTGAAGACCATCATGCCCAGATCCTCGGCACTGGTGCCGAATTCCATTGCGATTGCGCCCTGCTGCACCAGTTCGGCAGCCGATGGGCCAATCACGTGTACACCCAGGACGCGGTCGGTCTTGGCATCGGCGATGACCTTGACGAAACCACCGGTGTCGTTGGCAGCCATCGCACGGCCGCTGGCCGCGAACGGGAAGGTGCCCACGTTAACCTCAACGCCCTCGGCCTTCAAGGCCTGTTCGGTCTTGCCGACCCACGCGATTTCCGGGTGGGTGTAGATGACCGACGGAATCAGGTCGTAGTTCATCTGGGCCTTGTGGCCCTTGATGCGCTCGACCACCATGATGCCCTCTTCCGAAGCCTTGTGGGCCAGCATCATGCCGCGCACCACGTCACCGATGGCGTACACGCCAGGCACGCTGGTAGCGCAGTAGTCGTCGACGAAGATGTAGCCACGCTCGTCGATGGTCACGCCGCTGTCGGCAGCCAGCAGGTCGGTGGTCACCGGGCGACGGCCGACCGCGACGATCAGCTTGTCGAAGGTGATCTTCTGCTCGCCGTTGGCGTCGGTGTAGGTCACTTCGACTTCGTTGCCGTTGACTTTCGAGCCGGTGACGCGCGCACCCAGCTTGATGTCCAGGCCTTGCTTGGTCAGGGTCTTCTGGGCTTCTTTCGACACGGCGGTGTCGGCAGCCATCAGGAAGGTGTCCAGGGCTTCCAGGACGGTGACTTCAGCACCCAGGCGAGCCCATACCGAGCCCAGTTCCAGGCCGATCACGCCAGCACCGATAACGCCCAGGCGCTTCGGCACGGCCTGGAATTCCAGGGCGCCGGTGGAGTCGACGATGACGTTCTGGTCGACCGGAGCCGGTGGAATGTCGATCGGACGCGAGCCGGAAGCCAGGATCACGTTCTCGGCTTCGATGACTTCGGTGGTGCCGTCAGCCTTGGTGACTTCGACTTTCTTGCCGGCCAGCAGTTTGCCGTGGCCCTGGATCGAAGTAACGCCGTTGGCCTTGAACAGGGTGGCAACGCCACCGGTCAGGTTCTTGACGATGCCAGCCTTGCGGCCAACCATCGCGGCGACGTCCATCTTCACTTCGCCAGTGGAGATACCGTGGACGTTGAAGCTCTCTTTGGCTTCCTTGTACTTCCAGGAGCTGTCCAGCAGCGCCTTGGAAGGAATGCAACCTACGTTCAGGCAGGTGCCGCCCAGGGCCAGCTTGCCCTCGGCGTCGGTGTACTTCTCGATACAGGCAGTCTTCAGACCAAGTTGTGCGGCCTTGATGGCAGCAACATAGCCGCCAGGACCTGCACCAATCACCACTACGTCGAATTTCTGGGTCATAAAAGATTCCTTATCAGCTACAAGCTACAAGCCGCGGACCGCGCGGCATGGCTTCCTGGGAAGCCAGGGCCGGCACGGTACGCAGCCAGAGGGTTAGATGTCCAGCAGCAGGCGAGACGGATCTTCCAGCAGGTTCTTGATGGTGACCAGGAAGGTTACCGCTTCCTTGCCGTCGATCAGGCGGTGATCGTACGACAGCGCCAGGTACATCATCGGGCGAATCACAACCTGACCATTGATGGCCATCGGGCGCTGGATGATGTTGTGCATGCCGAGAATGGCGGCCTGCGGCGGGTTGACGATCGGGGTCGACATCATCGAACCGAAGGTACCACCGTTGGTGATGGTGAAGGTGCCGCCAGTCATCTCTTCGATGGCCAGCTTGCCATCACGAGCCTTCTTGCCGAAGGTGGCGATGCCGTTCTCGATTTCCGCCAGGCTCATCGACTCGGCGTTACGCAGTACCGGTACCACCAGGCCACGGTCGCTGGACACGGCAACGCCGACGTCGGCGTAGCCGTGGTAGACGATGTCGTTGCCATCGATCGAGGCGTTGACAGCCGGGAAGCGCTTCAGGGCTTCGGTGGCAGCCTTGACGAAGAACGACATGAAGCCCAGGCGCACGCCGTTGTGGGTCTTCTCGAACAGGTCCTTGTACTTCGAACGCAGGGCCATGACTTCGGTCATGTCGACTTCGTTGAAGGTGGTCAGCATGGCCATGCTCGACTGGGCTTCGACCAGACGCTCGGCGATCTTGGCGCGCAGGCGGGTCATCGGCACGCGCTTCTCGGTGCGGTCGCCAGCGGCAACGACAACCGGGGCAGCAGCGGCAGCGGCGGCAGGCTTGGCAGCTGCAGCAGGCGCCGACTTCTTGTTGGCGACGGCAGCGACGACGTCTTCCTTGGTGATGCGACCACCTTTGCCGGTGCCGGCAACGGCAGCCAGGTCGATGCCGTTCTCTTCAGCCAGCTTGCGCGCGGCCGGGGCGGCAACCGGGTCTTCTTCGCCAGCGTCGGCAGCAGCGGCAGCCGGGGCAGCAGCGGCCGGGGCGGCAGCTGGTGCAGCAGCGGCAGCACCGCCTTCAACGATCGAACCCAGTACTTCGTCGGACAGGACGGTGTCGCCCTCGCCCTTGACGATGGCGCCCAGCACGCCGTCGGCGGTGGCCAGTACTTCCAGGACGACCTTGTCGGTCTCGATGTCGACGATCAGCTCGTCACGCTTGACGGCATCGCCCGGCTGCTTGTGCCAGGTGGCAACGGTGCCATCGGCAACCGATTCCGGGAAGGTTGGGGCTTTGATCTCGATAGCCATTATCTGTGTTTCCTTAAATTCGGTTTCAGGTGCGCGAAGGCATTAAACAGTGAAGGCGTCTTGCAGCAGTTTTTCCTGCTGTTCGGCGTGCTTCGATGCGTAACCACAAGCTGGCGCGGCGGAAGCGTCGCGGCCGGCGTATTCCAGGACCAGTGCCTTGTTGTGGCGGCCCAGGATACGGCGCATGTGGTGCTGGCTGCTGTACCAGGCGCCCTGGTTCATCGGCTCTTCCTGACACCAGACCGCATGCTTGAGGTTGGTGTAAGGCGCCAGGATTTCGACCAGGTCGTCCTCAGGGAACGGATACAGCTGCTCGATACGCACGATGGCGATGTCTTCGCGGCCTTCGGCACGGCGTTTTTCCAGCAGGTCGTAGTAAACCTTGCCGCCGCACAGGACCAGGCGTTCGACCTTGGCCGGATCGAGGCTGTCGATTTCCGGGATCACGGTCTGGAACGAGCCTTCTGCCAGGTCTTCCAGGGTCGAGATGGCCAGCTTGTGGCGCAGCAGCGACTTCGGCGTCAGCACGATCAGCGGCTTGCGCAGCGGACGGATGACCTGGCGACGCAGCAGGTGGTAGATCTGGGCCGGGGTGGTCGGTACGCAGACCTGGATGTTGTGCTCGGCGCACAGCTGCAGGTAACGCTCCAGGCGCGCGGAGGAGTGCTCCGGGCCCTGCCCTTCATAACCGTGTGGCAGCAGCATGGTCAGGCCGCACAGACGGCCCCACTTGTGCTCGCCGCTGGTGATGAACTGGTCGATCACCACTTGCGCACCGTTGGCGAAGTCACCGAACTGGGCTTCCCAGATCACCAGCGCGTTCGGCGTGGTGGTCGAGTAGCCGTATTCGAAGGCCAGTACCGCTTCTTCCGACAGGAAGGAGTCGTACAGTTCGAACTGAGGCTGGCCCGGGAACAGGTTCTTCAGCGGTACGTAGGTGCTGGCGTCCTTCTGGTTGTGCAGCACCGCGTGACGGTGCGAGAAGGTGCCACGGCCGATGTCCTGGCCGGTCATGCGGATCGGGTGACCTTCGAACTGCAGGGTGGCGTAGGCCATGGTCTCTGCATAACCCCAGTTGATCGGCAAGCCACCGGCCTGCATCTTCTGGCGGTCTTCGTAGATCTTGGCGACCTGGCGCTGGACGACGAAACCTTCCGGGATCTCCAGCAGCTTGGCCGACAGTTCCTGCAGGGTCTTGAGGTCGAAGCGGGTGTCGTGACGCGCGGTCCAGGCATGGCCCAGGTACGGACGCCAGTCGACGAACAGCTCGCGGTTCGGCTCCTTGACCAGGCTCTTCACCACGTGCAGGCCGTTGTCCAGCGCGTTGCGGTACTCGTCGATCTTGGCCTGGGCGCGCTCGGCATCGATGCGGCCGGCCTGGATCAGTGCCTCAGCGTACAGTTCACGCGTGGTGCGCTGCTTGCTGATCTGCTGGTACATCAAAGGCTGGGTGCCGTTCGGCTCGTCGGCCTCGTTGTGGCCGCGGCGGCGGTAGCAGACCAGGTCGATGACCACGTCACGCTTGAACTGCATGCGGTAGTCGATGGCCAGCTGGGTCACGAACAGCACGGCTTCCGGGTCGTCGCCGTTCACGTGCAGGATCGGCGCCTGGATCATCTTGGCAACGTCGGTGGCGTACTCGGTGGAGCGCGCGTCCAGCGGGTTGCTGATGGTGAAACCAACCTGGTTGTTGATCACGATGTGCACGGTGCCGCCGGTCTTGAAACCGCGGGTCTGCGACATCTGGAAGGTTTCCATGACCACGCCCTGGCCGGCGAATGCTGCGTCGCCGTGGATCGAGATCGGCAGTACCTTGTCGCCAACGGTGTCGTTGCGGCGGTCCTGACGGGCGCGCACCGAACCCTCGACCACTGGCGAGACGATTTCCAGGTGGGACGGGTTGAACGCCATGGCCAGGTGCACTTCGCCACCCGGGGTCATCACGTTCGAGGAGAAGCCCTGGTGGTACTTGACGTCACCGGAGCCCAGCTCGTTCATCTTCTTGCCTTCGAACTCGTCGAACAGCTCGCGCGGGTTCTTGCCGAAGGTGTTGACCAGAACGTTCAGGCGGCCACGGTGGGCCATGCCGATCACGACTTCCTTGGTGCCGTAGGAACCGGAGCGCTGGATCATCTCGTCCAGCATCGGGATCAGGCTTTCGCCGCCCTCGAGGCCGAAACGCTTGGTGCCCGGGTACTTGGTGCCCAGATATTTCTCAAGGCCTTCACCGGCGGTCACGCGCTCGAGCAGGTGGGCCTGCACGTCAGCGGAAAACTCCGGACGGCCGCGCACGCTTTCCAGACGCTGCTGGAACCAGCTGCGCTGCTCGGAATCGACGATATGGGTGAACTCGGCGCCAATGGTGCGACAATATGTCTTCTGGAGCGCCTCGAAGATCTCGCGTAGGCTCGCCTCCTCTTTGCCGATGAACAGGTCGCCGGCACGGAAGGTCGTATCAAGATCGGCATTGGTCAAGCCGTAGTGATTGATCGACAGGTCTACGGGCGCAGGACGCTGCCACAACCCCAACGGGTCGAGCTTGGCAGCCTGATGGCCGCGCATACGATAGGCCTGGATCAGTCGCAGAACTTCAACCTGCTTCTTCTCGTGTTCACTGCTCACGCTCCCGGCGGATACCGGTTGGGCGCGGCGCTGGTTCTTTGCCAGCAGTACGAAATGGTCGCGGATTGTCGAGTGCGATACATCGGTAGCGGTGCTGCCGTCGGCGGGCAACTTCTGGAAGTAGGTGCGCCACTCTTCTGGCACAGCGTTAGGGTCGTGCAGGTAGAGCTCATAAAGCTCTTCCACATATGCAGCGTTACCACCTGAAAGGTGGGCGCTTTCCCACATGCGCTGCATCACGCTTTCTTGCATGCTTGGTCACCCTCGGTTAGGGGACTGATCGGCGAGAGCCACAGCAAACCTGGAAAAGTCCGAATACAGCGACTGAACCACGCCACTTGGATCCTGCTGATTTTCCGGGTACCAGCCCGGAAGCCCCTGCTGGTCTCATATCTTCATAGGTAATGAACGCAGGCTTTGTGGGCCCTTGTTCGGGTTTTACCTCAGTGCGGGCTCACCACCCGCACCTCGGCTTACTGCAGGTACAACTCTTTGTATCAGGTGCCGCTTTGCAGCAGCATGTTACGTACGTGGCCGATTGCCTTGGTCGGGTTCAGACCTTTCGGGCAAACGTTGACGCAGTTCATGATCCCGCGGCAGCGGAATACGCTGAACGGGTCATCCAGGGACGCCAGGCGCTCCTGGGTCTTGGTGTCACGGCTGTCGGCCAGGAAGCGATAGGCCTGCAGCAGTGCGGCGGGGCCCAGGAACTTGTCCGGGTTCCACCAGAACGACGGGCAGGAGGTCGAGCAGCAAGCGCACAGGATGCACTCGTACAGGCCGTCCAGCTTGTCGCGGTCTTCCGGCGACTGCAGGCGCTCGATGGCCGGAGCCGGGGTGTCGTTCTGCAGGAACGGCTTCACCTTCTCGTACTGCTTGTAGAAGATGCTCATGTCGACGACCAGGTCACGAATGACCGGCAGGCCCGGCAGCGGACGCAGAATCAGCTTGTTGCCCTTCACCACCGCCGACAACGGGGTGATGCAGGCCAGGCCGTTCTTGCCGTTGATGTTCATGCCATCGGAACCGCAAACGCCTTCACGGCACGAGCGACGATAGGAGAAACCTTCGTCCTGTTCCTTGATCAGTGCCAGCACGTCCAGAACCATCAGATCCTTGCCGCCGGTATCGACCTGGAAGGTCTGCATTTTCGGCGCCGAATCGGTGTCCGGGTTGTAACGATAAACTTCGACTTGCAACATAGCGGCCACCCTTAGTAAGTCCGGACTTTTGGTTCGAAGGCTGGAACAGTCTTCGGCGCAAAGTTGACGCCACGCTTGGCGACGCGCTTCTCACCCGGGTAGTACAGGGTGTGGCACAGCCAGTTTTCGTCGTCACGGTCTTCGTAGTCTTCACGTGCGTGAGCGCCGCGGGACTCTTTACGGGCTTCTGCCGCGATGGCGGTAGCTTCGGCGACTTCCAGCAGGTTCTGCAGCTCCAGCGCTTCGATACGCGCGGTGTTGAAGGCCTGGGACTTGTCGTTGATCTTGACGTTGGCGATACGGTCACGCAGACCGGCCAGCTGCTCGATACCCTTCTGCATGTATTCGCCAGTACGGAATACACCGAAGTAGTTCTGCATGCAGCTCTGCAGTTCGCGCTTCAGGCTGGCAACGTCTTCACCGGTGGTGCGCTCGTTCAGCTTGTTCAAGCGGTTCAGGGCAACATCGACGTCGGTGTCGCTGGCGTCGCGGTATTCCACGCCTTCGGTCAGCGCCTTCTCCAGGTGCAGGCCGGCAGCACGGCCGAACACCACCAGGTCGAGCAGCGAGTTGCCGCCCAGGCGGTTGGCACCGTGAACAGATACGCACGCCACTTCACCTACGGCGAACAGGCCCGGGATGATGTGGTCGTTGCCTTCGGCGTCCATGGTAATGGCCTGGCCATGAATGTTGGTGGCAACGCCGCCCATCATGTAGTGGCAGGTCGGGATGACCGGTACCGGCGCGACCACAGGGTCGACGTGGGCGAAGGTCTTGGACAGCTCGCAGATACCTGGCAGGCGGCTGTGCAGCACTTCCTCGCCCAGGTGATCCAGCTTCAGCAGTACGTGGTCCTTGTTCGGGCCCACGCCGTTGCCGGCGATGATTTCCTTGACCATGGAACGGGCGACCACGTCGCGGCCGGCCAGGTCTTTTGCGTTCGGCGCGTAACGCTCCATGAAGCGCTCGCCGTGGGCGTTGATCAGGTAGCCACCCTCACCGCGGCAACCTTCGGTGACCAGTACACCGGCGCCGGCGATGCCGGTCGGGTGGAACTGCCACATTTCGATGTCCTGCACCGGCACGCCGGCACGCAGGGCCATGCCCACGCCGTCACCGGTGT
Source organism: Pseudomonas sp. C5pp (assembly GCF_000814065.1). Taxonomy (NCBI): domain Bacteria; kingdom Pseudomonadati; phylum Pseudomonadota; class Gammaproteobacteria; order Pseudomonadales; family Pseudomonadaceae; genus Pseudomonas; species Pseudomonas sp. C5pp. The sequence continues at coordinate 3,646 of NZ_JWLN01000007.1, read as the reverse complement.
TGATCAGGGCGTTGGTGGTGGAGGCGTAGATACGGCCGGCACCGCCAGTTGCCAGCACGGTGGCCTTGGACTTGATATACAGGGTCTCGCCGGTTTCGATGCAGATCGCGATCACACCAACGAATGCGCCGTCCTGGTTCTTCACCAGGTCAACTGCGTAGTACTCGTTGAGGAAGGTGGTGCCGGCTTTCAGGTTGCCCTGGTACAGGGTGTGCAGCAGCGCGTGACCGGTACGGTCGGAAGCGGCGCAGGTACGGGCAGCCTGGCCACCCTTGCCGAAGTCCTTGGACTGGCCACCGAACGGACGCTGGTAGATGCGACCGGTTTCGGTACGCGAGAACGGCAGGCCCATGTGGTCCAGCTCGAAGACCGCAGCCGGGCCTTCCTGACACATGTATTCGATAGCGTCCTGGTCACCGATGTAGTCGGAGCCCTTGACGGTATCGTACATGTGCCAGCGCCAGTCGTCGTTCGGGTCGGCCGAAGCGATGGCGCAGGTGATGCCGCCCTGGGCGGATACAGTGTGCGAACGGGTCGGGAAGACCTTGGTGACCACGGCAGTCTTGTGGCCGCCTTGAGCCAGCTGCAGCGCAGCGCGCATGCCGGCGCCGCCGCCACCGATGATGATGGCGTCGAAGGAAATGGTTGGAATGCTAGCCATGGATCAGATACCCCAGAGAATCTGCACACCCCAGACGAAGTAAGCGAACATCGCAACGCCGCATACCGCCTGGAACAGGAAACGAATCGCAGTTGCCGACTTGCCGAACGACATAGGCGTCAGGTAGTCGGTCGCAATGGTCCACATGCCGACCCAGGCGTGAGCGCCCAGGGCAACGAGGGCCAGCAGACTGAAGATCCGCATCGCGCTGTTGGAGAACAGACCATGCCACTGGGTGTAGTCGATGCCTGGGTGGGCGACCACGTAGCCGATCAGGAAGAGGAAGTAAGCCGCGAGAACGACCGCAGAAACGCGCTGCGCCATCCAGTCATAGAGGCCCGAACGCGACAGGTTCGTGACATTGGTTACCATACCCAAACTCCCACCAGAACGATCAGCACCACGGAGATGACGATCACGATTTTCGAGCCCAGCTTGCCGCCTTCCAGCGTCTCACCGATACCCATGTCCATGATCAGGTGACGAACACCTGCCACGAGGTGATAAAGCAGGGCGGACAGCAGGCCCCAGGTCACGAATTTGGCCAGCGGGCTGGTCAGACACGCCTTCACCTCACCAAAGCCTTCCTCGGAACCCAGCGACTTGCCCAGTGCATAAAGCATGATGGCAAGGCCGAGGAACAGGATGACGCCGGAGATACGATGCAGGATGGACGTGTACGCAGTGACGGGGAGCTTGATGGTCCTTAGGTCTAGGTTTACAGGTCGTTGGCTTTTCACGGCTTTTTTCACACTGAAGAGCCCCTAGCGAATCAGGGCAAAGTTGTTGGTAAGTGTACTGGTCAGGTACCCACCACCCAGGGAACGGCGACCCCCAGCAGTTCGGGCTTGCAAGCCCCTGGCGGTCGGGTTGCGAGTATAGACAGTTAGGCTGCTTATGACAACGTGACGGGGTAGCCCAAATAGCGCATTGCCTTTAGCGCACAAAAGGCGTAAATGGGCGAGAATTTCGCGAAAAATCAGGCCTCAATGCCTGTTTCAACAAGCCTTTAGGCAAATTGACATCTGAATTTATCCCTCTATAGTGGTGCGGGCCCTGCGTGGGGGGTCTGTCTGATGATTTCAAGCATTAATAGGAGGCCACATGGCTGACAAAAAAGCGCAGTTGGTCATCGAGGGCGCTGCCCCCGTCGAGCTGCCCATTTTAACCGGCACCGTTGGTCCTGATGTAATCGACGTCCGCGGGTTGGGGGCCACTGGTCACTTCACCTTCGACCCTGGTTTCATGGCGACTGCCTCGTGCGAGTCGAAGATCACCTACATTGACGGCGACAAAGGTATCCTGCTGCACCGCGGCTACCCGATCGAACAGCTCGCTGAAAAATCCGACTACCTCGAAACCTGCTACCTGCTGCTCAACGGCGAACTGCCGAATGCCGAGCAGAAGGCCCAGTTCGTCAGCACCGTGAAGAACCACACCATGGTTCACGAGCAGCTGAAGTCCTTCTTCAACGGCTTCCGCCGCGACGCCCACCCGATGGCGGTGATGTGCGGCGTGGTTGGCGCCCTGTCGGCGTTCTATCACGACTCCCTGGACATCAATAACCCGCAACACCGCGAAATTTCCGCGGTGCGCCTGGTCGCCAAGATGCCGACCCTGGCCGCGATGGTTTACAAGTACTCCATGGGCCAGCCGATGATGTACCCGCGCAACGACCTGTCGTACGCGGAAAACTTCCTGCACATGATGTTCAACACCCCGTGCGAGATCAAACCGATCAGCCCGGTGCTGGCCAAGGCGATGGACCGGATCTTCATCCTCCACGCCGACCACGAGCAGAACGCCTCCACCTCTACCGTTCGTCTGGCCGGTTCGTCGGGTGCCAACCCGTTCGCCTGTATCGCTGCCGGTATCGCCGCACTCTGGGGCCCGGCCCACGGCGGTGCGAACGAAGCGGTACTGACCATGCTCGATGAGATCGGCGATGTCTCGAACATCGACAAGTTCATCGCCAAGGCCAAGGACAAGAACGATCCGTTCAAGCTCATGGGCTTCGGTCACCGCGTGTACAAGAACCGCGACCCGCGCGCCACCGTGATGAAGCAGACCTGCGACGAAGTCCTGCGCGAGCTGGGCATCAAGAACGACCCGCAGCTGGAACTGGCCATGCGCCTGGAAGAGATCGCCCTGACCGATCCGTACTTCATCGAGCGCTCGCTGTACCCGAACGTCGACTTCTACTCGGGGATCATCCTCAAGGCAATCGGCATTCCGACCAGCATGTTCACCGTGATCTTCGCCCTGGCACGTACCGTGGGCTGGATCTCGCACTGGAAAGAAATGCTCTCCAGCCCGTACAAGATCGGCCGCCCGCGCCAGCTGTACACCGGCGAGCAGAAGCGCGACATCGTTGCGCTGCAGGACCGCAAGTAAGCTTCCATAGCCGAACGCAAAAAGGCTGCCCTCGGGCTAATGCCAGTCAGTTAAGCTGACTGGCATTTTCATTTTCGGGTCGGATATTTTGCAGGCCGCTGCTTCACCACTCTGGGGAACCATCGATCGGGTCGCCGATGGGGTAGGACATACTGAGCCGCTGACGCCTGCAGATCTGCCAAAAAACCTGGCAAGTTGCCGGGATGGTTTAATGACGTGCCATGCAGCAAGCCCAGAATCGCCCAGCTACAAGCGGTAAAGCTCATCTCGCATGGGTACACGCCTGGGCACTGTCTCGACATCTGCACCATCTGATAACGCAATAGGTTGTAGCCCAACAGCACGCCCCACAGCTCTTGCGCAATCATCTCCGGCGTCTTGCTTCTCAGGGTGTGTTCGCCCCCCAGAAGTCCTTGTTTGATCTCCCGATAACCCAGCTCGATTTCCCAGCGCTGACTGTAAAGATCAACGATCTCATCGCCAGGGAAGCGCTGCGCATCGGTCATTGAGGTCAAGACACTCACAACCTTTCCTTTGATTGTTTTGCTCAGCAGTCGTGCCCGCATTTCCAGCGGCAAGCCTGGCCATTGT
>NZ_JWLN01000006.1:0-216533 GCF_000814065.1 Pseudomonas sp. C5pp | reverse complement strand
TGCAAAAACTCCCGGGCATACGCAGTCCCTGTGGGAGCGGGTTCACCCGCGAACACCGGCATAGCCGGTCCATCCACCACGTCGCCCGCTTCGCGGCTAAAGCCGCTCCCACAGGGACGGCGCAAGGCCGCTAACAGGGTTCCACCGATGCCTTGTCAATCGGCTAATGGCACTGCGCCATACTCTCCGTATCGTACCTACGTGATATCGTTTCCTCTCAGCCCCCAGCGCCAGCCAGAGACCTCCCGATGCCCAATACCACTCACCTCCACCCTGGCTTCATGATCGTCCACGGCAACCGCCTCGACGACCTGCGCAGCTTGGTGGTGAGCTGGATGCGTCGCTATCCCTTGGCACCTCTGGAAAACGAAATCGCCCTGGTGCAAAGCAATGGCATCGCCCAATGGCTCAAACTGGCGCTTGCCGAAGACCCTCAGGACGATGACCAGGGCGGCTGTGGCATCGCCGCCGCCATCGACGTGCAACTACCAGGCAGCTTCATGTGGCAGCTGTACCGCAGCGTGCTGGGCCGTGACGAAATTCCCGAAGTCTCCCTGCTCGACAAGGCACCGCTGACCTGGCGTCTGATGCGTCTGCTCCCGGCTTTGATCGAACGTCCTCACTTCGAACCGCTGCGACGCTTCCTCACCGACGACAGCGACCTGCGCAAGCGCTATCAGCTCGCCGAGCGCCTGGCCGACCTGTTCGACCAGTATCAGGTCTACCGCGCCGACTGGCTCAAGGACTGGGCCGCTGGCGAGCACATCCTCAACACCGCCCGCGGTGAACGCAAGACGCTGCCCCCGGGCAACCGCTGGCAGGCCGAGTTGTGGCGTGCATTGCTGGAGGATGTTGGTGAGCAGGGCATGGCGCAGAGCCGTGCCGGCGTACATCAACGCTTCATCGAACGGATCAACAGCCTGGAGCAGGCACCTGCCGGTCTGCCGGCTCGGGTGATCGTATTCGGTATCTCATCGCTGCCAGCCCAGGCCCTTGAGGCACTGGCCGGCCTGGCACGCTTCAGCCAGGTGCTACTGTGCGTGCACAACCCCTGCCGCCACCACTGGGCCGATATCGTTGCCGACAAGGACCTGCTGCGCCACCAGTACAAGCGCCAGCAACGCAAGCAGGGCATGCCCTTGCAACTGGACGACCAGTCGCTGCACCAGCATGCCCACCCTTTGCTGGCCGCCTGGGGCAAACAAGGCCGCGATTACATCAACCTGCTCGACAGCTACGATGACCCCAGCAGTTACCAGGGCGTGTTCAGCGACGGTCGCATCGACCTATTCAGTGAGGGCTCGCCCACCACGCTGCTCAACCAGTTGCAGGACGACATCCTTGAACTGCGTCCGCTCGCCGAAACTCGTGAGCAGTGGCATCCAGTCGACCCAGCGAAGGACCGCTCGATCCGCTTCCACATCGCCCATAGCCCGCAACGCGAAGTGGAGATCCTTCACGATCAGCTACTGGCCCGGTTCAGCGCCGACCCAACCCTGCGCCCACGTGACGTGATCGTCATGCTGCCGGCCATCGATACCTACGCGCCGCATATTCGCGCCGTATTCGGCCAGTTGCAGCGCAACGATCCGCGCTACATCCCGTTCACCCTGACCGACCAGGGCCAACGTGGCCGCGAACCCTTGCTGATTGCCCTCGAACACCTGCTCAAGCTGCCGGACAGCCGCTTCGCTGTCAGCGAAGTGCTCGACCTGCTGGATGTGCCGGCAGTCCGCGCCCGTTTCGGCATACGCGAAAACGACCTGCCCACGCTGCACCGCTGGATCGAGGGGGCCGGCATCCGCTGGGGCCTCAATGCCGAGCAGCGGGCCAGCCTGGGCTTGCCCGCTGGGCTGGAACAGAACAGCTGGCGGTTCGGCCTGCGCCGCATGCTGCTGGGTTATGCCGTCGGCGTGGGTGAGGCCTGTGACGGCATCGAACCCTACGATGAAATCGGTGGCTTGGATGCGGCGCTGATCGGCCCGCTGGTCGCCTTGCTCGACGCCCTCGAAGTGGCCAGCCAGGCCTTGTCCGAGCCTGCCACTGTCAGCCAGTGGGGGGAACGCCTGCATGCCTTGCTGCAAGTGTTTTTCCTGGCCGAGGGCGAGCGCGACGAGTTCCTGCTGATGCAGTTGCAGGATCTGCGTGATAGCTGGCTTGAGGTGTGCGAGGCCGTCGGCCTGCAAGACCCATTGCCGCTGACCGTGGTGCGCGAAGCCTGGCTGTCGGGCCTCGACCAGGGCAAGTTGTCCCAGCGCTTCCTCGCCGGCTCGGTGAACTTCTGTACCCTCATGCCGATGCGCGCCATCCCGTTCCGGGTGGTCTGCCTGCTGGGCATGAACGATGGCGATTACCCCCGCGCTCAGCAGCCGCTGGACTTTGACCTGATGGCCAGCGACTACCGCCCCGGTGACCGCTCGCGCCGTGAGGATGACCGCTATCTGCTGCTCGAAGCGCTGTTGTCGGCCCGCGACCAGCTGTATGTCAGCTGGGTCGGGCGCAGTATCCGCGACAACAGCGAACGCCCGGCCTCGGTGCTCATCGGCCAGTTGCGCGATCACCTTGCAGCCGGCTGGCAGCTGGCAGGCGCGGAGCAGGGGCAGCCGGCAGAACCTGGCGAGCAACTGCTGCACGCACTGACCCAGGAGCACCCGCTGCAACCGTTCAGTTCACGCTACTTCCAGAAGGGCAGCCCGCTGTTCAGCTTTGCCCACGAATGGCAGGTGTTGCACCAGCAGGGCCAGGAGGACCAGCAGGCTGACCACGTCCTGCCGCCATACCATGACGAGGAGGCCTTGAGCCTGACCCAGCTGAATGACTTCCTGCGCCACCCGGTGCGGCATTTCTTCAGCCAGCGTCTGAAGGTGTACTTCGAAGCGCTGGAAGCACCGACCCCGGACGAGGAACCCTTCGTCCTCGATACCCTGCAACGATACGGCGCCAGTGAAAGCCTGTTGGGTGCAGCGCTGGCCGAGCCGGACAATGCCGAACAGGCCCTGCAGGCACAAGCCCGGCGCTTGCAGGCCTGTGGCGTGCTGCCACTGGCCGGCTTCGGCGAACTGCTGCAGCGCGAGCTGATCGAGCCCCTGCCAGACTTGCTGCAACGCCACCGCCAGCTATTGCAACGCTGGCCGCAGCTGGTCGAGGGGGCATTGCCCGTGCATTTCGAGCACGGCCCGCACCGCCTCGAAGGGTGGCTTGGGCGGGTATTCCAGGCAGATGACCAGAGCCTGCTCAGCATCACCACCGTACCCAACACTATCAGTGCCGGGCGTAACGCCCTCAAGTGGCACCGCCTGATCGCGCCCTGGGTCACGCACCTGGCGGCCTGCGCGGCGGGCTACCCCTATAACAGCGCGCTGGTGGCCAGCGACTTGACCCTGCTGCTTGAGCCACTGCCGCAAGCGCAGGCGGCGCAATTGCTGGGCGACCTGCTGGTAGCCCGTCAGGCGGCGATGAATGCGCCGTTGCCGGTCGCGGCCAAGACCGCGTTCGCCTGGCTGGCCCAGGACGATAGCGACAAAGCCCTGGCTGCTGCTGCCCGCGCCTACGAAGGCGACGAGCGCACCAGCTTCGGCGAGCGCAGTGAAAGCATCGCCCTGGCCCGGCAGTTCCGCGACTTTGCCGCACTCACCGCTGATGAAACCTTCGAAGGCTGGTGCGAAGCCTTGTACCGCCCATTGTTCAACGCCCCGTGGCAGACCCTGGGCAACCCGGAGAAAGGCGCATGACCCAGGACCGTCCCCTGGCACTGAGTTTCCCCCTGCATGGCAGCCAGCTGATCGAGGCCAGCGCCGGCACGGGCAAGACCTTCACCATTTCGGCGCTGTACCTGCGTCTGATCCTCGGTCACGGTGGCGAGCAGGGCTTCAACCGCGAGCTGCTACCACCGCAGATCCTCGTGGTGACCTTCACCGACGCCGCCACCAAAGAGCTGCGCGAACGTATTCGCGCCCGCCTGGCCGAAGCTGCGCGGTTCTTCCGTGGCGAGCTGGAGGCGGCCGACCCGCTATTGCACCAACTGCGTGACGACTATCCGGAAGAAGCCTGGCCAAGCTGTGCCGGGCGCCTGGAAATCGCCGTGCAGTGGATGGACGAGGCAGCGGTATCGACCATCCACGGCTGGTGCCAGCGCATGCTGCGCGAACATGCCTTCGACAGCGGCAGCCTGTTCACCCAGACCCTGGAAACAGACCACAGCGAACTGCTGGGTCAGGTCATGCGCGACTACTGGCGGCGCTTCTGCTACGGCATGCAAGGCGACGCGCTGGCCTGGGTGCGTGGCCACTGGGGCAGCCCCGACGCCTTGCTGCCGCGGATCCGCCCGCTGTTCGGTCGCGTGCGCGTCCAGCACGATGGGCCCGAGCCGGCGGCACTGATCCAGGCATCGCTGCAGCAGCGTGGCGAGCAGTTGGCCCGGCTCAAGGCGCCTTGGGTGCAATGGGCCGAGGAGTTGCGCCAGATCTGCCGTGATGCACTGGCCGCCAAACAGGTCGATGGCCGCAAGATGCAGGCCCGTTACTTCGAGCCCTGGTTCGACAAACTCTGCGCCTGGGCCGCAGACGAACAACTGGTGGAACTTGACCTGGGCACCGGCTTTACCCGCCTGACCCCAGCGGGCATGGCCGAAGCCTGGAAGGGCGAGCCCCCCGAGCACCCCGCCCTCAATGCCATGCAGAGCTTGCAGCAACAGTTGCAGGCCCTGGACAGCCCGGATGCCCCATTGCTCGAGCATGCCGCCAACTGGGTAGCGGCACGCTTCGAAGTGGAGAAGCGTCGGCGTGCGGAAATGGGCTTCGACGACATGCTCCTGCGCCTGCAGCACGCCCTGGCCAGCGAGGCTGGCGAGCGCTTGGCCAGCCTGATCCGCGAACAGTTCCCGGTGGCGTTGATCGACGAGTTCCAGGACACCGACCCGGTGCAGTACGGCATCTTCGAGCGCATCTACCAGATCAGCGAAAACCGCGCCGAGACCGGCCTGTTCATGATCGGCGACCCCAAGCAGGCGATCTATGCCTTCCGTGGCGCCGACATCTACACCTACCTTGCTGCCCGCCGTGCCACCAGTGGTCGCCTGCACAGCCTGGACACCAACTACCGCTCCAGCAAGGCCATGGTCGCGGCGGTCAACCAGGTGTTCCTGCAGGCCGAGGCGCGTGAGGCAGGGCGTGGCGCATTCCTGTTCCGCGAGGCTGATGACAACCCGCTGCCGTTCATCGAGGTCCGCGCCAAAGGCCGTGGCGAACAGCTGTTGATCGACGGTGAAGCCTGCGCAGCCCTGCAATGCTGGCATCTGGAAAGCGAAGAGCCGGTCTCCGGCAGCGTTTACCGGCAGCAGCTGGCAGCCAGTTGCGCCAGCCATATCGTCGCCTTGCTCAATGGCGGCCAGCAAGGCACGGCTGGCTTCCAGAATGCCGAGGGCGAACTACGCCCGTGCCTGCCATCGGACATCGCCATCCTGGTGCGCGATGGCCATGAAGCGCAGATGGTCCGCGCCGAGCTTGCCGCGCGCGAGGTGCGTAGTGTGTACCTGTCCGACAAGGACTCGGTATTCGCCGCCCAGGAAGCCCACGACCTGTTGGCCTGGCTAAAGGCCTGTGCCGAACCCGACTCTGAGCGCCTGCTCAAGGCCGCCCTGGCCAGCCTTACCCTCGACCTGTCGCTGGCTGCGCTGGACCGCCTGAACCAGGACGAGCGGGTCTGGGAAGACTGGGTCATGCGTTTTCGTCGTTACCGCGACACCTGGCAGCGTCAGGGCGTGTTGCCGATGCTGCGGCACCTGCTGCATGACTTCCAGCTGCCGCGCACGCTGATCCGCCGCAGCGATGGCGAGCGGGTGCTGACCAACCTGCTGCACCTGGCCGAGCTGCTGCAACAGGCCGCCGGCGAATTGGACGGCGAACAGGCGCTGATCCGCCACCTGGCCGAGCACTTGGCCAGTTCCGGCCAGGCTGGTGAAGAGCAGATCCTGCGCCTGGAGAGTGACGAGCAGTTGGTGAAAGTGGTGACCATCCACAAATCCAAGGGCCTGGAATACCCCTTGGTCTACCTGCCGTTCATCTGCACCAGCAAACCAGTGGACGGCAGCCGCCTGCCGCTGGCCTGGCATGATAGCCAGGGCAACGCCCATCTCACCCTCACACCAGACCAGGAACAGATCGACCGCGCCGACGACGAGCGCCTGGCCGAAGACCTGCGCCTGCTCTATGTGGCCCTGACCCGTGCCCAGCATGCCTGCTGGCTGGGTGTCGCCGACCTCAAGCGGGGCAACCAGAAGAGCTCGCAACTGCACCGCTCGGCGTTCGGCTATCTGCTGGGAGGCGGCCTCGCCCTGCCGGGCTCGCAACAACTGACAGACTGGTTGCAGGCCTTGGCTGCAACTTGCCCGCACATCAGCTGCCCGGGCCTACCGCCGGCAGATGAGCAGGTATATCGCATGCCGCACACCGAGCATGAGCTGCTGCCTGCCCGCAAGCCGCGTCGCGCTGCGGGCGCCGAGCATTGGTGGATTGCCTCGTACAGTGCCCTGCGCGTCGGCGACCAGACCCTCGGTGCCGACAGCTCCCAGGCCCAGCAGTTACTGGATGATGAAGTGGTCGATACCCAGGTGCTGCGCGAGGTCCCGGCCGACAGTGGCGATATTCACCGCTTCCCGCGCGGGCCCAACCCCGGCACCTTCCTGCATGGCTTGTTGGAGTGGGTTGGCCGCGAGGGCTTCAGCCAGGTCAGCGGCAATGCACGGCTGATCGAGCGAACCGTTGGCCAGCGCTGCAACCGTCGCGACTGGACCGGCTGGATCCCCACCCTGACGCATTGGCTGCAGCGCCTGCTGGGCGAAGCGCTGCCGTTGCCGGGCAACGACCTCGGTGTGACGCTTGGGCAGCTGCGCCACTACCAGATCGAAATGGAGTTCTGGTTCGCCAGCCACCAGGTCGATGCCGAACAGCTCGACCGCCTGGTGGCACGCCACACCCACCCCGGCCTGGCACGCCCGGCGGCGCAGCCGACCGTGCTCAATGGCATGTTCAAAGGTTTCATCGACCTGGCTTTCGAGCTGGACGGGCGTTACTACGTGACTGACTACAAGTCCAACTGGCTGGGCCCGGACATTCAGGCCTACGATGCCCCGGCCATGGAAAAGGCCATCCTCGAACATCGCTACGACCTGCAGTACGTGCTGTACCTTCTGGCCCTGCATCGGCAGTTGCGCGCCCGCTTGCCTGACTACGACTACGACCGCCATGTCGGCGGCGCCCTGTTCATCTTCCTGCGAGGTGCCAGCAGCAGCGGCCACGGCGTTTACCACGCCAAGCCACCGCGTGAGCTGATCGAAAGCCTCGATGCGCTGTTCCGTGGTGAGCACCCGCCCGTGCAGCAGGACCTGTTTGCCGGAGCCGTGATATGAGCCGAAGCCTAGTCGACCTATTGCCCACCCCGCTGCACGCCGAGCACCTGCTTGCATTGGCGCCGCAGCATGACAGCGGTGACCTGCTGCAACTGCTCGACCGCTGGGTAGAGCGCGGCTGGCTGCGTGCCCTGGACCGAGCGTTCGTATCGTTCCTGGAGGAGCGAGCCCCCGGTAGCGACCCACTGCTGTTGCTGGCCGCTGCCCTGGCCAGCCACCAACTGGGCCACGGCCATGTCTGCCTCGACCTGCAGCAGACCCTGGCCGAGCCCGATTTCGCCCTGTCCTTGCCGCCTGAAGGCGACGCCTTGACCGGCCCCTTGCTGCTGCCTTCGCAGTTGCTCGCCAACCTCGACCTGCAGGCCTGGCGCCAGCGCATTGCCGCCAGTCCGCTAGTGGCCGCCGGCGATACTTCGGGCCAGCAAGCGCGGCCTCTGGTGCTAAGCGGCGAGCGTTTGTACTTGCGCCGTTACTGGAGTTACGAGCGGCGCATCGACCATACACTTCGCCAGCGCCTGACCCAGTCCGAGGCGCCCCCGGCCGACTTGCGTGGCCGCCTGGCGCAGCTGTTTGACGGTGGTACGCCGGCTGGCCAGGTGGACTGGCAGAAACTCGCCTGCGCCCTTGCCACCCGCGCAGGCTTCAGCATCATCACCGGAGGCCCCGGCACGGGCAAGACAACCACCGTGGTACGCCTTTTGGCCTTGCTGCAGGCGCCGGCGGTGGAGCAGGGCAGGCCATTGCGCATTCGCCTGGCCGCGCCGACCGGCAAGGCGGCCGCGCGCCTGACCGAATCCATTGGCCAGCAGGTCGAGCGCCTGCAGGTCAGCGCCGAGGTGCGCGGGCAGATCCCCACCGAGGTCAGCACCGTGCACCGCCTGCTCGGCAGCCGCCCCGGTTCGCGGCACTTCCGCCACCATGGCGGCAACCCGCTGCCGTTGGACGTGCTGGTGGTCGACGAAGCGTCGATGATCGACCTGGAAATGATGGCCAACCTGCTTGATGCCCTGCCGCCACGGGCACGCCTGGTACTGCTGGGCGACAAGGACCAGCTGGCCTCCGTCGAGGCCGGTGCGGTACTGGGTGACCTGTGCCGGGATGCCGAGGAGGGGTGTTACTCTCCAGAGACCGAGGCATGGCTGGAGCAGACCGGTGGCGAATCGCTGGCGGGCAGCGGCCTCAAGGCCGGCGATGAGCAACGTAATCCGCTTGCCCAACAAGTGGTGATGCTGCGCTTCTCGAGGCGTTTTGGCGAAGGCAGCGGCATTGGCCAACTGGCCCGGCTGGTCAACCGCCAGGACGCCCATGCGGCGCGCAACCTGCTGGCCGCGCCGCCGCCCGATGTGCATAGCCTGGCCCTGAAGCACGAACAGGACCGCGCCTTCGACCGCCTGCTGCTCGACGGCCTGAACCGCGGCAGCGACGGCCCGCAGGGTTATCGCAGCTACCTGCGTACCCTTGGCCGCTTCCGCCCGGCACTCGATACCGCCGTTGACGATCCCGCGTGGGAGCAATGGGCGGGTAAGGTGCTGCACAGCTTCGAAGACTTCCAGCTGCTGTGTGCGGTACGCCGCGGCGCCTGGGGTGTGGAAGGCCTCAACGAGCGGGTGGCACGGGTGCTGCACAATGCCGGGCTGATCGACAGCCAGCAGCCCTGGTACGAAGGGCGCCCGGTGCTGGTAACCCGCAACGATTACGGCCTGGGCCTGATGAACGGTGACATCGGCATCGCCCTGCGTCTGCCGGATGAGCGCGGCGAACCGTTGCTGCGCGTGGCCTTCCCGCGTAACGATGGCAGTGGGGGCGTGCGCTTCGTCCTGCCCAGCCGACTGAACGAAGTGGAAACGGTATTCGCCATGACCGTGCACAAGTCCCAAGGCTCGGAGTTCAGCCACACCGCGCTGGTGCTGCCGGATGCGCTCAACCCGGTGCTGACCAAGGAACTGGTATACACCGGCATCACCCGCGCCAAGCATTGCTTCAGCCTGGTCGAGCCTCGCCAGGGTATTTTCGAAGAGGCGGTGGCGCGCAAAGTACGGCGTATTTCCGGGTTGATGCTGGAACAGGTCTAACCCTGTAGTGAGCCAATAGGAGATCCCCCTGTGGGAGCGGGCGTGCCCGCGAACACGGGCGCAGCCCGTGCCAGCCACCGTGGTGCCTGCTTCGCGGGCACGCCCGCTCCCACAGGGATCGCATTAGATCCGCGCCGTTCCTACAAGCATGCGGCCATGTGCTATCGTTGCGCCGATATCGGAAAGGGTCTTAAGAGATTTCCCACATGAACGTGGCCGCAAGGCGAGTGACGAGCTGTGTGCTTTCGCTATTGCTGGCCGCCCTGTTCCTTTCCGCAGGCCCGGCCCAGGCAGACTCCGCCATGACTGCCGCCCAGGTGCAGCAACGTGCCAAGGCGGTCACCCAAGTGGTGCTGGGCATCTTCAGCTACGCCCGCTGGCCCGTCGAACCTTCGCCCTTGCGCCTGTGCCTGGTCGGCCCGACCGAATACGCCGATGACCTGATCAAAGGCCATATGCAGGAGTCTGGCCGACCGCTGCAGGTGCGGCGGCTGCTGGCAGACGATAGCCAGGTCGCCCAGGCCTGCGACGCCATCTACATTGGCAAACTCGACCAGGGCCAGCGCGACCGGCTGTTCGAGCGCGTCAGTGGCCACCCGGTGCTGAGCATCAGCGAGGCAGACGACCCGTGCACGGTCGGTAGCCTGTTCTGCTTGCGGGTCAGCGACCAGCAGGTAGCCTTTGAAGTCAACCTGGACTCGGTGGCACGCTCCGGCGTGCACATTCATCCCAGCGTGCTGCAATTGTCGCGGCGCCGGGCGGTGCAACCATGAAACCAACGCGCAAGCGCGGCGTGCGCCCGACCCTGCGCTCGGTGCTGGGCCGTGGGCACCTCAGCGTCGCCTTGCTCGCCGTGGGCCTGGCCGGCATATCCCTGACCCTGCTGGGCGTGCTCGCCCTGCGTGTCTACGCCAACGACAACCTGCACCTGATCGCCCGCTCGATCAGCTACACCGTGGAAGCTGCGGTGGTGTTTGACGACAGCGCTGCCGCCAATGAATCGCTGGCGCTGATCGCCAGTACCGAGGAAGTGGCCGAAGCCAGGGTCTTCAACAACGAAGGCGAGCAGCTGGCGCATTGGCAGCGCAGCGATACCGGCGTGCTCGCGCGGCTGGAGGCACAGGTGGCCACCGCCTTGCTGGATGAGCCGATCAACCTGCCGATCACGCACCAGCAACAGCAGGTCGGGCGCATCGAGCTGGTTGGCCAGGGGCGAAGCCTGTTGCTGTTCTTGTTCAGCGGGCTGGCCGGCATCCTGTTCTGCACGGTGCTCAGCGCCCTGGCTGCCCAGTACCTGTCGCGGCGTCTGCTAAGCGATATCGTCCGCCCGCTGCGCGGCCTGGCCAGTGTTGCCCACGCCGCCCGCCGCGAGCGCAGTTTCGACCGGCGCGTGCCGGAGGCGCCGATTGCCGAGCTCAACGAACTGGGCAATGACTTCAACGCGCTGCTGGATGAGCTGGAGGTATGGCACAGCCACCTGCAGAACGAAAACCAGACCCTGGCCCACCAGGCCAGCCACGACAGCCTGACCGGCCTGCCCAACCGCGCCTTCTTCGAGGGGCGCCTGAGCCGCAGCGTGCGCAATGCCGAACGGCAGCAGGATCACCTGGCGCTGCTGTTCCTCGACAGTGACCACTTCAAGCAGATCAACGACACCCTCGGCCATGCGGTGGGCGACGAAGTGCTGATCAGCGTGGCCGACCGCGTTCGTGCCCAACTGCGCGAGCACGACCTTGTGGCGCGCCTGGGTGGCGATGAGTTCGCCGTGCTGCTGACGCCTTTGCATTCGCGCCAGGACGCCGAGCACATTGCCGAGAAGATCGTTGCCAGCATGAAGTTGCCGGTGCAGCTGGACAGCGGTCGCAGTATCGCCACCTCGTTGAGTGTCGGTATTGCCTATTACCCGGATGACGGCGCTGACCCCGCCAGTCTTCTGAATGCCGCCGATGCGGCGATGTACCAGGCCAAGCGCAAACGCCGTGGCCATTGGCAGGTGGCGCAGACGGAACGGTCCGCCAGCGAAATCAAGAACAGGAGTTGAACCCGTGATACAGGCTTTGCGTTTCCCCCTTTGGGCCTTGTTGCTTGCCGTGCTGGCGCTGACCGGCTGCCAGAGCGCTCCGCCCAAAGGCCTGACCGCCGAGCAGATTGACGTGCTCAAGCGTGAAGGCTTTACCCCGACCGACGAAGGCTGGGCCTACGATTTGTCCGGCAAGGTGCTGTTCGGCAGCGACCTGGACAGCCTCAACAGCCAGAGCCAGGCGATTGTCGAACGCATTGGCAAGGCACTGCTCGGCGTTGGCATCCAGGGGGTGCGGGTGGATGGGCATGCCGACTCGTCCGGCAAGGCGGCGTATAACCAGCAGCTGTCCGAGCGGCGGGCGCAGAGCGTGGCCAAGGCGCTGGTCGGGGTAGGTATGCCGGCGCAGAACATCCAGTCCCGCGGGCTGGGCAGCAGCCAGCCGGTGGCGAACAACCGCACCAGCGCCGGGCGTACCGAGAACCGGCGGGTGTCCATTGTGGTGGCTTCCTACTGACCACAGCCTACGGGCTATCAGATATCCCTGTGGGAGCAGGTTCACCCGCGAACACCGGCGAAGCCGGTGCCATGCACCGAGTTGTCTGCTTCGCGGGTAAACCCGCTCCCACATTATCTGTGTTACCCCCGGGGTTTTAGCGCAGATGCACAAATTGCCGGGGCTGCTCTGCAGCCCTTTCGCGACACAAGGCCGCTCCCACAGGTACCGCGACAACCTCTAGATCAACGCTGCATCCGTGGGAGCAGGCTTGCCGGCGATGGGCTGCAACGCAGCCCCTTATTCCTGAGCAAACCGCATCTCCCGGGTCTCCCCCATCAACAACGGCGCATTCGCCTCGGTCACCCCCCGGATGTAGTCCCACAACAGTGTAATCCGCTTCAACTTGCGCAAATCCTCCCGGCAATACATCCAGAACTGCCGTGTCACTTCGATCTCTTCCGGCAACACCGTCACCAGCCGCGGGTCCTGTGCTGCCAGGAAGCACGGCAAGATCGCCAGCCCACGCCCCTGCAACGCTGCCGTGTACTGCGCAATCACGCTGGTACTGCGCAAATGCGCGCTGGCGCTGGGGATCAGGTTGGCCAGGTACAGCAGCTCCGAACTGAACGCCAGGTCGTCCACGTAGCTGATGAACGGGTGCCTGGCCAGGTCCGCGATCTGGTTGATCGGTGCATGGCGGTCCAGGTAGTCCTGGGTCGCGTACAGCCGCAAGCGGTAGTCGCACAGCTTGCAGCACACATAAGGCCCATGCTCCGGCCGCTCCAGGGCGATGACGATGTCCGCCTCGCGCTTGGACAGACTGATGAAGTGCGGCAGCGGCAGGATATCCACCGAAATCGCCGGGTAGGCATCGACGAAGTGGCTTAGCTGCGGGGTGACGAAGAAGCTGCCGAAGCCTTCGGTGCAGCCCATGCGCACATGCCCCGACAACGCCACGCCCGACCCGGATACCTGCTCGCAGGCCATGTGCAGCGTGCTCTCGATCGACTCGGCATAGCCCAGCAAGCGCTGGCCCTCGGCGGTGAGGACAAAGCCGTTGGTCCGGGATTTCTCGAACAGCAAGGTGCCCAGCGCCCCCTCCAGCGAGCTGATGCGCCGCGACACAGTGGTGTAGTCCACGCTCAGGCGCTTGGCGGCGCTGCTGGCCTTGCGCGTACGCGCCACTTCAAGGAAGAACTTCAGGTCGTCCCAGTTGAGCGCGCTCAGGGATGTAAGGTCTTTTTGCATGATGATCCGGTTTTTTTGTGCGTTCTTGTTGGATGTTTGCACATCTATACTCGAAACAAGCCTCAGGACGCCACCTCGCGTTTGCCCGGCAATGGCGATCTCGTCCCGACAATAATTCCAAGGAGAACGCAGATGAACGCACCGCAATCCCCTAACCAGACCAAAATCGAGCAGGTCAAGCTGCTGATCGACGGCCAATGGGTCGAGTCCAAGACCACCGAATGGCGCGACATCGTCAACCCGGCTACCCAAGAGGTGCTGGCGCGCGTACCGTTCGCCACCGTCGAAGAAGTCGACGCAGCCGTGGCCGCTGCCCACCGTGCCTTCCAGACCTGGCGTAACACGCCGATCGGCGCGCGCATGCGCATCATGCTCAAGCTGCAGGCGCTGATCCGCGAAAACACCAAACGTATCGCCCAGGTCCTCAGTGCCGAGCAGGGCAAGACCCTGGCCGACGCCGAAGGCGATATCTTCCGCGGCCTGGAAGTGGTCGAGCACGCCGCCTCCATCGGCACCCTGCAGATGGGCGAATTCGCCGAGAACGTTGCCGGCGGCGTCGATACCTACACCCTGCGCCAGCCGATCGGCGTATGCGCCGGCATCACCCCGTTCAACTTCCCGGCGATGATCCCGCTGTGGATGTTCCCCATGGCCATCGTCTGCGGCAACACCTTCGTGCTCAAGCCGTCCGAGCAGGACCCGCTGTCGACCATGCTGCTCGTCGAACTGGCGCTGGAAGCCGGCATACCGGCTGGTGTGCTCAACGTGGTGCACGGCGGCAAGCAAGTGGTGGATGCCATTTGCACCCACCAGGACATCAAGGCGATTTCCTTCGTCGGCTCCACCGAAGTGGGCACCCACGTGTACAACCTGGGCAGCCAGCACGGCAAGCGCGTGCAGTCGATGATGGGCGCCAAGAACCACGCGGTGGTGCTGCCTGATGCCAACCGCACGCAAACCGTCAACGCGCTGGTCGGTGCCGCCTTCGGTGCAGCAGGCCAGCGCTGCATGGCCACCTCGGTGGCTGTGTTGGTGGGCAAGGCCCGTGAATGGCTGCCGGATATCAAGGAAGCGGCCAGCAAGCTCAAGGTCAATGCCGGCTGCGAGCCAGGCACCGATGTCGGCCCTGTGGTCTCCAAACGCGCCAAGGAGCGTGTGCTGGGCCTGATCGAAAGTGGCATCAAGGAAGGCGCCAAGCTGGAACTCGACGGCCGTGACGTCACGGTACCGGGCTACGAGCAAGGCAACTTCATTGGCCCGACCCT
The DNA here is from genome assembly GCF_000814065.1 of Pseudomonas sp. C5pp. Lineage (NCBI taxonomy): Bacteria > Pseudomonadati > Pseudomonadota > Gammaproteobacteria > Pseudomonadales > Pseudomonadaceae > Pseudomonas > Pseudomonas sp. C5pp. Next base: position 202,024 of record NZ_JWLN01000006.1, on the reverse strand, counting down.
GTTTTCGGGCGTGAAGACCGACATGCAGGTCTACACCCAGGAAATCTTCGGCCCGGTGCTGGTGACCCTGGAGGTCGATACCCTTGACGAGGCCATCGCCCTGGTCAACGCCAACCCGTTCGGTAACGGTACCGGCCTGTTCACCCAGAGTGGCGCGGCAGCGCGCAAATTCCAGAGCGAAATCGACGTCGGCCAGGTCGGCATCAACATCCCGATCCCGGTCCCGGTACCGTTCTTCAGCTTCACCGGCTCGCGTGGCTCCAAGCTCGGCGACCTCGGCCCGTACGGCAAGCAAGTGGTGCAGTTCTACACTCAGACCAAGACCGTCACCGCCCGCTGGTTCGATGATGACAGCGTCAACGACGGTGTGAACACCACCATCAGCCTGCGCTAAGGAGAGAGTCATGCGTATCGCATTCATTGGCCTGGGCAACATGGGCGCACCCATGGCCCGCAACTTGATCAAGGCCGGGCACCAACTGAACCTGTTCGACCTGAACAAGGCCGTGCTGGCCGAGCTGGCAGAACTGGGCGGGCAGATCAGCCCTTCGCCCAAGGACGCGGCGGCCAACAGCGAGCTGGTGATCACCATGCTGCCGGCTGCTGCCCATGTGCGCAGCGTGTACCTGAACGAAGACGGCGTGCTGGCCGGCATTCGCCCCGGCACGCCGACCGTGGATTGCAGCACCATCGACCCGCAGACTGCGCGTGATGTGTCCAAGGCCGCAGCGGCCAAGGGCGTGGACATGGGCGATGCGCCGGTGTCCGGTGGCACCGGCGGTGCGGCGGCAGGCACCCTGACCTTCATGGTCGGTGCCAGCGCCGAGCTGTTCGCCACCCTCAAGCCGGTACTGGAGCAGATGGGCCGCAACATCGTGCATTGCGGTGAAGTCGGCACCGGGCAGATCGCCAAGATCTGCAACAACCTGCTGCTGGGCATCTCGATGATCGGCGTGTCCGAGGCCATGGCCCTGGGCAACGCGCTGGGCATCGACACCAAGGTGCTGGCCGGCATCATCAACAGTTCGACCGGGCGTTGCTGGAGCTCGGACACCTACAACCCGTGGCCGGGCATCATCGAAACCGCGCCGGCATCGCGTGGCTATACCGGTGGCTTTGGCGCCGAGCTGATGCTCAAGGACCTGGGGCTGGCCACCGAGGCTGCACGCCAGGCGCATCAACCGGTGATCCTGGGTGCCGTGGCCCAGCAGCTGTACCAGGCCATGAGCCTGCGCGGCGAGGGTGGCAAGGACTTCTCGGCGATCGTCGAGGGTTACCGCAAGAAGGATTGACGAGCGTGTACTTCGTCGCGGGCCAGGCGGCCTTCCCTCTGTAACTGCGCACCAGAGGGAAGGGCGTCTGATCCGCGTTTTTTTTTTGCCCGAGTGCCAGGCCTGGATCAGTTTGTAGGAGCAGCCTTGTGCTGCGAAGAGGCCAGTCACGGCAACACAAGTGCTGAGCCGGGGCAGGCCTCTTCGCAGCACAAGGCTGCTCCTACGGGCTATGTGTGGTTTGTGGAATCAAGCAAAGACAAAGTACTTGCGAACGGTCTCGACCACTTCCCAGGTGCCTTTCATCCCCGGTTCGATCACGAACACATCACCCGCTTTCAGGTGCTTCGGCTCTTCGCCTTCCGGGGTGATGATGCAGTAGCCATCGAGGAAGTGGCAGAACTCCCACTTCTCGTAGTTGACCTCGAACTTGCCCGGGGTGCAGATCCAGGTGCCCATGATCTTGCTGCCGTCGGCCGACAGGTAGGCGTTGAGGTTGACGGTGTGCGGATCGCCGCCGATGCGCTTCCACTTGGTGGCGTCCACGACCGGCGTCGGGCAGGTTTCGCGCAGGACGGTGATGAAATCGGACATGGCACAACTCCTGGTGACTGGCTGAATGACTCGTCACCATAGGGCCATCGGCCAAGCCGCAGTTGCCTGGGCTCGACGTCCAGCTGTCTGGTCGCGCTATGCCAGGCGGTTGACCTCGACGGTGATGTGCGCCAGTTCTTCGTGCACGCCCAGGGCCTGGCGCACGCTGTCGGCGCTGAGTTCGGCCCAGGCGGCCAGGCCGAGAATGCAGGCGTACTGGTCTTTGCCCACGCGCCACACGTGCAGGTCGGTGATGCTGGCCGGCACCGGCAGCTGCGCGACCACCCCGCGGATTTCCTCCACTACCGGCGCGTCCATCTCCGCATCCAGCAGCACCCGCCCGGTATCGCGCAGCAGCCCGCGGGCCCACAGCGCCACCAGCAGCGCACCGACCAGGCCCATGACCGGGTCGAGCCACCCGGCGCCCCAGTACTTGCCGGCCAGCAGGGCGACGATAGCCAGCACCGAGGTGGCGGCGTCTGCCATCACGTGCAGGTAGGCCGAGCGCAGGTTCAGGTCGTGGTGATGGTGGCCAGGGTGATGGTCATGGCCATGGTGGTGATGATCGTGATCGTGATCGTGATCGTGATCGTGATCGTGATCGTGATCGTGATGGTGATGGTGATGGTCGTCACGCAGCAGCCAGGCGCAGATCAGGTTGACGGCCAGGCCCACGGCGGCGATGAAGATCGCCTCGTCATAATGGATCGGCCCCGGTGCCAGCAGGCGCTGCACCGACTGGAACGCCATCAACCCGGCCACGCCCAGCAACAGCAGGGCGCTGGAGTAGCCGCCGAGAATCTCGATCTTCCAGGTGCCGAAGGCAAAGCGCCGGTCGCCGGCATAACGCCGCGCGGCGGCATAGGCCAGCAGCGACAGGCCCAGGGCCAGGGCGTGGGAGCTCATGTGCCAGCCGTCGGCCAGCAACGCCATGGAATTGAAGAACCAGCCCCCGGTAATTTCCGCCACCATCATCACCGCGGTCAGCCACACGGCCAGGCGCGTCTTGCGCTCGGCGCTCAGGTTGCTGGTATGGAACTGGTGGCTGTGCTGCCAGCGGTCTGAGGTTTGTGTCGCCATGGTTTATCATGCTCCCGGAACGTCGAGAAATATACTATACCCCAGTATACCTAGCATGGTGTGAAACCCAATGGCACATACCCTGAAGAGCAAGAAGCAGCTGCTGACCCGGGTGCGCAAGATCAAAGGCCAGGCCGCCGCCCTGGAGACAGCGCTGGAGCAGGACAAGGACTGCCTGGCGATACTGCAGCAGATCGCCGCCGTGCGCGGTGCGGTGAACGGGCTGATGGCCGAAGTGATGGAAGGGCATATCCGCGAACACCTGGTGGCGGACGGGCTGAGTGCCGAGGAGCGGCAGGACGAGGCGGACAAGGTGGCGACGTTGCTGCGGTCGTACCTCAAGTAGCAGACCGGCGGTACCGATACCCTAGGGAGGTATTGGTACCCGATGGTACTTGCTGATTTCCTACGTGTCAGAAGGCATGTTCCTACTTTGCCATCCAATCTGTCCGCTGGTCGCGACACGTGTGCATAGTGTGTAGTGCGCTTTGTTCTGGTCAATTCGGTGTGTATGATACACATCGACTGCCGAGGAAGAATGAATGCGCAGTCGTGAAGTTATCCAGCTTATTGAAGCCGACGGCTGGTACCAGGTTGATGTGAAAGGTAGTCATTACCAGTTCAGGCATCCGACAAAAAGGGGGCGAGTCACGGTTCCTCATCCCAAGAGTGAGCTCCCCAAGGGCACAGTACGCAGCATCTTGAAGCAGGCTGGCTTGATACAAGCCAACGGCACTGCCAGCACGAGCATCAACGGAGGTAGTCAATGAAATTCCCGGTCGTATTGCACAAAGACGCCGACTCGGACTACGGCGTGACCGTACCTGATGTGCCCGGTTGCTTCAGCGCCGGTGCCACTGTTGCAAAAGCACTGGAGAATGTTCAGGAAGCGCTGGCACTACATTTTGAAGGGTTGGTCGCAGATAACGAGGCATTGCCGCAGGCACAGGAAGTCGACGTCCATGTGGCAAACCCTGACTATGAAGGCGGGGTCTGGGCCGTTGTGGATTTTGATGTCACCCCGTACCTGGGTAAGGCGGTTCGCTTCAATGCAACGCTGCCGGAAAACCTGCTTCAACGAATCGACGAAAAAGTGAAGCGTGATCATCGCTATGCGTCCCGCTCCGGTTTTCTGGCTTCGGCTGCACTGCGAGAGTTGGCCCTTTCGCACTAATCGGTAGGCTCACTTTCGCTACGCCCACCAATACCGCACAAAGTGGAAGAACACCGGCGCGGCAAAGCACACCGAATCCATGCGGTCGAGCATGCCGCCGTGGCCTTCGATCATGTGCCCCCAGTCCTTCACCCCACGGTCGCGCTTGATCGCCGACATCACCAGCCCGCCGAAGAAGCCCATGGCGTTCACCGCCAACGCCATCAGCGCGGCCTGCCAGAAGCTGAACGGGGTGATCCAGCACAGCATGGCGCCGATCAGGGTGGCCAGCGCCACGCCGCCGGCCAGGCCTTCGACGGTCTTGGATGGTGACAGGTTGGGCGCTACCTTGTGCTTGCCGAACAGCTTGCCACACACGTACTGCAGCACGTCGCTGATCTGCACCACCAGGATCAGCCAGGCAATCAGCAGGAGGTTGCGGCCCTCGTAACCCGGGATGTCCAGGGTCATCAATGCCGGCACCGACGACACGCAGTACACCGCGATCATCAGCCCCCACTGCACCTTCGAGGCGCGCTCGAGAAAGCGCGTGGTGTCGCCGCCGAAGCTGGCCAGGATCGGCAGCAACAGGAACAGGTACACCGGGATGAAGATGCTGAACAACCCGTACCAGTCCATGGCGATCAGCACGTACTGCACCGGCAGCGCCACATAGAACGCCGCCACCAGCGCCGGGTAGTCGCTGCGCCGGGTCGGGGTGAGCGTCATGAACTCGCGCAAGGCATAGAACGACACGCCGTAGAACAGCACGATCACGCCATACTTGCCGAACAGGAAGGCGATGCCGATCACCAGTACCATCACCCACCAGGCGTTGATGCGGGCGTTGAGGTTGTCGATCACCGCGTGCGGTGCCGGGCCGGCGCGCCATTTGAGCAGGCGGCCGATCACGCTGGCGAGCAGCAGCAGGGCGCCGATGCCGGCAAACAGGGAAAGGGTGTTGTCGTCCATCTCAGGCATCCTTGGGGGCCAGGTTCAGCAGGGCCTGGCTGGCCCGCTCGAGAAAGGCTTGCTTGCTTTCATCCGCCTGCAGGTGCAGCGGCTCGCCAAAGCTCAATGTGCACAACAACGGCAATGGCAAGGCACGACCCTTGGGCATCACCCGGTTGAGGTTGGCGATCCATACCGGCACCAGTTCGACTTCGGGGTTGGCTGCTGCCAGGTGGTACAGCCCGCTCCTGAACGGCATCAGCGGCTCGTCGCCGAGATTGCGAGTGCCCTCCGGAAAGAAGATCAGCGAGTCGCCCTGGGCCACTGCTTCGAGGATCGGCTGCAACGGGCTGCCCTGGCCGGCGCTGTGTTGCCGGTTGATCAGCACACCGTTGAAGACCTTGCGGATAAGAAAATCGCGAATGCCCGGCTTGGCCCAGTAATCGGCACCGGCTACCGGACGGGTACGCTTGCGCAGCGGCTGCGGCAGCGAGGCCCACAGCAGCACGAAATCACCATGGCTGCTGTGGTTGGCGAAATACAGGCGCTGCACCGGCAGCGGCGTGCAGCCCAGCCACAGGGCGCGGGCACCGGTGATCAGGCGGGCGGCGGAAGTGATGAGGTAGGCGGTCAGGTTGGCGAGCATGGATCGGTAGTCATCCCTTCAAAGGCAGTGTCAGCAGGGTAGCCAAGGCCAGCGACAGCTGCAGGCCCAGGCACACTGCCTGGCGGCGCAACAGGGCCAGCGCGGCCCGGCTACGGGCAGGCCATGCTCGGGTGTCGGCGGCCTGCGGTTTGAGTTTCAGTTCGAACAGTGCGTGGTCCAGGGCCTGGGTGTCCGCCGCCAGGTCGCGGCTGGCGGCGAGGCGGGCGAACAATTGGGCATCGATGGCCACACGGATGGCCCAGTACTTGTGCAGCACGCCTAGTACCAGCAGCGCAATGCACAGCAGGCTGGCCAGCGGTTGCAATTGGGCACCCAGCAAGGGCGCCAAACCGTAGGCCAGGGCCAGCAGGGTTAGGCCGTCCGACAGGCGTTCCAGTTGTTTGCCTCGGCCCAGCAGGCTGGCCACCACGTACAGCGTCATGGTTGTGTCCCTAGCTGTTGCAAGGCCTGGCGGTGTGCGCTGTGCAGCACCACGCCAGGGCGGGCCTTGCGGATCAGCGCTTCGGCCTGGCGAGCCTCACTGCAGCGGCCCGTGAGCACCAGCCAGGCTGCCACGGCGCTGGCGCTGCGCGAATAGCCCAGGGCGCAGCAGACCAGCACCGGGCCTTGCGAGCGCAGGCGTTCGATGGTGACGGCGGCTTGGTGCAGCAATGGGCTTTCCGGGGCGATCAGGTCCAGGGTAGGAAAACATGCGTAGCCAACGGCGGACACGGCCTGTGTAGGAGCGCTGTGCTGAACATGACACGGTAGCTCCGCGCACAAATCGACCACCGCAGCGAAGTGCGCGCCGCGCCCTGGAATTCGCCCGAGGTATACGCCATCACATACTTCATCCGCCTGCGGGTGCCGCCATGTCCACAACCGCGAGTTGACCCACGCCCCAATCAGGTACGGTGCCAGCAGCCAGCTGGCTGCATTCGACAAGCGCCCATCGGCGCCTTTCTGGAACCCGCCCGCACCGAGCACGCCATAGTTCAGCGCCACCAAAGCCAGCGACACGGCCGGCCACGTCAACCATAGCCAGGCACCGCCGAACGTAACGGCTGGCACCGCGCACAGCAGTCCACCCACGGTATAGAGCAACGCCAAGCGCCAACGCTTGGCATCCCGCGCAAGGCGCACCTGCTGCCAGGACAGTTGCCCATGATGTGGCCACAACCAGACGCAGACGAACCCCGCCAATGCCCCGGTCGGCACGTCGATGAAATGGTGCTGCCAGGTGGTCAGCACCGACACCCCGATCAGTGCCATCCAGCCGTGCATCAGCCAACGCCAGGGCTGGCGCTGCACGTGCCGGGTAAACATCGTCCAGATGATCACCAGCAGGGCAATATGCAGCGACGGTGCCTGGTTGAACGGCTTGTCGAAGCCCATGAGCACATCGAACATCCAGCCGAACACCCCGCCCAGTTCCGGCCGCTCGAAGGTGAAGCGCAGCGGCCAGAGCAGGAAGCAGCTGACGCTGATCAGCTGCGCGGTGAGCAGCGCCAGCGCGTGCCGGTCCATTTCCTGGCGCGTGCGTGGCAGCAGGAAGGACAAACCGTAGAGCAGGTCGATCGACCAGTACGGGATGATCGTCCACGGCCACAACGGCATGCCGCTTTCCCAGCCGAACACCAGGCTGCCGACATCACTGCGCCCGGCGGTATGGTTGTTCGCCAGCCCGTAACTGAGGAAAAACAGCGGCCCCAGCAACAGGAGCCAGAACACGCCTCGGCGGATCAGCCGGGGCTCGCGTGATGGGCTCATTCAGCGCACCCGTTGTGCCAGGCTGACGCTGAAAATGCCCCATTCATCGATGCGCTGGGCCAGCTTGCGGAACCCCGCCGCCTCTACCAGTTGGTCCATTTCGGCCTGGCTGCGGCGGCGCATCACCCAGGCCTCGCCGCCGCGGTGGCTGGTGAGGGCGCGGGCGATCATTTCCAGTTGCGGGTGCCACGGCTGGCCGGTGTAGACCAAATAGCCGCCATCTTCCAGCGCATCCGCCAGGCCGGCCAGCGAGTTGCCTACCAACTGGTTGCTGGCGAACAGTTCGTACAGGCCGGAGACCACGGCCAGGGTCGGTGGTTGTTCCAGGGTGGCCAGGCTCTGGCGGTCGAAGGCATCGCCCTGGACGAAGCGGGCGATGTCGGCCAGGCCCTTTTCTGCAATCAGTGCGCTGCCTTGCTGCACGTTCAGTTCGCTGTAGTCACGCAGCAGGATCGAATCCGGCAGCTGTTCGAGCTCCTGCAGGGCCTCGAGAATGTAGCGGCCATGGCCGGCGGCGATATCGACGATGTGCACCGGCCGCTGCTGGTCGCGCAGGCGGACGATGGCCAGGCGCAGCAGTTCCTCTACGTGCAGCTTGCGCTGGCGGATGCCACGCCAGCCGATGGCGTCGAGGTAGTTCTGGTCGATCAGGCGGCCGAGCCTGCCTTTGCCGGTCGGCTGGTTGCGGTACACGTAGTCCAGGGTACTGCCCGAGTCGAAACCGGTATCGAAACCCAGCTTCACACCTTCGGACAGCCCATTGCCCAGCCGCAGCCCGGCACGGGTAGCACGCCAGTAAAGGTCGCGGGGCGAGTTGCGCGGCAGCGGTGCGGCCAGGCTTTCGGCTTCGGCGCAGCTGGCGCCGGTCTTGTCGGCATCGAGCAGTGACGGCAGGGCGGCGGGGCTGGCGAAGCAATGTTCGACAAACCGCTCGATGCGCCGCAAGGCATGGGCCCTGTCACGCTCGCCAAGGGTATCGTGGAAAAAGCCTGGCAGGATGTGCATTTCCTTGCGCGCACTGCCCAGGCGTTCGAAGAAGCGTTCCTGCGGTTGGCGTTCGACCACGAAGTCGGCACCGGACACCAGCAGCTGGGTTGGCAACTGAATGGCCTGGGCATCCGCCACCACCCGGTCGGCGGCTTCGTACAGGCCCAGCAGCATGGTTACCGAAATCGGCCGGCTGATCAGCGGGTCGGCCACGTACGACATGACCCGTTCGGGGTCGTGGGTGAGCAGGCGGGGCTTGACGTAGCTGTTTACGAAGAAGTTTCCGCGCAAGGCTTTCAGCAGTTTCAGGCCGGTGCGGGCGAACGGCACATACAGTTTGACCTTGAACGCTGGCGAGGCCAGCACCAGGCAGCGCACCTTGGGCGCGTAGTCGTGGGCCCAGGTGGCCACGAGCACGGCCCCTACGCTCTGCGCCAGCACCACCAGGTCCTGTTCGGCGATGCCATGGCTGGCCTGGATGTGCTCGATGAAGGTCTGCACATCGCGCACGCTGGTGGCGAAGCCCGGGCTGTCGCCACGCGCGCCCGGCGAATGGCCGTGGCCGCGGGCATCCCAGGCGAAGAAATCGTAGCCCGGCATGTCCAGCTCGTCGGCCAGGTGTGCCATGCGCCCGCCGTGTTCGTGGCCGCGATGGAACATCACCACGGCCCGGCGTGGCTGGTGTTGGTTACGGGTGGCAGGCCAGTGACGGTAGTGCAGCTCGACGCCGTCATGGGTGGAGAAGTGCAGCGCTTGCGCTTGGCGCATGGTCGACATCCTTTTGCGACGGCAGTGGGCTCAGCGGGTTTCGGCCAGCCCCTGGCGAACCCGGTTGTAGAGGGTATAGAGCGAGAGTGCGAGGATGACCAGCAACAAGCCGTTGAGCCAGGTGCCATTCAGCAGGCCCAGGGCGACACCGGTACCCAGCACACCGAAGGCAAAGGCCCGGTCGCTCTTGCCCATTGGGCCATCGTAGCGCCGTGAAGCACCGGCCAGTGGGCCCATGACACCGGCGTATTCGCTGAAGGTGGCGCTGAGCACCACGAGCACGACCAAGGTTGGCGATACACCGGCCAGCAGGGCGAAGGGCAGGTACAGCGCGGCATCGGCGATCACGTCGCACAGTTCGTTGAGGTAGGCACCGAGGGTGGATTGCTGGCCGAACTCCCGGGCGAGCATGCCGTCGACGGCGTTCAGTGCCATGCGCAGCAGCATCCAGACTGGCACCAGGATGAACAGCCAGGTGAGATGGGGCAGGGCAGCCAGCAGCAGGCCCAGCAGGATCGACAGCAGGGCGGCGGCGACAGTGACCTGGTTGGCGGTAACACCGCGGTCGTAGAGGCGCTGGACAGCAGGGCGGAGCATGGCCTGGAAGCGCGGTTTGAGCTGGTAGATCGATGCCACTGGAAAGTCCTTTTCGGTGGGGCGTTATGGCGCCATTGTGTGTGAGCCTTCTTCGCGGGTAAACCCGCTCCCACAGGTATAGCGTTCATCCGAGAGCTACCACATATCCTGTGGGAGCGGGCCCGCCCGCGAACACGGGCGAAGCCCGTGCCATCAATCGCGGTGCCTGCTTCGCGGGCTCGCCCGCTCCCACAGGTATAGCGTCCATCCGAGAGCTACCACATACACGGGCGAGGCCCGTGCCATCCACTTCGTCAGCGGGTGAGGGTGGTTACCAACCCTGCGGCATACCCCGGCAATGCCGCAAAATCGCGTGCACACACCAGCAACCGGCGATTGGCCCATGGTTCCGTCATCGCCACCCAGTGCAACGGCAACACCCCTTGCCAGCGCTTTACCGCAGCCAGCGGCACAATCCCTACTCCGGCTCCGCCCGCAACCATGCGGATCACCCCATCGAACCCTTCGGCACGCACCCGAACCCGCATGCGCCGGCCCTCGCGCAGTGCCTGCTCTTCCAGGTACAACGCCAGTGCACTGCCGACACCCAGGCCGACATAGCCATGGGCCAGGCTATCGATGAAGCTCGGCGCTTCCTCGCTGGCCAGTGGATGGCGCTGCGGCGTTACAAGCACCAGTGGGTCTTCGCGAAACGGCCGGGTCTGCAGGTGCTCGCTGGGGGCGGCGGTTGAAACTATGCCCAGGTCCGCCATGCCCTGGGTAATCAACTGCACGATGCGCAGGCTCGGCAACTCCTGCACATCCACACTGACGCCTGGGTTTTCAGCCAGGTAGCCGGCCAGCAGCTCCGGCAGGTATTCCGTGAGTGCAGCCGTGTTGCACAGCAGGCGCACCTGGCCCTGCTGCCCTTGAACGTACTGGCCCAGGTCGAACTGCAGGCGCTCGACCTGCTGCGATATCAGCCGGGCATGCTGCAGCAGTGCCTGGCCGGCCAGAGTTGCTTGCACGCCACGGCGGTTGCGTTCCAGCAAAGGGATGCCCAGCGAAGCCTCCATGGCGCGGATCCGCGCACTGGCCGCTGCCAGCGAAAGATGGCTGCGGCTGGCACCGGCGGTGATGTTGCCGCACTCCAGGGTGTGCTGGAACAGCCTGAGGTCGATCAGGTCGAAATGCATGTGGCTCTGTCCTGGCAAGAGTCTGGCTGAGTATATGGCAGATTTTCAGCCCGGCCGAAGCACGCCATCATCGGCCCATGAATACCTTGCTCGCTTTCTACCAGAACATTGGTCCAGCGCTGTCGCTGCTGGTGGTACTGACCTTCCTGCTGGCCGGCGCGGTGAAGGGAGTGATCGGCCTCGGCCTGCCGACCATCGCCATGGGCTTGCTGGGCCTGGCTATGTCACCGGCGCAGGCTGCGGCATTGCTGATTGTGCCGTCGACCCTCACCAACCTCTGGCAGCTGGCCAGTGGGGGGCACCTGCGGAGGTTGCTGGCACGCCTGTGGCCGATGCTGGCGATGATCTTCGTCGGTACCTTGCTGGGCAGCGCCTGGCTGGGGATCAACAGCGGCCCTTGGGCCGCACATGCACTGGGCGCGGCCTTGATGGTGTATGCGCTGTACGGGCTGGTCGGTCCGGGCCTGCGCCTGGCACCGGGGCGGGAGCCTTGGATGGCGCCGCTTTGCGGGCTGGTCACGGGCGTGGTCACGGCGGCGACCGGGGTGTTCGTGATACCGGCTGTACCCTACCTGCAGAGCCTGGGTTTGAATCGGGATCAGATGGTCCAGGCCCTGGGCCTTTCGTTCACGGTTTCGACCCTGGCCCTGGCCGTTGGCCTGGCCGGGCAGCATGCCCTGGGTGGCCAGGCGCTGGGTGCTTCGCTGCTGATGCTGGCGCCGGCCTTCGTCGGCATGCTGGCCGGCCAGTGGCTGCGTCAGCGCATCAGTACGCCGCTGTTCAAACGGTGCTTTTTCATCGGCCTGGCCGCGCTCGGCGGCCATTTGCTGATCAGCGGTTAGCGCTTGATGCGCTGAGCATGTCGATCATCTGGATGTCGAAATCGCGTTCCAGGTAGTCCATGCGTTTTTCGAAGAACGCGGTCATGTGCGGCAGTGCCGAATGCACATCCAGCGCGGCCTTGTCGGCCCAGACCTCGAAGAACACGAACAGGCTCGGGTCCTGCTTGTCGCGCAGCATGTGGTACTCGATGCAGCCCGGCTCCTGGCGGCTTGGCTCGACGTAAGCGCGGAACAGGGTTTCGAACGCTTCAGCCATTTCCGGGCGGGTCTTGGCTTTGAGGATGAAGGCGTACTGCTCACTCATGGGTCGCTACTCGGTGATGGGAGGTGATGAGATTCTAAGGCAATAATGCATTATTGATTCGTGACTTCAGGTCAATTGTATTTTGCCGCTGCATTACTGTATCCCGCGCCCGCGAGCCCCTAACCTGCCGGCCTGAATTTTTTCCGCGAGGCCCGCATGAAGAAGATCCTTTTGCTCAACGGTGGTAAACAGTTCGCCCACTCCGACGGTCGTCTGAACACGACCTTGCACGAAGCGGCCATCGCTCACCTGGACCGGGCCGGTTTCGATGTGCGCCAGACCTTCATCGACGGTGGCTATGATGCCCAGGAAGAGGTGGAGAAGTTCCTCTGGGCCGATGTGGTCATCTACCAGATGCCCGGCTGGTGGATGGGCGCGCCATGGACCGTTAAAAAGTACATCGACGAGGTGTTCACCGCCGGCCATGGTAGCTTGTATGCCAACGACGGCCGTACCCGTTCGGACCACTCGCAGAAGTACGGCAGTGGTGGCCTGGTGCACGGCAAGCAGTACATGCTTTCGCTGACCTGGAATGCACCGCAGCAGGCATTCGACGACCCTAGCGATTTCTTCGAGGGCAAGGGGGTGGACGCGGTTTACTTCCCATTCCACAAGGCCAACCAGTTCCTCGGCATGACCGGGTTGCCGACTTTCCTGGCGGTGGATGTGATGAAGCGGCCTGATGTGCCGGCTGCTTTGGCGGCCTATGAGGCGCATCTGGACAAGGTATTTGGCAAGGCACAGTAAGGTTTTTCCTGTGTTGGCCTCTTCGCGGGTAAACCCGCTCCCACAGGTCCCCCACAGTCTTTGAGAACCGTGCAGCACTTGTGGGAGCGGGTTTACCCGCGAAGAGGCCAACACAGGCACCGCTGGACTTGGCCTCGACAAGCGGCTATCTATCCCGGCAGAGACCAACCACAGGCGCAGATGTGAAAACCCGATCCGAAGAACTCCAGGTATTCGTCACCGTCATCGACTGCCGCTCGATTTCCGCTGCTGCCGAGCAGATGGGCCAGACTCCGTCCGCCGTCAGCCGTACCCTGTCGCGCCTTGAGGGCAAGCTGGGTACCACGCTGGTCAACCGCACCACCCGGCGCATGGACCTGACCGAGGAGGGCCGCTTCTTTCTCGAACGCGCGCGGTTGATCCTGGAGCAGATGGACGAGATGGAAGAGCGCCTGTCGATGAACCGCCAGACCCCCACCGGGCGCCTGCGCATCAACGCCGCCGCGCCGTTCATGCTGCATGCCATCCTGCCGTGGATCGGCGAGTTCCGCCGCCAATACCCTGGCATCGAACTGGAACTCAATACCGACGACCTGATCATCGACCTGCTGGAGCAGAGCACCGATGTGGCAATCCGCATCGGTGAACTCGCCGACTCCAGCCTGCACGCGCGCAGCCTGGGATGCAGCCCGGTACAGGTGCTGGCCAGCCCGGCCTACCTCGAGCAGCACGGCACGCCGCAGCGGGTCGAGGACCTGGCCAACCACTGCCTGCTCGGCTTCAGCCAGCCCGAATCGCTCAACCATTGGCCACTGCGCCATGCCCAGGGTGACCGCTGGAGCATTCGCCCGTCGCTGATCGCCTCCAGCGGCGAGACCTTGCGCCAATTGGCGCTGGCCGGCGAGGGCATCGTCAGCCTGTCGCACTTCATGACCCACGAGGACATCCGCGCCGGGCGCCTGCAAGTGCTGCTGAGCGAAGCCAACAACGGCTATCGCCAGCCGATCCATGCGGTTTACTACCGCAACACCCAGCTGGCGCTGCGTATCCAGTGCTTCCTCGACTTCATCCAGCGCAAGTTGGCGATGTACGCCAGCTGAGTTGCCTGAACGCGACAGGTCCTGTCCATGGGCGGCGAAACTTCCTGCGATTGATTGCACAGTCGAAGCGCTTCGGCCTTACTGACTGCTCAACAAAAACAACACCAAGGAAGTGTCATGCGTATTGCTCCGTTCCAGTACCTGGCTCTCGCAGCCGCGATCCTGAGCTGTTCCTCGGTTCATGCCGCCAACCTTGAGGGCGGCGCGGTGGCCGCGCCCGATCAATATGGTGCACAGGTGGCCGCCGACATCCTCAAGAAAGGCGGCAACGCGGTGGATGCGGCAGTGGCCACGGCTTTCACCCTGGCGGTGACTTATCCCGAGGCCGGCAACATCGGTGGTGGCGGGTTCATGACCCTGTTCGTCGACGGCAAACCCTACTTCCTCGACTACCGCGAAGTCGCGCCCCAGGCCGCCACGCGCAACATGTACCTGGACGAAAAGGGTGAGGTCATCGAGAACCTGAGCCTGGTCGGGGCACGCGCTGCTGGCGTACCGGGCACGGTGATGGGGTTGTGGGAGGCGCACCAGAAGTTCGGCAAGCTGCCCTGGAGCGAACTGCTGACCCCGGCCATCGGCTATGCGAAAAACGGCTTCAAGGTTGCGGCCAAGCAGTACCAGTACCGCAACGATGCCCAGGGCATGTTCAAGACCGCGACCAATTTCAACGACTACTTCGGCAACATGAAGGTCGGCGAGCTGTTCAAGCAACCGGAAATGGCCCAGACCCTGAAGCGCATCGCCGACAAGGGCGTGAGCGAGTTCTACCAGGGCAAGACTGCAGACCTGCTGGTGGCGCAGATGCAGTCCGACAAGGGCCTGATCACCAAACAGGACCTCAAGGACTACAAGGCCGTATGGCGTGAGCCGATGGCCGTGAGCTGGCGTGGCAACGTGGTGTATACCGCGCCACCGCCTAGCTCCGGTGGTGTCGCCCTGGCCCAGCTGCTGGGTATCAAGGAAAACCGGGCGGCGGACTTCAAGGGTGTGGCGCACAACTCGGCGCAGTACATACACCTGTTAGCCGAGATCGAGAAGCGCGTGTTCGCCGACCGCGCCGACTACCTTGGCGACCCGGCCTTCACCAAAGTGCCGGTGGATCAGCTGGTGGCCAAGGACTACCTGGCCAAGCGCGCCGCGCAGGTCAACCCGAAGGCCATTTCCGATACCGACAAGGTCAAGCCGGGCCTGGAACCGCACCAGACCACGCACTTCTCGATCGTCGACAAGCAGGGCAATGCGGTCAGCAACACCTACACCCTCAACCTCGACTACGGCAGTGGTGTGGTGGTGAAAGGCGCCGGCTTCCTGCTCAACGACGAGATGGACGATTTCAGCGCCAAGCCGGGGGCGGCGAACGCCTTTGGTGTGGTAGGTGGCGATGCCAATGCCATCGCCCCGGGCAAGCGCATGCTGTCGTCCATGAGCCCCAGCCTGATGACCCGCGATGGCAAGGTCGAACTGGTCATCGGCACCCCGGGTGGCTCGCGGATCTTCACCTCGATCTTCCAGGTGATGAACAACCTGTACGACTACGGCATGCCCCTGGACAAGGCGGTGGCGGCGCAACGCGTGCACCATCAGTTGCTGCCCAAGGACACCATCTACTTCGACAGCTATGCGCCGCTGACCGGGCAGGTGGCTGATGAACTGAAGAAGATGGGCTATGTGCTGGAGGACCAGGGCTGGGAGATGGGGGATATCCAGGCGATCCGGGTTGATGGGACGAAGCTGGAGACCGCTTCGGATCCGCGTGGGCGCGGGGTAGGGATGATCGTCAAGTAATACCTGCCAGAATGCTGGGAGGGCTTTGCCCTCCTATCGCGACACAAGGCCGCTCCCACAAAGACCTGCGTACGCCGATCAATGGGAGCGACCTTGTGTCGCGATAGGGCCGCAAAGCGGCCCCAAAATTCCAGGATCAGACGCGGAACTGGCTGACCAACGTCTGCAACTGCCCACCCAACCGCGCCAACTCCACGCTGGACGCCGCCGTCTCGTCACTGGCCGCCGCCGTCTGCTCCGACACATCGCGTACATTCAGGATGCTGCGGCTGATCTCCTCCGCCACCGCACTCTGCTGTTCCGCCGCCGCGGCAATCTGCTGGTTCATCGACTGGATGCTCGACACGGTACTGGTGATGCTCTCCAGCGAAGCCCCGGCCTTGCGCGCCAGCTCGACGCTGCTATCGGTCAGGGTACGGCTGCCGTGCATGGCCGTAGCCACTTGCTGGGTACCATGCTGCAGGCTGGCGATCAGTTCTTCGATCTCTTCGGTGGATTTCTGCGTGCGTTGGGCCAGGCCGCGCACTTCATCGGCAACCACGGCAAAACCACGGCCAGCCTCGCCGGCACGCGCCGCCTCGATCGCAGCGTTAAGTGCAAGCAGGTTGGTCTGTTCGGCCACCGACTTGATCACGTCCATAACGCTGCCGATCTTCTGGCTTTCCTGCTGCAACAGGTTCATGGCTTCGGTGGAGCGGTGCATGTCCTCGGCCAGGCGTTCGATCTGGCCAATTGCTTCGCCCACCACGCGGTCGCCGGCACGGGCTTCGTCATCGGCACCGGTGGCAGCATGCGAGGCCTGCTCGGCATTGCGTGCCACTTCCTGAACGGTAGCGGCCATTTCGTGCATTGCGGTGGCCACCTGGTCGGTCTCGACCTTCTGGCTGTTGGCACCGGCGCTGGTCTGCTCGGTTACTGCCGACAATTCCTCGGCAGCGCTGGCGATCTGGGTGACGCCATCGCGGATGCCGCTGATCAGCTCGCGCAAAGTGGTGCCCATGCGGGCGATGCCTTGTTGCAGCACGCCCAGTTCGTCGCGGCGGGTGACGCGCAGGTGCTGGGTGAGGTCGCCGCTGGCGATCTTTTCAACTGCCACCATGGTGTCGCGCAGTGGGCGGGTGATCTGCCGGGTGATCAGCACTGCCGCCAGCACGCCGACCAACAGCGCCAGCAGCGTGGCGATGGCCTGCAGGCTGCGGGCCTGGGTACTTTCCATGTCGCGGCGCTGCAACTGGATCTGGTACAGAGCGTCGCTGCGCTTGACGATGTCGGCACCCTGAACGGTCATCTCGGCGCGCGCAGTGGTGATGTTGGCGACCGCATCTCGGAATTGACGTACGGCTTCACGGTAGGCCAGCACCGAGCCTTCGAACTGTCGCAGGCGCGTGTCTTCGGCCAGCAGCTGGCGCTTGAGGTTGTCGATTTCGGCCAGGGCGGTGTCCAGCTGGCGCAGGGCTGCCTGCTCGTTGGCAGCGCTGTTTTCGGCAATGTAGCCGCGTACGTCGATGCGCACCTGCAGCAGTTGCTGGCGGGCCTTGCTGATCAGCTGGTACTGGGCCAGGCGCACGCTGTCGGCTTCGGGGCGCGCCATGACTTCCTGGCTGAGGGCGTCCATGGCCTGGTCGGCACGGCTGGCCGAGCCGTCCATGGCCGTGCGCGCGGTGCGGGTGGCATCGTAGCCCTGGCGCATCTTGTTCAGCGACACCTTGTAGGCGCTGATGGTCTCGCCCAGTTCACCTAGCAGCTTGATGTTTTCCGGGCTCTTGAAGGTGCTGGCCAGGTAGGCCTGTTGCTTGCTGAAGGCGTCAAGCTTGGTCTGGGTGTTGGCGGCGGCAGCATCGTCACCGTTGGCGATCATGTACTGCAGGCGCGCAATGCGCAGGTCGGTCAGGTCCTTGTTGAGCTGGCCGATATCGCCCATCCAGTTGCTGCGGTCAATCAGGCTGCCCAGGCTGGTCCAGCCGGTCAGGGCCAGCAGGCCGGTGAGGATCAGTACCAGGCCGAAGCCCAGGCCGAGTTTGAGGTTGACGCTGATGTTGGCGAACCAGCTGTTCATGCACGCTCTCCAGAAGTTGTTTTTCGCTCGCTTGATCTCCGATCGCCAGGCGTTGTTGTTCTGGATGCCCGCTGATTCGTGCAGGGGTTATCGGCAGTGATGGAGGAAGCTGAAACGCTTTTTCAGCAGATTTGTAACTGGCTTGATTGGGGCTGCCTTGCAGCCCTTCGCGGCGGTTCGGCGCCCCGACACGCCCGCTCTCACGGTGAGTCGCTAGCCTCAAGCCTGGCGCTGTACCTGTGGGAGCGGGCGTGCCCGCGAAGCAGGCGACGCGGTGGATGGCACCGGCTTTGCCGGTGTTCGCAGCTAAAGCCGCTCCTACAGGGATCGCGTCGGTTTTGGAAGCTATTCAAAGGTTGCGCGCGCTGAAGGTATCGCAGCGGTTTACCTCACCCTCGGCAAACCCGGTCTTGAACCAGCGCACCCGTTGCGCTGAGGTGCCGTGGGTGAACGAGTCTGGTACCACGCGCCCGCGGCCTTGCTGCTGCAAGCGGTCATCGCCGATGGCATTGGCCGCGTTCAGGGCCTCTTCGACATCGCCCGGCTCCAGCCAGTTCAGGCGCTTCTGCGCCTGGTAGGCCCATACACCGGCCAGGCAGTCGGCCTGCAGTTCCTGACGCACCAGCAGGCCGTTGTCGCCTTCCATGCGCTGGCCGCTGCGGCGCGCGGCATCGACCTTGGCCGACACGCCCAGCAGGGTCTGCACGTGATGGCCGATTTCGTGGGCGATCACGTAGGCCTGGGCAAAGTCGCCGGCGGCGGCGAAGCGGGTTTCCATTTCGCGGAAGAACGACATGTCCAGGTAGACCCGTTGGTCTGCCGGGCAGTAGAACGGCCCCACCGCCGCCGAGGCAAAGCCACAGGCCGAATTGACCTGGCCGCTGAACAGCACCAGCTTGGGGTCGCGGTACTGCTTGCCGCCCTCGGCGAACAGGGCTTTCCAGGTGTCTTCCGTGTCGCCCAGGATCGAGGCGACGAACTCGGCCTGCTGGTCGTTGGCCGGCGGCGCCTTGCCGCCCGCGCTGCTCGGTGCCTGCTGTTGTTGTTGCTCCATCTGGCCGGCGAGCTGGCCAAGAATCTGCAACGGGTCCTGGCCGGTGAGCCAGCCGATGCCGACAATCAGCAGCACCGCACCAAGCCCCAGCCCCTTGCCGCCGCCGAAACGCATGCCGCCACCACCACCTTCGCCTCGGGCATCGACCACATTGTCGCTGCGTCGGCCTTTTCGCCAATCCATGAATGCTCTCCGAAGCGTGAAACAAGAAGACAAAGATTAGTCCACGACAGCGGCGAGTGTCAGGCCAAGGTGCTTATGCATAACCAAATGGTTATGTTTGATGTGGCTGATTTCAATATTCATTGCGCGCTACCTGCCTGAAACTGCATGTGGGAGCGGGCTTGCCCGCGACAGGGTTTCAAATAATCCCCCCGCGCATTTCCATAATTCCAAGAGAGGAAACCGGCATGCCCGCCCAGGACAACAGCCGCTTCGTGATCCGTGATCGCAACTGGCACCCGAAAGCCCTTACGCCTGACTACAAGACGTCCATTGCCCGTTCGCCACGGCAGGCACTGGTCAGCATCCCGCAGTCGATCAGCGAAACCACCGGCCCGGACTTTTCCCACCTGGGCTTCGGCGCCCATGACCATGACCTGCTGCTGAACTTCAACAACGGCGGCTTGCCGATCGGCGAGCGCATCATCGTTGCCGGCCGTGTCGTCGACCAGTACGGCAAGCCTGTGCCGAACACCCTGGTGGAAATGTGGCAAGCCAACGCCGGCGGCCGCTACCGTCACAAGAACGACCGCTACCTGGCGCCGCTGGACCCGAACTTCGGTGGCGTCGGCCGCTGCCTGACCGACCGTGATGGCTACTACAGCTTCCGCACCATCAAGCCGGGCCCGTACCCATGGCGCAACGGCCCGAACGACTGGCGCCCGGCGCACATCCACTTCGCCATCAGCGGCCCGTCGATCGCCACCAAGCTGATTACCCAGCTGTACTTCGAGGGTGACCCGCTGATCCCGATGTGCCCGATCGTCAAGTCGATCGCCAACCCGCAAGCCGTGCAGCAGTTGATCGCCAAGCTCGACATGAGCAACGCCAACCCGATGGACTGCCTGGCCTACCGCTTCGACATCGTGCTGCGCGGCCAGCGCAAGACCCACTTCGAAAACTGCTGAGGACCCCGCCATGCCAATCGAACTGCTGCCGGAAACCCCTTCGCAGACCGCCGGCCCCTACGTACACATCGGCCTGGCCCTGGAAGCGGCCGGCAACCCGACCCGCGACCAGGAAATCTGGAACCGCCTGGCCAAGCCGGACGCGCCGGGCGAGCACATCCTGCTGATCGGCCAGGTGTATGACGGTAACGGTCACCTGGTGCGCGATTCGTTCCTGGAAGTGTGGCAAGCCGATGCCAACGGCGAGTACCAGGATGCCTACAACCTGGAAAACGCCTTCAACAGCTTTGGTCGCACCGCCACCACTTTCGATGCCGGTGAGTGGACCCTGCACACGGTCAAGCCGGGTGCGGTGAACAACGCTGCGGGCGTGCCGATGGCGCCGCACATCAACATCAGCCTGTTTGCCCGGGGGATCAACATCCACCTGCACACGCGGCTGTATTTCGATGACGAGGCCGAGGCCAATGCCAAGTGCCCGGTGCTCAACCTGATCGAGCAGCCGCAGCGGCGCGAGACCCTGGTGGCCAAGCGTTGCGAGGTGGACGGGAAGACGGCGTATCGCTTCGATATCCGTATTCAGGGGGAAGGGGAGACGGTGTTCTTCGACTTCTGACGGACCTCGGGGGCCGCTTTGCGGCCCATCGCGACACAAGGCCGCTCCTACAGGGAATCGCGTTCCTCCTGTAGGAGCGGCCTTGTGTCGCGATGGGCTGCAAAGCAGCCCCGGCGATCTGAAGGTCAGCGCCGAACCAGCAAAACCCCACTCTCCATATGGTGGGTATACGGGAACTGGTCAAACAACGCACACCGCTCGATGCGGTGAGTGTCCTGCAACTGGGCAATGTTCGCCGCCAGCGTCTCCGGGTTGCACGAGATGTACAGGATCCGCTCGAAACGCCGGGTCAGCTCGCAGGTGTCCGGATCCATCCCCGCCCGTGGCGGGTCGACGAACACCGTACCGAACTCGTAGCTCTTGAGGTCGATGCCTTCCAGCCGGCGGAACGGCCGCACCTCATTCAGCGCCTGGGTCAGCTCTTCTGCCGACAGGCGCACCAGCCGCACGTTATCCACAGCGTTCTCGTCAAGGTTGCTCAGCGCGGCATTGACCGAGGTCTTGCTGATTTCGGTGGCCAGCACCTGGCGCACGCGGGTGGCCAGCGGCAGGGTGAAGTTGCCGTTGCCGCAGTACAGCTCCAGCAGGTCATCGTCGCGCTCGCCGATAGCCTCGAAGGCCCAGCTCAGCATCTTCTGGTTCACCGCGCCGTTGGGCTGGGTGAACGCGCCTTCCGGCTGGCGGTAGCTGAACACACGGCCAGCGACGTCGAGTTTTTCCACCGCGTAGTCACGGCCGATGACCAGGCGTTTGCCCTTGGAGCGGCCGATAATGCTGACGCCCAGCTCTTCGGCCAGCTGCCGTGCGGCCGTTTCCCATGCCTCGTCCAGCGGGCGGTGGTAGCACAGGGTGACCATGGCATCGCCAGCCAGGGTGGTGAGGAACTCCACCTGGAACAGGCGGTTGCCCAGCTCCTCGCTGGCCTGCCAGGCCGCCTTCAGGCGCGGCATCAGTGCATTGATGCGCTGGCTGGCGATAGGGAAGTCCTCGATCAGGATCGCCTTGTGCTTCTCGCCCGGGGCGAACATGGCGTAGTGGCGCTGACCATCCTCGCGCCACAGGCGGAATTCGGCGCGCAGGCGGTAATGCTCGCGCGGCGAGTCGAAAACAGCCGGCTCCGGCGCGCCGAACGGCGCCAGCAGCTCGCGCAGCCGGGCCACCTTGGCGTCCAGCTGGGTGGTGTAGGAGGAGGGGTCGAAAGCAGCACTCATGCGTTGAACCAGCCCAGCTTGATGACGAACAGGATGGAAAGGATCACCAGGGCCGGGTTCAGGTCGCGGTGGCGGCCGGAGATCAGCTTGACGGCGGTCCAGGAAATGAAGCCGAAGGCGATGCCGTTGGCGATCGAGTAGGTCAGCGGCATGGCCAGGGCGGTCACCACCACCGGTGCGGCTTCGGTGACGTCGTCCCAGTTTATTTCTGCCAGGCCCGAGGCCATCAGCACCGCGACGAACAGCAGCGCCGGGGCGGTGGCGAAGGCCGGCACGCTACCGGCCAGCGGGGCGAAGAACAGCGCCAGCAGGAACAACACGGCGACCACGATGGCGGTCAGGCCGGTGCGGCCACCGGCGCTCACGCCCGCGGCGGATTCGATGTAGCTGGTAGTGGTCGAGGTGCCCAGCAGGGAACCGGCCATGGCGGCGGTACTGTCGGCGATCAGGGCACGGCCCATTTTCGGCATGTGGCCGTCCTTGCCCATCAGCCCGGCGCGCTTGGCCACACCGATCAGGGTGCCGGAGTTGTCGAACAGGTCGACGAACAGGAAGGCGAAGATCACGCTGACCAGGCCCACGTCCAGCGCGCCGGCGATGTCCAGTTGCAGGAAGGTCGGGGCCAGCGAAGGCGGCATGGAGACCACGCCGCCGAAGGGCGTCACGCCCATCAGGATCGAGGCGATGGTTACGGCGAGAATGCCGATCAGCACGGCACCGCGCACTTTCAGCGACTCGAGGCCGACGATCAGGAAGAAGCCCAGGGTGGCGAGGATCGGTGCCGGCTGCTTGAGGTCGCCCAGGCCCACCAGGGTGGCTGGGTTATCGACGACGATGCCTGCGTTATGCAGGGCGATCAGCGCCAGGAACAGGCCGATACCCGCGGCAATGGCCGAACGCAGCGGCAGTGGGATGCTGTTCACGATCCATTCGCGGATGCGGAAGATCGACAGCAGGAAGAACATCACCGCCGACAGGAACACCGCACCCAGTGCCACCTGCCAGGTGTGGCCCATGTGCAGAACCACGGTGTAGGTGAAGAACGCGTTCAGGCCCATGCCCGGCGCCAGGGCGATCGGGTAGTTGGCGATCAGGCCCATGGTCACCGAGCCGATGGCCGCGGCCAGGCAGGTGGCGACGAAGATCGCGCCCTTGTCCATGCCGGTCTCGCCGAGGATGCTCGGGTTGACGAACAGGATGTAGGCCATGGCCAGGAAGGTGGTGACGCCCGCGAGAATCTCGGTGCGCACATTGGTGTTGTGTGCTTTTAGTTGAAACAGCCTTTCCAGCATGCCCGCTCCCCAAGGCGCCCCCGGCGCCATGAATATATCGACCCCATCAGCAAAGCACAGACCGTACCGGTTGCCGTGGTTTTGTGTGGGGCGGAAAAAAGCCGCGCATCATACCAGCATGCTTGGCGGGGGCCTATGGCCGTTGGGGAATGGTCATTTTTTCCCTGTGCCGGCCTCTTCGCGGGTGAACCCGCTCCCACAGGTACTCCACCAGATCTGAAGGCAGCGCGGTCCTTGTGGGAGCGGGTTTACCCGCGAAAGGGCCGGTACAGGCTACAGATCAACCGTTATGCAACCGGTCCCGCTTGGCCAGTGTCGGGAACAGCTTTATCCACACCCCGGTCACCACCAACGTACCCACCCCACCCAGCACCACAGCCGGCACTGTGCCAAACCAGTGCGCGGTCACCCCAGATTCGAACTCGCCGAGCTGATTCGAGGCACCAATGAACAAACCGTTCACCGCACTCACCCGCCCGCGCATTTCATCCGGCGTCTCCAGCTGCACGAAGGCGCCGCGGATGACCATGCTGATCATGTCCGCCGCGCCCAGCACCACCAGCACTGCCAGCGAGAACCAGAACGAGGTCGACAGGCCGAAGGCAATGGTCGCCACGCCGAACACGCCCACTGCCGTGAACATGGTCCGCCCCACATTGCGCTCGAACGGGAAGCGCGCCAGCCACAGCGACATCAGCAACGCCCCCACCGCTGGCGCAGAGCGCAGCAGGCCGAGGCCCAGCGGGCCGGTCAGCAGGATGTCCTTGGCGAACACCGGCAGCAGCGCGGTGGCCCCACCCAGCAGTACGGCGAACAGGTCCAGCGAGATGGCGCCGAGGATGTCGGGCCGGCTGCGGATGAAGCGGATGCCGGCCAGCAACGATTCGATGCTGGCGCGCCCGCGCTGGGCCACCTGGCCGCGTGCCTGCAGGCTCAGGGTCAGCACGCAGGCGATGGCGTAAAGGGCCACGGTGGGGCCGTATACCCAGATGCTGCCGAAGGCATACAGGAAGCCGCCTACCGCCGGCGCCACGATGGTTGCCGATTGGGTGGCCGATGCCGAAGCCGCCACCGCGCGTGGGAAGAGCCCGGCTGGTACCACGTTGGGCAGCAGCGCCTGGGTCGCCGGCATTTCGAACGAACGCGTGGCACCGAGCAGGAAGGCAAGAGCGAAGATCAGCTCGCGGGTAACGTTGTCGGTGGCACTGCCCAGCGCCAATGCCAGGGCTATCAGTCCCTGCAGGCTCTGGCACAGCGCAGCGACCTTGCGCCGGTCATAGCGGTCGGCGACATGCCCGGTATGCAGCATGAACAGCACCCGTGGGGCGAATTCGACCAGGCCGACCAAGCCCAGGTCCAGCACATTGCCGGTCAGCTGGTAGAGGTGCCAGCCGATTGCCACGGTGAGCATCTGGAAGCCGCTGGCGGTGAACACGCGGGCCAGCCAGAAGGCCAGGAAAGGGCGGTGGTGACGCAACAACTGCGGTTCGGAATCGGACATCGGAAACCAGGGGCCTCGGCGCAGTAGAGGGGGGCGCAGCGTATCATCTGTTTGTAACAAACGGTTACTGTTTGCTGGGGTCGGCACTTTTTCATGCGGCGTGGAAGGGGGTGGGGCAACCGGTCACGCGGCAATCAACCACACGGCCCGGCGGGCCATTCAGGACTATGCTTCCTAGCAATCGTTGATCTGGGTCAATCGTTCCAGATGTAACGATCGGGCCCTTGGGCCGAAATCCCTGCGATCGAACAGAACAATTCCAACGCGCCGCACTCGACTACCGTGGGGGCAGTGGGCGACGGGGCCAGCGGCCCGGACGCCGGATTATCTGAAGAGGAAGCACCATGTTCGGAATAGAGGCCTTAGAGCTCGCCCGAATGCAGTTTGCCTTTACCGTGTCGTTCCATATCCTGTTCCCGGCCATCACCATTGGCCTGGCGAGCTACCTGGCAGTCCTCGAAGGCCTCTGGCTGCGGACCAACAACCAGGTCTACCGTGACCTCTATCACTTCTGGTCGAAAATCTTCGCCGTCAACTTCGGCATGGGGGTGGTCTCCGGCCTGGTCATGGCCTACCAGTTCGGTACCAACTGGAGTCGTTTCTCAGACTTCGCCGGCGCTATCACCGGCCCGCTGCTCACCTACGAGGTATTGACCGCGTTCTTCCTGGAGGCTGGCTTCCTCGGGGTCATGCTGTTTGGCTGGAACCGTGTCGGCCGTGGCCTGCACTTCTTCTCCACGGTGATGGTGGCGCTCGGCACCTTGGTCTCGACCTTCTGGATCCTTGCCTCCAACAGTTGGATGCAGACCCCGCAAGGTCACGAGATCATCGACGGCCGGGTTGTGCCGGTGGACTGGCTGGCAGTGGTATTCAACCCCTCGTTCCCCTACCGCCTGATGCACATGGCCACTGCCGCATTCGTTTCCACCGCGTTCTTCGTCGGTGCCTCGGCGGCCTGGCACCTGCTGCGCGGGCGTGACAACCCGGCCGTGCGCAAGATGCTGTCGATGGCCATGTGGATGGCGCTGATCGTCACCCCGATCCAGGCGGTGATCGGTGACTTCCATGGCCTGAACACCCTCAAGCACCAGCCGGTGAAAATTGCCGCGATCGAAGGCCACTGGGAGAACGTGCCCGGCGAGCCGACCCCGCTGATCTTGTTCGGCATCCCCGACATGCAGGCCGAAACCACCCGCTTCAAGCTCGAGATCCCGGCACTCGGCAGCCTGATCCTGACCCACAGCCTGGACAAGCAGGTGCCGGCGATGAAGGAGTTTCCCCCCGAAGACCGGCCCAACTCGACCATCGTCTTCTGGTCGTTCCGGATCATGGTCGGGCTGGGTTTCCTGATGATCTTCGTCGGCCTGTGGAGCCTCTGGCTGCGCAAGCGCGGCACGCTCTACACCTCGCGGCCGTTCCTGTACATGGCCCTGTGGATGGGCCCTTCCGGGCTGATCGCGCTGCTGGCCGGCTGGTTCACCACCGAAATCGGCCGCCAGCCCTGGGTGGTGTATGGCCTGATGCGCACGGCAGACGGTGTGTCCAACCACAGTTACGCCCAGCTCGGCTTCACCTTGGTGGCCTTCGTGGTGGTGTACTTCGCCCTGTTCGGCACCGGCCTTGGCTACATGATGCGCCTGGTGCGCAAAGGGCCGCGGACCGGTGAGGGTGACGAGCACAACCCTGGTGGCCCTGGCACCAAACGCACGCCGGCGCGACCGCTGTCCGCCGCCGATGATGGCCGAGAGGCCAACTCCGCCAGCCTGAGCAAGGGGAACTGAGCCATGGGTATCGACCTTCCGCTGATCTGGGCCGTGATCATCATCTTCGGCGTCATGATGTACGTGGTGATGGATGGTTTCGACCTGGGGATCGGCATGCTCTTCCCGTTCGTCAAGGGCGAGCATGACCGTGATGTGATGATGAACACCGTCGCCCCCGTTTGGGATGGTAACGAGACCTGGCTGGTGCTGGGCGGTGCCGGGCTGTTCGGGGCGTTCCCGATGGCTTACTCGGTAGTGCTGGAGGCCCTGTACCTGCCGTTGATCCTGATGCTGATCGGTCTGATCTTCCGCGGCGTGGCCTTCGAGTTCCGCTTCAAGGCCAAGGCCGACAAGCGCCACATCTGGGACAAGGCGTTCATCTGGGGCTCGTTGATCGCCACCTTCTTCCAGGGCGTGGCGCTGGGTGCGTTCCTCGAAGGCTTCAAGGTGGTCGACCGGCATTTCGCCGGTGGCACCCTTGACTGGCTGACCCCGTTCAGCCTGTTCTGCGGCCTGGGGCTGATCGTTGCCTACACCCTGCTGGGCTGCACCTGGCTGATCATGAAGACCGAAGGGTCGCTGCAGCAGAAGATGCACGACATTGCCCGACCGCTGGCGCTGGTGCTGCTGGTGGTGATCGGCATTGTCAGCCTGTGGACACCGATTGCCTACCCGCAGATTGCCGAGCGCTGGTTCAGCATGCCTAACCTGGTCTGGTTCATGCCGGTGCCGATCCTGGTGCTGGTAACATTCTACGGGTTGCTCAAGGCGGTGGCGCGCAATGCGCACTACACGCCGTTTTTGCTGACGTTGGTGCTGATCTTCCTCGGCTACAGCGGACTGGGCATCAGCCTGTGGCCGAACATCATCCCGCCGTCGATCTCGATCTGGGATGCCGCGGCGCCACCGCAGAGCCAGGGCTTCATGCTGGTGGGCACACTGTTCATCCTGCCGTTCATCCTCATGTATACCTTCTGGAGCTACTACGTGTTCCGCGGCAAGGTGACCCATGAAGACGGCTATCACTAGGAGGGCTGCATGATGACCGGCAAGCCTGGCTTGGAGGAGAAAAAACCCCTGTGGCAGCGGTTGGGCTGGCTGCTGCTGATCTGGGCGATGAGTGTGGCGGCCCTGGGTGTGGCGGCCTGGGTGATGCGTTTGTTCATGGGGGCGGCGGGGCTGACCACCCATTGAACCAGTGGGGGCGCTTTGCGCCCCTTTCGCGACACAAGGCCGCTCCTACAGGGACCGCGATCATTCGGATTGTCGCGTCTCGCTGTAGGAGCGGCCTTGTGTCGCGATGGGCTGCAAAGCAGCCCCAATGCCTATTTACGAGCTTTAAGGATGACGAACTTGGGCGTTGCCGCCACTTGCTCCACCCCCCGGAACAACCGCGCCAGCTTGCTGTGATAGCCCAGGTGCCGGTTACCCACGATATACAGCGCCCCACCCACCACCAACGCTTCACGCGCCTGCTGGAACATGCGCCAGGCGAGGAAATCGCCCACCACCTGCTGCTGGTGGAACGGCGGGTTGCACAGCACCACGTCCAGCGACTGCTTCTCTACCCCCGCCAACCCATCGGCTGCCTCGAACACCGCCGGGCGCTCGCCCAGCGCGGCCTGCCAGTTCTCACGCGCCGATTGCACCGCCATGTACGACTCGTCGACCAGGGTGTATTGGGCATCCGGGTTGGCCAGGGCGCTGGCTATCGCCAGCACGCCGTTGCCGCAGCCCAGGTCCGCCACTCGCGCGCGGCCCAGTTCGCGGGGCAGGTGCGGCAGGAACGCCCGCGTGCCGATATCCAGCCCCTCCCGGCAAAACACGTTGGCGTGGTTGAGCAGCTCCAGCGCCGGCGCGTCGAGGCGGTAGCGGCTAGGGTAGGGCGAGCGGGCGACCGGCCGTTCGGCCACCGTCGCGGTCAGCAAGCGGGCCTTTTTCTGCGCCAGCGAGGCCTGCACCGGGCCGATGTACTTCTCCATCAGGTCTCCGGCCGCCCGTGGCAGGTGCTTTATCATCGCCCCGGCAATCACCTGCGCACCGGGTGCCAGGTGGCCCTGCAGGCGGATCAGCTGTTCTTCGAGCAGGGCCAGGGTCTTGGGCACGCGCACCAGTACCCGGTCGAACGGGCCTTGCCAATGTTCGCTGGCCGGCACGAACGGCACGCTGTCGAACGGCAGGCCATTGCGTGCCAGGTTCTTTTCCAGGGCCAGGTGCGCCAGGTGCGAATCGCCACTGCTGACCACCTGCAGCTTGCCTGCCAGGCTGGCGGCCAGGGCGCCGAAGCTGTCATTGAGCACCAGCACCCGGCAGTTGGCCTCGGGTGCCTGCTCGTGCAGCTGCGCAAGCAGGTACTCGTCGGCGGCATCGAAAGCCTGCAGCGGGTCGTTGGCCTGTTCCGGCTGGCGGATCAGGTCGAGTTCGGCGTATGGGGTGGTCAACAGGGGCATGGCGTCTGGCTCGGGTATGAAACTGCCCGTTGCGGTTCGCCCCGGGCTTTGCCGGGCGATTCTACAGGGCTTTGCCCAAGGTCGCAGGTTTCGAGCTCAGAGCCAACCACGCAGGGCGGCGATGGCGATGGCGCCGGCCTTGTTGGCGGCGTTGGTCTTGGTGATAACGCTTCGAATATGGAAGTTCACCGTGCTTTGCGACAGTGAAAGGATGCAGGCAACGTCTGCGGCGGTCTTGCCGGCGGCGGACCATTTCAGCACTTCCAGCTCCCGCTCGCTCATTTTCGGTTGTGGCGGGCACAGTGCTTTGAGGTGATGTTCGCCAAGCACCGCATGCAGCGTATGGCACAGCCACTGCACATTGCCGGCCTTGCTGTAGAGTTCGACTGTATCGATGGCCCCGGCGGGCCTGGCCACACTGATCTGGCTTTCGTTGTGCCGCTGGTCGTGCAATGACTGTGTCCAACCATAGCGCAGACCGCTTCGGCAGGCCGCTTCACGAAACTGCGGAGCCTCGTGATACAGGTCATCAGTCCACAGCACCGGCATGGTCGAGCTGTGGCTCACATTGGCGGCCGCGTCCTGCTTGTAGAACTCATCGCGCTGGTAGCGCTCGATCCATTCGCGAGGGTAATTGCTGTACAGGAACAGGTGGGGTGTTTGCGTCGCGATCTGGATGCGAATGTTCAGTCCCAGGTACTCCATGTCCAGGTCCTGCGCCAGATGCACGGCGATGTCGAACAACTTCTTTGGACAGCGTTCGTCTATGAACAAATGAAGATGCTCGGGTTTCCAGTTAAGCATCTGAAATACTCCTTGCCTCAGGATCCAGTCCGTTTGGGTACCCGCATGATTGTAGGAAAGGACCTACCGATTCGCTGAGAATTTTTTGTTATAGCAGTCAGGATTTGCTGCGAGTAAGACAGGATCGTCGCAGATGAGGCCCTACAAAGCAGTGGTTTTTATCCGCGTCACTTTGCGCGACACTGTGCGCACGCCAAACCTGGAGCCCGATATGACCGCTAGCGCCGAAAAGTTCACCCGTCAGACCCTGCTCGATGTTCAGCCACTCACGCCGAACCTCTTCAGCCTGCGGGTTACGCGCGATGCGGGGTTCCGCTTCCGTTCCGGCCAGTTTGCCCGCCTTGGCGTGACCAAGGCCGATGGCAGTGTGGTGTGGCGCGCCTATTCCATGGTCAGCGCGCCCCATGACGAGCACCTCGATTTTTTCTCCATCGTGGTGCCAGGCGGGGAGTTCACCAGCGAACTGAGCCGGCTGGGGGCAGGCGATACCCTGCTGATCGATCGCCAGGCCTTCGGCTTCCTTACCCTCGACCGCTTCGTTGGTGGCCGTGACCTGTGGTTGCTGGCGACCGGTACTGGCATTGCGCCGTTCATGTCGATCCTGCAGGACTTCGAGGCCTGGGAGCGTTTCGACAACATCAAGCTTGTGTACTCGGTGCGCGAAGCGAAAGAGCTGGCCTATGTGGACGAGATTGCCGGGCTGGAGCAGCGCGATTACCTGTCCGAATTCGCCGGCAAGTTGCAGTTCATTCCGGTGGTGACCCGTGAACAGCACCCAGGGGCGTTGAACCAGCGGATTACCACGCTGATCGAGAATGGCGAGCTGGAGAAGGCGGCGGGGCTGGAACTGTCGCCGGAACATTCGCGGGTGATGCTGTGTGGCAACCCGGAGATGATTGATGAGACGCGCAAGGTACTGAAGGCGCGCGACCTGCAATTGAGCCTGAGCAAGCGGCCGGGGCAGGTGGCGGTAGAGAATTACTGGTAAGGCTAATGGGGCCGCAAAGCGGCCCCCCGCAAATTCAAGGCAAGCGGTTCTGGTTCTGCGCCTTGAGCAGGTCGCGAATCTCGGTCAGCAAGGTCTCTTCTGCAGTCGGTACAGGCGGTGTAGTCGGCGCCACCGCCTCTTCACGCTTGAGCTGGTTGATCGCCTTGACTCCCATGAAGATGGCAAAGGCCACGATGACGAAGTCGATCACGGTCTGGATGAACTTGCCATACGCCAGCACCACCGCCGGAACATCACCTTCGGCAGCCTTCAGGGTAATTGCCAGGTCGCTGAAGTCCACACCACCGATCAACAGGCCCAGTGGCGGCATGACCACGTCACCGACGAAAGACGAGACGATCTTGCCGAAGGCCGCGCCGATGATGATACCAACCGCCATGTCGACGACATTGCCTTTGACCGCGAAGGCCTTGAACTCACTGATCATGCCCATGTTTGGTTCCTTGTAACAAAAGGTGAGATTTACGCAGTGTAAGCCACTTAAACGCTTCATGCGTTGTGTTCAGGGCCACAGACCGCTGTTAGAACGAATAGTTTTGTCGCATCCCGAGGCGTTCGAGGCACGTCCAGCTCGGCTATCATGGCGGTTTTTTCCAGGAGACCCCAGCCATGGCCAAGGCCAAGCGCTTGTATGGCTGCACCGAGTGCGGTGCGACCTTCCCCAAATGGGCCGGCCAGTGTGGCGAATGCGGGGCCTGGAACACCCTGGTCGAGACCATGATCGAAAGCGGTGGTGCCGCTGCGCCCAGTAGCGGCCGTGCTGGCTGGACCGGGCAGCAGGCGCAGATCAAGACCCTGGCCGAAGTCAGCGTCGAGGAGATCCCGCGCTTCACCACCAGCAGCACCGAACTGGACCGCGTGCTGGGCGGTGGCCTGGTGGATGGCTCGGTGGTGTTGATCGGTGGTGACCCCGGCATCGGCAAATCGACCATCCTGCTGCAGACCTTGTGCAACATTGCCGTGGGCATGCCGGCGCTGTATGTCACCGGCGAGGAGTCGCAGCAGCAGGTGGCCATGCGCTCCCGGCGCCTGGGCCTGCCCCAGGACCAGCTCAAGGTGATGACCGAAACCTGCATCGAGACCATCATCGCCACGGCCCGCGTCGAGAAACCGCGGGTCATGGTGATCGACTCGATCCAGACCATTTTCACCGAGCAGCTGCAATCGGCACCCGGCGGTGTGGCCCAGGTGCGCGAAAGTACGGCGTTGCTGGTGCGCTACGCCAAGCAGAGCGGCACGGCGATCTTCCTGGTCGGCCACGTGACCAAGGAAGGCTCGCTGGCCGGCCCGCGGGTACTCGAGCACATGGTGGACACCGTGCTGTATTTCGAAGGCGAGTCCGATGGCCGCCTGCGCCTGCTGCGGGCAGTCAAGAACCGCTTTGGTGCGGTCAACGAGCTGGGTGTGTTCGGCATGACCGACCGGGGCCTGAAGGAAGTGTCCAACCCCTCGGCGATCTTCCTCAACCGCACCCAGGAGGAAGTACCGGGCAGCGTGGTGATGGCCACCTGGGAAGGCACCCGGCCAATGCTGGTGGAGGTGCAGGCACTGGTCGACGACAGCCACCTGGCCAACCCGCGTCGGGTGACCTTGGGCCTAGACCAGAACCGCCTGGCCATGTTGCTGGCGGTGCTGCACCGCCACGGCGGTATTCCCACCCATGACCAGGACGTGTTCCTCAACGTGGTGGGCGGGGTGAAGGTGCTGGAAACCGCTTCTGACCTGGCGTTGCTGGCGGCGGTGATGTCCAGCCTGCGCAACCGGCCCCTGGCCCATGGCCTGCTGGTGTTTGGCGAGATCGGCCTGTCTGGCGAGGTACGGCCGGTGCCCAGTGGTCAGGAGCGTTTGAAGGAGGCCGCCAAGCATGGTTTCAAGCGGGCCATCGTGCCCAAGGGCAATGCGCCGAAAGAGGCTCCCGCCGGGTTGCAGGTGATTGCCGTTACCCGGCTGGAGCAGGCTCTGGATGCGTTGTTCGAATAATTCGTGGCCCGTACTGGCCTCTTCGCGGGTAAACCCGCTCCCACAGGTACCGCATCAGCTTCAGGATTGCGCAAACCCTGTGGGAGCGGGTTTACCCGCGAAAGGGCCGGCACAGGCAAAACGAAAAAGGGGCCGACGATGCGCATCGGCCCCCCACCTCACCGCTCAGTCAGCGGTCAATGCTCGGCAACCGCACTGCGCCTGACCGTTTCATTGCCATGCTCGTCCAGTTCCAGCATCGGCACCTCATTACCCTCGGCATCGAACAGCTTGCCATCCTTGAAGTAGTCGCCATCACGCAGCGCTGAAATGTCCGAGTACTGGATGGTGCGCTCGTACGCGGCGGCAAACACCGACTGCTGGTCCGAGTTGCCGGCGGTGAAGTGGTTGAAGATCAGGTTCAGCAGGATGGCCATGATCGCCGCCGAGCTGATGCCCGAGTGGAAGATGGTCTCGAACCAGTTCGGGAAGTGGTGGTAGAAGGTCGGTGCGGCAATCGGGATCATGCCGAAGCCCAGCGAGGCAGCGACGATGATCAGGTTGACATTGTTCTTGTAGCTGACCTTGGACAAGGTGCGGATACCGCTGGCTGCCACGGTGCCGAACAGCACGATGCCCGCGCCACCCAGTACCGGAGTAGGGACTGCGGCAATCACCCGGCCCATGATCGGCAGCAGGCCGAGCACCACCAGGATCAAGCCACCGGTGGCCACCACGTAGCGGCTCTTGACCCCGGTCACGGCTACCAGGCCGACGTTCTGGGCGAACGCGCTCTGGGTGAACGAGCCGAAGATTGGCGCCAGGATGCTCGATGCCATGTCGGCGCGCAGGCCATTGCCCAGGCGTTTGGAGTCGACCTTGGTGTCGATGATCTCACCCACGGCGAGGATGTCGGCCGAGGTTTCCACCAAGGTCACCATGATCACGATGCACATCGACAGGATCGCGGCGATGTGGAATTCCGGCATGCCGAAATGGAACGGCGTGGGGAAGGCGAACATCGGGCCCTCGGTGACCTTGCTGAAGTCGGCCATGCCCAGCGCCCAGGCGATCAGGGTACCGACCACCATGGCCAGCAGGATCGACAGGCGGGAAATCGCCGCGCTGCCCAGCTTGCTCAGCAGCAGCACGATGGCGAAGGTCAGGGCCGCCAGGCCGATGTTGGCCACGCTGCCGAATTCCGGCGAGGCGCTGTTGCCACCCATCACCCAGCGAGCGGCCACGGGCATCAGGGTCAGGCCGATGGTGGTGATGACGATGCCGGTCACCAGCGGCGGGAAGAACTTGGTGATGCGCGAGAACACCGGGGTGATCAGAAAGCCGATCAGCGATGCTGCCATGACCGCACCGAGCACGCCCGGCAGGCCACCGCCGCCCTCGCTGCTGAGGATTGCACCCATGGTTGCCACACCGGCGAACGAAACGCCCTGCACCAGCGGCAACTGGCAGCCGAAGAACGGCAGACCGAGGGTTTGCAGCAGGGTGGCCAGGCCACCGGCAAACAACGAAGCGGCGATCAGCATGCCGATTTCGGCACCGTTCAGGCCCGCGGCCTGCCCCAGGATCAGGGGTACCGCGACGATCCCCCCGTACATGGTCAGCACATGCTGCAGACCATAGGCCAGGTTGGCACCAAGGCCGAGGTTTTCATCCTCGGGGCGCTTGGCGGGAGACGTGCTAGGGGACGTAGTCATGGAGCAGGCTCTCTGTTTATTGTTGTGGTGCTACTGTAGACACTTCCTACAAATGATTGCCACAAGAATTGTATACAATATTTTGATCGGAGCGCGCACAAGAGCGCCCGCAGGGTGTGCGAGAGCTCAATGCAGAAGGCGTACCAACTTGTCAGAGGCTGTACTAGAGGGGTGTGTACAAAGCGCTGCTACCCAGGCTTAAAGCTGTCTGGGTAGACAGGAAACAAAAGGCGGGGAAGCGATTAGCTAGCTAAGAGATTTCATTATTCGATCAGTTCGCGCAGCTCACGCATCATTTCGGTGCTGTCGGCCACGTTCAATTCCACAAGACGGTGCAGATGGCTCATCGAATCGAGGTCGATGTACAAGCAGATGAAACCCAGGCGGTCTGGTTCCTCATGGCGCAGTTCAACCTGCATCTGCACGCGTGCATCGGGGCCCAGGTGAATGATGGCATCGAAGTCCTGGGTCAGGTCGACATCCCAATTGGCCGGTCGTTCGATCAGCAAACCCTTGAGTGAAAGGTCCAGCAGCTTCGCAGGCCAGCGTCGCAGGCCCTGGCGCAGCTCGGTAGGGGCGTCGAAATCGATGCGCTGAAAACGGCGGCGTTCGTCGTGGTCGCTCATGGGTTAGATCCTCGCATAGGTCCTCAGGTGACATCCTGACTATAGTTAGAGTGGTATGTACATCAGGTACCGCAATCTGGCCGCAGAGGCTCTAGACCAAAGCAAGTGTGGCAATGCGCGATGACTCGCCCTAGACTCGATGGGCGGTCTTTTCCAATCCACCAGCTGGAAGCAAACCATGAACAACAATAATAGCCTGCTACGCCACATTCCGTGGCTGGCGCTGGCAGTCATAGGAGCCTGTGCGCTGGGCGTGGTTGCCCTGCGTCGCGGCGAGGCGATCAATGCCTTGTGGATCGTGGTCGCGGCAGTGGCCATCTACCTGGTCGCCTATCGTTACTACAGCCTGTTCATCGCCACCAAGGTGATGCAGCTCGACCCTCGCCGTGCCACCCCGGCGGTGCTCAACAACGACGGCCTGGACTACGTCCCGACCAACAAACACATCCTCTTCGGTCACCATTTCGCCGCCATCGCTGGTGCAGGCCCCTTGGTCGGCCCGGTACTCGCCGCGCAGATGGGCTACCTGCCCGGCACGCTGTGGCTGATCGCCGGCGTGGTGCTGGCCGGTGCGGTGCAGGACTTCATGGTCCTGTTCCTGTCCACCCGCCGCAACGGCCGCTCGCTGGGCGACATGGTGCGCGAGGAGATGGGCCGCATCCCGGGCACCATCGCGCTGTTCGGTTGCTTCCTGATCATGATCATCATCCTTGCGGTGCTGGCATTGATCGTGGTCAAGGCCCTGGCCGAAAGCCCTTGGGGCATGTTCACGGTGATGGCGACCATCCCGATCGCGATGTTCATGGGCATCTACATGCGCTACATCCGCCCGGGCCATATCGGTGAGATATCGGTCATCGGCGTGGTGCTGCTGCTGGCTTCGATCTGGCTGGGGGGCCAGATTGCCGCAGACCCGACCTGGGGCCCTGCGTTTACCTTTACCGGTGTGCAGATCACCTGGATGCTGGTGGGCTACGGTTTCGTCGCCGCGGTACTGCCAGTATGGCTGGTACTGGCGCCACGTGACTACCTGTCGACCTTCCTCAAGATCGGCACCATCGTCGGCCTGGCCATCGGTATCCTGATCATCGCGCCCGAGCTGAAGATGCCGGCGCTGACCCAGTTCACCGACGGCACTGGCCCGGTGTGGAAGGGCACCCTGTTCCCGTTTCTGTTCATCACCATTGCCTGTGGCGCGGTGTCCGGCTTCCACGCGTTGATCTCCTCGGGGACCACGCCGAAGCTGCTGGACAACGAAACCAACGCCCGCTACATCGGCTACGGCGGCATGCTGATGGAGTCGTTCGTTGCCATCATGGCCATGGTCGCCGCCTCGGTGATCGAACCAGGCGTGTACTTCGCCATGAACAGCCCGGCCGCGGTGGTCGGTGCCGATGTGGCGTCGGTGGCGCAGACGGTCAGCAGCTGGGGCTTCCTGATCACCCCTGAGCAACTCGAGGCCACTGCCCGCGACATTGGCGAGCACACCGTGCTGGCCCGTGCCGGTGGTGCGCCGACCCTGGCTGTGGGTATCGCGCAGATCCTGCACCAGGTGCTGCCGGGTGAAAACACCATGGCCTTCTGGTACCACTTCGCGATCCTGTTCGAGGCGCTGTTCATCCTCACCGCAGTGGACGCCGGCACCCGTGCCGGGCGCTTCATGCTGCAGGACCTGCTGGGCAGCTTCGTGCCGGCGCTCAAGCGCACCGAATCGTGGACTGCCAACCTGATCGGTACTGCCGGCTGCGTGGCTCTGTGGGGCTACCTGCTGTACCAGGGCGTGATCGACCCGCTGGGTGGCATCAATACCCTGTGGCCGCTGTTCGGCATTTCCAACCAGATGCTGGCGGGTATCGCCCTGATGCTCGGCACCGTGGTGCTGATCAAGATGAAGCGTCAGCGCTACGTCTGGGTCACCCTGCTGCCGGCCGTATGGCTGCTGATCTGCACCACCACCGCCGGCCTGATCAAGCTGTTCGACCCGAACCCGGCAGTTGGCTTCCTGGCCCTGGCCAAGAAGTACAGCGCCGCGCTGGACGCCGGCCAGGTACTGGCCCCGGCCAAGGACATCGGGCAGATGCAGCACGTGATCTTCAACGCCTACACCAATGCCGGCCTGACCGTGCTGTTCCTGGTGGTGGTGTTCAGCGTGCTGTTCTTCGCTGTAAAGGTCGGCTTCGCCGCCCTCGGCCGCAAAGAGCGCACCGACAAGGAAACCCCGTTCCAGGCCCTGCCTGACGCTTGAGAGGACTGCTGCGATGTTCAACGA
Organism: Pseudomonas sp. C5pp; assembly: GCF_000814065.1. NCBI lineage: Bacteria > Pseudomonadati > Pseudomonadota > Gammaproteobacteria > Pseudomonadales > Pseudomonadaceae > Pseudomonas > Pseudomonas sp. C5pp. Next base: position 164,820 of record NZ_JWLN01000006.1, on the reverse strand, counting down.
CCTGGGTCGACTGGGTAAATACCTGGGGCAGGCAGCCCGCCTGATGGTCGGCATGCCCGACTACGACAACTACGTCGAGCACATGCAGACCAAGCACCCGGACAAGCCGGTCATGACGTACGAGGAGTTCTTCCGCGAACGCCAGGAAGCGCGTTACGGCGGCAAGTCCGGGCCCAAGTGCTGCTAACGGACCGCGCTAGCCTGATCGGCTAGCGCGGTTTTTGTGGGAGCGGCCTTGTGTCGCGATAGGGCCGCAATGCGGCCCCACATTTTCAGCTTCGCCGCAGATATTGCCGGGGCCGCTTTGTGGCCCTATCGCGACACAAGGCCGCTCCCACAAAGGCTGCGGCACACCCTCCAAATTTCACTGCACAGGAGATGTTCTGCGTGCAGACGCCTATTCCCGTAACCGTACTCACTGGCTTCCTCGGTGCCGGCAAGACCACCTTGCTCAAGCACATGCTCAAGGCCGAGCACGGCCTGAAGATCGCCGTGATCGAAAACGAATTCAGCGAGGCCGGCATCGACAGCCAGCTGTTGGGCGACGAGCCGGTGCAGGTGATGACCCTGGCCAATGGCTGCGTGTGCTGCAGCATCCACGGCGACCTGACCCGCGCCTTGTACCTGCTGCTCGAACGCCTGGATGCCGGCGAGATCGCCTTCGACCGCCTGGTAATCGAATGCACCGGCCTGGCCGACCCGGCACCGGTGGCCCAAACCTTCTTCATCGACGAAGAGTTGCGTGAGCGCTACATCCTCGACGGCATCATCACCCTGGTCGATGCCGCCCACGCCGAGCTGCACCTGACCCAGACCATCGCCCAGGCCCAGGTCGGCTTTGCCGATCGCCTGCTGCTGAGCAAGACCGACCTGGTCGAGCCCGCTGCGGTCGAGGCCCTGCGCGAGCGCCTGGCCCGCATCAATGGCCGGGCGGCGATCCGCGTGGTCGAGCATGGTCGTATCGACCTGGCCGAGCTGCTGGATGTGCGTGGTTTCAACCTCAACCCCGATCTGGGCGCGAACCTCAAGCCAGCGCTACGCCCGCTGCTCAAGCCCGCTACCCCGGACCGGATCTCCACCTTGGTGCTGCGCACGGAAAGCGCGCTGGATATCGACCGCCTCAGCGACTTCATGAACGAACTGCTGGAAACCCACGGCAAGCAGCTGCTGCGCTACAAGGGCGTGCTGAACATTGCCGGTGAAGCGCGCAAGCTGGTGTTCCAGGGTGTGCTCAAGCTCTATGGCTTCGACTGGGACGCCGAGTGGGCCGAGGGTGAAACTCGCGAGAGCGTGATGGTGTTCATCGCTGACGAATTGCCCGAAGCTACGATTCGGGCTGGGTTCGAGGCGCTGGCTGCGGGCTGAGCTGACGCGGCGTCTGGGCCTGGAACCACTGCGGCCATGAGCTGCGGTGGCGTGTCTCGAGCTCGATGCACGGGATCAGGCGCTCGGTCAGCAGCGCCATCTGCCGCACCGCCTTGGCGGTGCGGTACTTGACGCTGTGGATGCATTCGCGGTCGCCGAACTCGCAGCGGTTCAGCGCGGTGCCGCCGCAGGGGCCGTTGGCCAGGCCCTTGGGGCAGGTTTCCGGGCAGATGTACAGGGTGTCTTCCAGGCGGCAGCGGCCACAGGTGTCGCAGCCTACCAGCGGGTGCTTCACCGCGTGTTCCACCTTGTGCAGCACCTGTGCGCCAAGGCGGGTAGCCCACATCGGTTGGCGTACGGCCCAGCCAAATGCCTTGCTCAGGCTATTGCGGCGGCTGAACAGCAGCGAATGCGTGCCGTGCATCAGGTGATAGCGCGCTTTCTCCTTGAACGAGGCATCGACTCGTGACTCGCCCTGGCGCCAGCTTGCCTGCGGCGGATGGAAGCTGACTGCCGGCAGGCCGGGCATCTGCCAGCTGGCCTGCCAGGCCGGCGCCCATTGTTCCAGTGTGTGGATTTGCGCCTGCCAGTGCTCGATGCGTGCCTCCAGGGCCAGCAGTTGCTTGAGTTCATGAACCCCCGACAGATGCACGCCGGCGTAGCCCATCAGCTTCACGCCGATGATCTGCAAGGCCAGGCGGTCGACGCTGCGGGCCTGGGCAAAGGCCTTGGACTGCGCCGCTTCCGCTTCCAGCATGTCGCGCATGGACGGCGTGACGGTCACGCCGGCCACGTGCTCGAGCATCGTCGCACGCCCGTGGGTGAGGCTCATCAGGCAGGCCAGCATCGGCCTGGGCGTGGCCTGGCGGCTCATCCAGTGCATGGCTTCCTGGTGTTTGCCGGCATCGAAACCCAGTTGCAGGGTGAGAAAGTCGGCGCCCGCCGCCAGTTTTTTCTCGGCCTTGAAGTATTGGGCGCCGCCTTCTTCCTCGCAGTACTTGAACGGGTTGAGCGCCGCGCCAAGCAGCCAGTGCGGGCAGGCCTGGCGGGCGATCTGCAGGGCTGCGACCGATTCCAGGTAGCGCACCGGGCGCTGGCCGGGCTGGTGGCCGGGCAGGCGGTCGCCGGTAAGCAGCAACAGTTGGTCGAGGCCGGCGGCATCCATGCGTTGCAGTTGGGCGAGCAGGTGGTGGCGTTCGCGGTCCTTGCCGGAGAAGTGCGGCAGGGCGGGTACCGGGTTGCTGAACGAGGCGAGGGCGTCCAGTGGCGACATGTCCAGCGGGCTGCCGACGCGGTCGCCGATTGCCACGGTCATCGGCCAGCCGCACAGGTGCGCACGGGCCAGGATCGCGTCCATGGCGGCGAAGCGTTCTGTGGAGGGCTTGGGGACGAACTCCATGACGCAGACGAAGGTGTTTTCGCGCAGCGCGGTTTTCAGCAGGCTCATGGGGCCGGGTACCTGGTTTGGTCAGGGTGGCATTGTGCGGCAGAAGGCGGGTGCGGTCATGTCCGGATGCGCAGGGTGGTGCTCTGAATGAGACATCCGGGGTTTGCCTGTGCCGGCCCTTTCGCGGCTAAAGCCGCTCCCACAGGGTGGCGCGGTACCTGTAGGAGCGGCTTTAGCCGCGAAAGGGCCAGTACAGGCAGTACAAATTCACGAACATGAATAAGTCTTGAGTTCATCTCAAATTTAATGAGTTTGTCTCAAGATGAAAGTGCCCGGAAAATCCCCTCATTCATTTATGCATGCTGAGGGACAAGACATGGCACTGGCACACAACCTGGGCTTTCCACGTATCGGCCGCGACCGCGAGCTGAAAAAGGCCCAGGAAGCCTTCTGGAAGGGCGAACTCGACGAAGCCGGCCTGCGCGCCGTCGGCCGCGAGCTGCGTGCCCGCCACTGGCAGGTGCAGAAAGACGCCGGCATCGAACTGCTGCCGGTTGGCGACTTCGCCTGGTACGACCAGGTGCTCACACACTCGCTGACCTTCGGCGTGATCCCGCAGCGCTTCCGCAGCCACGACGCTGCCAGGCCCACCCTGCAGACCTTGTTCGCGATGGCCCGTGGCGCTGTGGGTGACAGCTGCTGCGGCGGCGCGCACGCCCAGGAAATGACCAAGTGGTTCGACACCAACTACCACTACCTGGTCCCCGAATTCACTGTCGACCAACAGTTTGCCCTGAGCTGGGAGCAACTGTTCGAAGAAGTGGCAGAAGCCCAGGCCCTGGGCCATGCGGTCAAACCGGTGGTAATCGGCCCGCTGACCTACCTGTGGCTGGGCAAGGCCAAAGGTGGCAATTTCGACAAGCTGGAGCTGCTCGACCGCCTGCTGCCGCTGTATGACCAGATCCTCAACCGCCTGGCTGCCCAGGGCGTGGAGTGGGTGCAGATCGATGAGCCGATCCTGGCCCTGGACCTGCCTCAGGACTGGAAGAATGCCTACGAGCGCGTCTACAACATCCTTCAGCGGGCGCCACTGAAGAAGCTGATCGCCACCTACTTCGGCGGCCTGGAAGACAACCTGGGCCTGGCCGCCAACCTTCCAGTCGATGGCCTGCACATCGACCTGGTGCGGGCGCCCGAGCAGTACCCGACCATCCTCGACCGCCTGCCGGCCTACAAGGTGCTGTCGCTGGGCCTGGTCAACGGCCGCAACGTCTGGCGCTGCGACCTGGAAAAGGCGCTGGAGGTACTGCGCCATGCCCATGAGCGCCTGGGTGAGCGGCTGTGGGTGGCGCCGTCCTGCTCGCTGCTGCACAGCCCGGTGGACCTGGACCGTGAAGACCAGCTCGATGCCGAACTGCACAGCTGGCTGGCCTTCGCCGTGCAGAAGTGCCAGGAAGTGGCGCTGCTGGCCAAGGCCATCAATGCCCCGCACGCCGCCGACGTGGCCGCCGCATTGGCCCAGAGCCAGGCCGTGCAGGCCAGCCGCGCCGCTTCGCCGCGTATTCACAAGCCTGGCGTGCAGGCCCGGCTGGCAGCCATCAAGCCCGCTGACAGCCAGCGAAAATCAGCCTTTGCCCAACGTATCGTCAAGCAACGTGCGGGGCTCGACCTGCCGGCGTTCCCGACCACCACCATCGGTTCGTTCCCGCAGACCTCGGCGATTCGTCTGGCACGTCAGGCCTACAGGCAGGGCAAGCTGACCGAGGCCGATTACGTCGACGCCATGCACAGCGAGATTCGCCATGCGGTGAAAATCCAGGAGGACCTGGGCCTGGATGTGCTGGTGCACGGCGAGGCCGAGCGCAACGACATGGTCGAGTACTTCGCCGAGCAGATCGATGGCTATGTATTCACCCGCTTCGGTTGGGTGCAGAGCTATGGTTCGCGCTGCGTGAAGCCTGCGGTGATCGTTGGCGACCTGAGCCGGCCGAAGGCCATGGCCGTGGAATGGATAAAGTACGCCCAGGGCCTGACCAGCAAGGTGATGAAGGGCATGCTGACCGGCCCGGTGACCATGCTGATGTGGTCGTTCCCGCGTGAAGACGTGAGCCGCGAAGTGCAGGCGCGGCAGCTGGCGCTGGCGATCCGCGACGAAGTGGTCGACCTGGAAGCGGCGGGTATCAGGATCGTGCAGATCGACGAAGCGGCGTTCCGTGAAGGCTTGCCGCTACGCCACGGCGCCTGGGCCCATTATCTGGAGTGGGCCACCGAGGCCTTCCGCCTGTGTGCTTCGGGGGTGCGTGACGAAACCCAGATTCACACCCACATGTGCTACAGCGAGTTCAACGACGTGATCGAGTCGATCGCGGCGATGGATGCCGATGTGATCACCATCGAGACCTCGCGCTCCGACATGGAGCTGCTGGCGGCTTTCGAACGGTTCGCCTACCCCAACGAGATCGGCCCGGGTGTGTATGACATTCACTCGCCACGGGTGCCGACCCGTGAGGAAATGGTCAAGCTGCTGCACAAGGCTGCCCGGTGTATCCCGGCCGAGCGCCTGTGGGTCAACCCGGATTGCGGGCTGAAGACCCGCGGCTGGCCGGAGACCGAGGCAGCGCTGGTGAACATGGTCGCAGCTGCCCGCGAGCTGCGTGCCACTGCCTGATTTTTCGCTGGCTGTACCGGCCCTTTCGCGGGTAAACCCGCTCCCACAGGGTCCCCACTGGATTCAGCTTCAGTGGGGTTCCTGTGGGAGCGGGTTTACCCGCGAAAGGGCCAGGCCTGTTCAATTCAATCTGTGATCACCGCTCGATAGCCAAGGCCACGCCTTGCCCGCCACCAATGCACAGGGTTGCCAGTCCTTTCCTGGCGTCCCGCTTGATCATCTCGTGCAGCAGGGTCACCAGCACCCGGCACCCGGACGCACCAATCGGGTGGCCAAGGGCAATCGCCCCGCCATTCACGTTGACCCGCGTGGCATCCCATTCCAGCGCCTTGCCCACGGCCAGCGCCTGCGCGGCAAAGGCTTCATTGGCTTCGATCAGGTCCAGCTCGGCCAGTTGCCAGCCGGCCTTGTCCAGGCAGCGCTGGGTGGCCGACACCGGGCCGATGCCCATGATCGCCGGATCTACACCGGCACTGGCGTAAGCCGCGATCCTGGCCAGCACCGGCAGGCCCAGGGCCTTGGCCTTGGCGGCGCTCATCAGCAGCACGGCGGCGGCGCCGTCATTCAGGCTCGAGGCGTTGCCGGCAGTGACGCTGCCATCCTTCTTGAACGCCGGGCGCAGTTTGCCCAGGGATTCAGCGGTGGTATCCGGGCGTGGCTGTTCGTCCCGCGCGAACACCTTGGGTTCTCCCTTCTTCTGCGGCAGCACGATCGGGGTGATTTCATCATCGAAGCGGCCGGCTTCCATCGCCGCCACCGCCTTGCGCTGCGACTCGGCGGCGAAGGCATCCTGCTGCTCACGGCTGAGGCCGTACTGGTCCACCAGGTTTTCGGCGGTGATACCCATGTGGTAGTCGTTGAAGGCATCCCACAGGCCGTCGCTGATCATGCTGTCGATCAGCTGGCCATGGCCCATGCGCTGGCCGGTGCGGGCTGAAGGCATCACATAAGGGGCAAGGCTCATGTTCTCCTGGCCGCCGGCGATGACCACCTCGGCATCACCGCAGCGAATGGCCTGAGCGGCCAGGTGCAGTGCCTTCAGGCCCGAGCCGCAGACCTTGTTCAGGGTCATTGCCGGCACGCTGAAGGGCAGGCCGGCCTTGATCGCGGCCTGGCGTGCCGGGTTCTGCCCGGCGCCGGCGGTAAGCACCTGGCCGAGGATGACTTCATCGACCTGCGCCGGGGCCAACCCGGTCTGTTCCAGCAGGCGCTTGATCACGGCGGCACCGAGGTCTACTGCAGGCACAGTGGCCAAGGCGCCCTGGAAGCTGCCGATGGCGGTACGGGTTGCGGCGACGATGACCACGTCGTTCATGTTGTTGTTCTCCGTGCGATGGGCGTAATGCCTCAAGCATCGGTGGCTTTGGCTCATTTGTTAAGTTTGTTTTTCTTTGCGATTGATGTGTAAAGCAAATGAATGAGCGCGAAGCGACCTGCGGAACTATGCTCAGGGATGCGCTATTACACTCATCTGGATGGGAGCACATGCCCATGCGTACATTGATCGCCATGACCCTCCTGATCGGCAGCAGCGCTGCATTCGCCGCCACCGAATGCACCACCGCTGACAAAAGCACCTGGCAGGATCAGGAAAAATTCCAGGCGCAGCTCAAGGAGCAGGGCTACAAGATCAACAAGTTCAAGGTCACCAAGGGTAACTGCTACGAGATCTACGGTTTCGACAAGGATGGCAAGAAGGTCGAGATCTACCATGACCCAGTGACGGGCAAGGCAGTCAAGACCGAGTACCACGATTGAACAGCGACGGCACGGTACAGCTGTGGGACCCCCTACTGCGGCTGTGCCACTGGTCGATCGCCGTGGTGTTCTTCGCCAACTACTTCTTCAACGAAGAGGGTGAAGACTGGCACCAGTGGCTGGGCTACTACGCACTAGCCGTTGTGGTGGTGCGTGTGGTCTGGGGCTTTGTTGGGCCACGCAGCGCGCGCTGGGCCGATTTCTGGCCATCCCCGGCAAGCCTGGTCGGACATGCCCGTGCGCTGCTGCATGGGGGGCTTGACCATCATATGGGACATTCGCCGATTGGCGCCCTGGTGATGGTGCTGATGCTGACTTGCATCGCCGGCCTGGGCCTTACCGGGTGGGCGTCGCAGGAGGTGGACGCGCTGTTTGGTGTCGACTGGCCGATGGACCTGCACAGCTGGCTGGCCAACGCGCTGCTGGTGCTGGTTTGCGTCCATGTGCTGGCGGCCATCTACGAGAGCGTGCGCATGCGGGAAAACCTGCCGTGGTCGATGATCACGGGGCGCCGTCGGCACCGCGATTGACGTTGGCAGCCACTTCCCGGCTGAACCTGCTCCCACAGCTACTGCGCAGCCCTCAAGATCTGCGCGGTCCCTGTGGGCAGGTTTACCCGCGAGGAGGCCGGCACAGGCAAACCTCGGTTTTGAATCCCTTTGATCACCCCGTAATATGTGTCGGATAACCTGCGGGGGTAGTCTCACCCTCTGATCAACCGGAATCGCCCATGGCGGCGCTTCCCCCGGCATAAACCTGACGAGGTACAGACATTGGCCATCATTCATCCTAAGGTCCGCGGTTTCATCTGCACCACGACTCACCCGAAGGGCTGCGAGCTCAACGTCCGTGACCAGATCGAAGCCACCCGCAAGCTGGGCGTGCGCGAGGATGGCCCGAAGAAGGTCCTGGTCATCGGTGCTTCCAGCGGCTACGGCCTGGCAGCCCGCATCACCGCGGCGTTCGGCTTCAAGGCCGACACCCTGGGCGTGTTCTTCGAAAAACCAGGCACCGAGACCAAGGCCGGCACCGCTGGCTGGTACAACGCTGCAGCCTTCGACAAGTTCGCCAAGGCCGAGGGCCTGTACAGCAAGTCGATCAATGGTGACGCCTTCTCCGACGAAGCCCGTGCCAAGGTCATCGAGCTGATCAAGAACGAAATGGGCGGCAAGGTCGACCTGGTCATCTACTCGCTGGCCTCGCCAGTGCGTAAGCTGCCGCAGACCGGTGAACTGGTGCGTTCGGCCCTGAAGCCGATCGGCCAGCCGTACAAGTCGACCGCCATCGACACCAACAAGGACACCATCATCGAGGCCAGCATCGAGCCGGCTACCGAGCAGGAAATCGCCGACACCGTCACCGTCATGGGTGGCCAGGACTGGCAGTTGTGGATCGACGCCCTGGCTGGTGCCAACGTGCTGGCCGAAGGCGCCCGCACCGTGGCCTTCAGCTACATCGGCAGCGACATCACCTGGCCGATCTACTGGCACGGTGCGCTGGGCCAAGCCAAGCAGGACCTGGACGAAACCGCCCTGCGCCTGGACAAGAAGCTGGCCGATGAAGTGAAGGGCGGCGCCAACGTGGCGGTGCTGAAGTCGGTGGTTACCCAGGCCAGCTCGGCCATTCCGGTGATGCCGCTGTACCTGTCGATGGTGTTCAAGATCATGCAGGAGAAGGGTGTTCACGAAGGCACCCAGGACCAGCTGGACCGCATGTACCGCGACCGTATGTACCGTGCCGACGGCGCGCCGGCCGAGGTCGACGAGAAGGGCCGCCTGCGCCTGGACGACTGGGAACTGCGTGATGACGTGCAGGACGCTTGCAAGGCGCTGTGGCCACAGGTGACCACCGAGAACCTGTTCGAGCTGACCGACTATGCCGGTTACAAGAAGCAGTTCCTCAACCTGTTCGGCTTCGAGCGCGCTGACGTCAACTACGACGAAGACGTGGCTACCGATGTGAAGTTCGACTGCATCGAGCTGTAATCGCTGTCGGCCTGTACCGGCCCTTTCGCGGGTAAACCCGCTCCCACAGGGATCACTTCTAACTTGAGGGGAATGGAGTACCTGTAGGAGCGGGTTTACCCGCGAAGAGGCCGGTACAGGCTATAAAATCTTTGCTAGCTTTGGCGCACAACGACAGGGAATGTGCCATGAGCAGCCTCACCCAACCCGCCACTGCCTTTCGCCATACCGCAGCCGACGGCTACAGCCTCGGCGGTTTTCGCTGGCGCCACGCCCGACCTGACCGCCAGCGCCCGCTGGTGATCATCAATGCTGCCACCTCGGTACGCTGCCGTTACTACTCGCGTTTCGCCGACCACCTGTTTGCCCAGGGGTGCGATGTGCTGACCTACGATTACCGTGGCATTGGCGAATCCCGCCCGGCCTCGCTGCGTGGCTTTCAGGCATCCTGGAGCGACTGGGGCCGGCTGGATTTCGAAGCCATGCTGGTGCATGCAGCAGAACATTTCCCCGGTCAGCCGGTGGACGTGGTGGGGCACAGTTTTGGCGGGTGCGCAGTGGGGCTGGCACCGTCGGCGAGCAAGGTTCGCCGGGTGGTGATGGTTGGCGCGCAATTCGCCTACTGGCGTGATTATGCGGCTGACCAGCGTTGGCAGCTGTTCTGCAAGTGGCATGTGGTAATGCCGCTGCTCACCCGCGTGTTCGGTTACTTTCCCGGCAAGCGTCTGGGTTGGCTGGAGGACACGCCATCCGGCGTGGTGCACGATTGGACCACCCGTACCCCGCGCTATGAGCACCGACCCAGTGGGCGTGCACTGGAGGCACTACCATTCGCCCAGGTGCGGGCGGCGACGCTGGCCATCAGCCTGACCGATGATCCCTTTGGTACCGTGGCGGCGACCGAGCGTTTGCTGGGTTATCTGCAGGGCGCCGAGCGCCAGCACCTGCGTATTGCGCCTGTGGATATCTCGGTCGATGAAATTGGCCATTTCGCGTTCTTCCATGACCGCTTTCGCGAAAGTTTGTGGCCGGTGGCCTTGCAGTGGTTGCAGCAGGGTGGGTTGGCGGGTGAGGTCCCAGGAAGGATCATGGGTTGATGCTGTCTGCGCCGGCGAAAGGGCCGCGGAGCGGCCCCAAAATCTCAAGCCTTGCGCGCAAGCGGCAGCTCGGCGAACTTGACGCCCGCCAGCCCATGCTTGATCAGCGCACGGATATTGCCATGGTCGCTGCCCTCGGGCGTGGCCACCACGTCACGGTAGTGCTCGCCAAAGGCCAGCAGCGCTTCCTGGTCGCTCAGCCCTTCCAGCAGCGCCAGGCCCAGGGTCTTGCACGAACCTTCGTTCTGCCCGGCCGCGTTTGCCACGCCGCCATTGTCGAAGGCCTGTGGCTGGTAGCTGTAGTTGTCGGCAATGAACGCCAGGGTGTCGGCAAACACGTGTTGGCCGCTGGCCAGGCTGGCGCGCAGGGTGTTCAGGTCAGTCACGAGGTTTTCCTTTTTCGAACGCCGCTTGTTGGTCGGCGCTGGCTTCTTTCTGGTATTGGGCTTTCCACTCGGCGTAAGGCATGCCGTACACCGCTTCGCGGGCATCATCCAGGCTCAGGTCGAGCTGGCGCTCGTCAGCCGCGGCCTTGTACCACTTGGACAGGCAGTTGCGGCAGAAGCCGGACAGGTTCATCAGGTCGATGTTCTGCACGTCGGTGCGCTTTTGCAGGTGTTCGACCAGGCGCCGGAACGCGGCGGCCTCGAGTTCGAGCTGTTGCTGTGGGGTCATGGGCTTCTCTCAGGTCATGCGGTTCTTCAGGTGGCGGCCACCGTTGATGACCACCTGGCTGCCGGTGCTGTACTGGCTGGCGAGCAGGTACCTGACCGTCTCGATCAGCGGGCCGGCGCCGGGTTCGAACTCCAGCAGGGCCTTTTTCAAGGTCTGCTGGCGGTAGGTTTCGTCACCCCCTTCCTTGAGGATCAGCAGCCCGGGCAGGATACCGTTCACACGCACCTTGGGCGCATATTTTTCGGCGAACGACAGCACCATGTTCTGCAACGCGGCCTTGGTCGCGGCGTAGCCGATGTGGCTTTTGCTGCCGCGCGAAGAGGTTTCGTCGCAAATGTGGATGATGTCGGCCTTTTCCACCTTGGCCAGCAGGTCGCCCAAGGCCAGGTTGAGGTGGTAGGGCGCTTCGACGTGAAGGCGGAACATGGTCTCGAGGTTGTCGAGGCCATCGTCGAGCCACAACGAGGCGTTGTGGATGATCGCGCGCAGGCCGTCGTAATGGTTGTGCAAGTAGTCGATCAGGGCCTGTCGATCGGCCAGCTGGCACAGGTCGGCCTGGAACTGCACGATGTTCGGGTGGGCCGCCTGTGGCTGGATGCTGCGGCTGGCACTGACCACCGTATGGCCGGCCTGTGCCAGTTCAAGGGCCAGGGCCAGCCCGACGCGCTGGCTGGCTCCGGTAACGAGAATGGGGCTGTTCATGTTCGGGGCGGTCAACTTGTCTGTCCTTTGGTTGCCGCCCAGCATACCCGAACTGTCTACCGCGTGTACGGCCTGGCCTCAGCGGCTGCGCAGGGCGCCGGCAGGGGCGGGGGACGCATGCAGCCAGCCGGCCAGCAAACGGGTGGACAGGGGGATGAACAGGTAGACCATCACCGGCGTCAGGCCAAGGGTGCTGAGCAGTACCCGTGGTACCAGGTCCAGCGCAGCGAGCCAGTGGCCGAACACCAGGTTGAACACCAGCGAGACCGGGAAGAAGGCCAGCCAGATGGCCACAGCCTGCTTCCAGCGTGGTGGTTTTTGCACCATGTTGGTGCCAAACCAGTCGTCGATGCCACTCACGCGCGCTTCCTTGGGGCGTTCGAAGAGCCCGTTGCCGCGTTGCAACCAGGCCCGACGCGAGGCGGAATGTTCCCAGGCATGCAGAGTCGGCTCGTCGCTGAAACGGAAGATGATCTGGAATTCGTCGCTGTCGCGGGGGGGCGCGAGGATGCCCGAGCCAAGGTAGCCGGGGAAGTCGGTGGCCAGCTGCTCGCCTTCATGCAGCCAGGCCAGCAAGTCCTGGTAGCGGCCATGGGCGGCGCGGCGCGACACCATCAAGGTGACGGGTGGGGTAGACATCGTGTATCTCCTGGCAACGGGGCTGGCGGGTAGCCGGCCCCTTTGGCTGAGTGGCCCGGGGTGGTGGGCGACACAGGCATGCATGCAAGAATCGGGCGCGGATTATCGCCCATCTGCGATCTTCGGCAACTGTAAGCCGGCAAACGGTTGCGCCCCAGCGTCTGGTATTGCCGTAGTAGACTAGGTGTTCAACTTGGACACACAGGGAACCCCGTGCAGATGAACGAACAGGGACTGAATCCGGTAATCGATGCGGGCCTCGCGCAGGACCTGTTTCCGATCCGTGAGGTTTCCCGCCTGACCGGCGTCAATGCCGTGACCTTGCGCGCTTGGGAGCGCCGCCACGGTCTGATCCAGCCAACCCGCACCGAAAGCGGCCACCGCCTTTATTCCCAGGCCGACATCGATGACATCCGCCGCATCCTTGGCTGGCTGGAGCGCGGCGTGGCGGTAAGCAAGGTTGCCAGCATCCTCGCGCGCGACCATGCCCGTGCCGGGCAGGCAGGTGGCGCGACGGGCGCCTGGGGGCGCTGGCAGCAGCAGATTCGCCAGGCGTTACAACGTTTTGACCTTGTCGGCCTGGACCGCCTGTTCGACGAGGTATTTGCCGCCTGCACCCTGGACCAGGTATTCAGTGAAGTGTTCATGCCGGTGTGGCATGACCTGGCGGCCGGTCAGGGCGGCTACGGGCAGGCCAGCGAGTGGCTGTTCCTCGATCAGTTCCTGCGTGGCCGGGTGTATACCCGCTTGCAACTCGCCCGTGCGCCGCGCAGCCGCATGGTGCTGCTGGCGCCATTGCCGGGGCAGTGCCACGAGTTGGATTTGCTGGTGACCAGCCTGACCTTGGGCAGCGATGAAGTTGGCGTGACGCCACTGGCGAGCGGGCAGCCGCTGGCAGAACTGGCACTGGTCTGCGAACGCCTGAAACCGGATGCCCTGGTGCTGTTTTCCCATCAGCCGCCCACGGCGGAGCTCACACGGCGGCTGACGCGCCTAGTGGCAGGGCTGGAGTGCCCGTTGTTACTGGCGGGTGAAGCGGCGGAACTGGCACAGGACAGCCTGGCTGGCAGCCCGATCGCTTGCCTGGGTGCGCAGGGTAGCGTGATGCGCCAGCGTTTGCGGCAGTTTCTGGCCGGTCAGTTCGATACCTGAGTGTGTAGCTCGGGGTGGGCCCGGCGATGGGCCTGGAGGATGTAGTCGCGCAGGCGTTCGATCTCTTCGGCCGGGCTTTGGCTGAGGTCGTAGGCTGCCAGGTCCGGGCCGATGCGCCGGCCCAGCACGCCATGCAGTTCGATGGGGGGGATGCCATCAGGGGCGAAACGCAATTCGAAGTGGGCTGGTGCCGCTGGCAGGCCACGGACTTCCAGCAATGTACCCTTGAACGAGATCTCGCGAACCCACAGGCCAGTTTCCTGCCCATGGGCATCGAGCAGTGCGCTCGGCTTCTCCATCGACAGGCGCCAGGGGCGCAGCATGGGGCCGTCCTCGTAGATTTCCGGTGAGCCCAGTTGCAGGTGCAGGGCGTGGAACTCGTCTTCCACCAGTTGCAGCGGGAAGCTGATTTGCTGGTTGTTGAACTGGGCCTGCAGGGTTACCTGCTCGTTGGCCACCAAGCGGGTGAGCAAGCTCTGGATGCGATGGTCGCCATTGACCAGCAGGCTCGACATGGGGTCGGCCAGGTTCAACTGCGGCGAATGCTGCATGTTCTGTATGAAGTCCAGCTCGTCCTGGGTCAGGAGCGCTTCTGCTTGCATGATCGAACTCGATGGCGATTTCTTCAACGGGATTGACCGTGCGTGGCGAACTTGGTTCAGGTGCGTTCGTCGGGTTTCTGACGAACGCGCAGTTGCGCCAGTTCCCGCTCCAGTTCGACCTGGCGAGTAACGTCTTTCTGAATGCCGATGAAGTAAGTGCGCTGTTCGGCATCGTGCCTTACCGGGGTGATCGACAGTTCGTTCCAGAAAGGGCTGCCATCCTTGCGGTAGTTGCGCAGCACTTCGCGGCACGGGCGGCCTTCGGCCAGGGCCTTGCGGATGCGGGCGCGGCCAAGCTGGTCGCGGTCGTCGGCCTGCAGGAAGCGGCAATCCTGGTAGAGGATTTCGTCACGGCCGTAGCCGGTCAGGCGTTCGAAGGCCGCGTTCACGTAGATGAGGATGGTGTCGTCGCCTTCCTGTTCGGCGACCACGATGCCGTCGTTGGACGCATCGACCATGGATTGCAGTAGTTGCGCATTGATCATGTTCGGGCCATTGAGTGAACAAAGGTGCGAAGCAGGGTTGAGGATGGTGACTTTGGTAGAGGCGGCCTTTTGCCAGCGCCGGATGCTAGTATCCTACGTTTTCACTCAGTTTCGGAATCCTCTACCCGATGAAAGTCGCCATTATTTCCGGATCGGTCTACGGCACCGCCGAAGAAGTCGCCCGTCACGCTGAATCGCTGCTCAAGGCTGCTGGTCTGGAGGCCTGGCATGCGGCGCGCGCCACCTTGCAGGACCTTGAAGGTTTCGCCCCCGACGCCTTGCTGGCCGTGACCTCGACCACTGGCATGGGCGAACTGCCAGACAACCTCATGCCGTTGTATTGCAGCATTCGCGATACCCTGCCTGCGGCCTGGCGTGGCCTGCCGGGTGCGGTGATTGCGCTGGGTGACAGCAGTTATGGCGATACCTATTGCGGTGGTGGCGAGCAGATGCGCGAACTGTTTGCCGAACTGGGCGTGCGCGAAGTGCAGCCGATGTTGCGCCTGGATGCCAGCGAGACGGTGACTCCGGAGGCGGATGCAGAGCCTTGGTTGGCTGAGTTGGTGAGTACACTTAAAGCCTGACGGGTATTTTTCGCCTGTACCGGCCTCTTCGCGGGTGAACCCGCTCCCACAGGTACCACACAGATTTCAGAGGCTGTGGTGTTCCTGTGGGAGCGGGTTTACCCGCGAAGAGGCCGGCAAGGGCAACTCATCCCTTGCTGCCGAGCACCGGCCACTCGCTCACCAGCGCCAACCACGCCTGCGCCGCCCGTGACAGATACGCCCCGCGCCGCCAGATGAACGCGATATCCCAACGCAAATCCGCCGGCGAGCGCAGCGGCAAGCGCACCACACCGGGGCGCTCCAGCGCTTTCGCCACCACACGGGGCAGCAGCACCACGCCCTGGCCCGCTGCCGCCAGCGCCGCGAGGAAGTCCGCCTGGCCACTGCGCCCGCCTTCCTTGGGGGTAAAGCCCTGCTGCTGGCACGCCTTCAGCAGCCGGTCATTGAGCACGAAGCTGCGTTGGTAAAGCAGGAACGGGGTATCGGCCAGCTGCCGCAGATCTACCACTTCCTGGCCTGCCAGCTCGTGCCCGACAGGCAACAGGGCATCCATTGGCTCGTTGCAGAAGGCCTGGTAGTCGAACGCCTCGTCACTGGGCGTCAGGCTGCCACCCAGTTCCAGTTCGCCACTCCTGACCGCCTGTTCGATGCTGCGGCTGCCGCCTTCGAGCAACTGGATCGCGATGTTCGGGTGACGCCGCCGATATTCGGCGAACAACCCGGCGAACAGCGCGTCGCTGCCCAGCATCGGCAAGCCCAGGCGCAGCTCACCGCGGCCCATCTGGCTGAGGTCGTCCAGTTCGCTGAGCAGTGCCTGACGCTGGCGCAGCAAGGCTTCGCCACGCTCCAGCACGATGCGCCCGGCAGCGGTCAGGTGCAGCTGCGAGGCCTGGCGCTCCAGCAGCGGCTGGCCCACATCTTGCTCCAGCTGGGCCACCTGTTTGCTCACCGCCGACTGGCTGATGTGCAGGGTTTGCGCCGCCTGGGTAAAACCGCCGCGGTGGACCACTTCGATAAAGCTGCGCAGCTGTTTGAATTCCATGATCTCAATTCCATTCTGGAATGGCATTAAGTCTAACAATTCGCTTCTGGCCTAGGCAGCCAAATCTTAAAATGAGGGCCTGTCGAGGAACCCCCCATGAAACCTGCGTTATTGAAAAAAGCCCTGCGCCTGCTCGTCGAGCTGGCGATCCTCTGTGCCTTGTTCCTGTTCGGTGGCCAGCTTGCCACCTGGCTGGGCTGGCCGATTCCTGGCGGCGTGATGGGCCTGGCATTGCTGCTGTTGCTGTTCGCCTCGGGTGTGCTCAAGCCGGCCATGCTGCAACTGGGCGCCGGCTGGCTGATGGCTGAGATGCTGCTGTTCTTCATCCCGGCGCTGATGAGCCTGCTCGATTATGGCGCCCTGATCCGTGACGAGGGCTGGCGCATCCTGCTGGTGATTGCCGTGAGCACCCTGACGGTAATGGTGGTGACCGCGTTGACCGTGGAACTGGTGTGCCGCTGGAGGTTGCGCCATGAGCCTTGAACCCATGCCGCTGTTCTGGCTGGCCCTGACCTTGCTGGCGTACCTGGGCAGCCGCTGGTTGTACCGGCGCAGCGGGCGCTACCTGCTGTCGCCGCTGATCCTGGTGCCGGTTCTGTTGCTGGCGGTGGCCGTGCCGCTGCACACCGCCTATGCCGAGTACGCCCGCAACACCCACTGGCTGATGAGCGTGCTTGGCCCGGTGACCGTGGCCTTCGCGGTGCCGATCTGGCAGCAACGGGCCATGCTGGCGCGCCACTGGCCGGCACTGATGATGGGTATGGTCGCCGGCAGCAGCGCTTCGATCGCCAGTTCCTGGGGGTTGGCTCATATGTTGGCGCTGGACAGCGCGACCAGCCTGTCGCTGGTGCCGCGTTCGATCACCACGCCCTTTGCCATGCCATTGGCCCATGACCTGGGTGGTGTACCGGAGCTCACGGCGGTGTTCGTGATGTTCACCGGCGTACTGGGCGCCATGTTCGGCGGCGTACTGCTGCGCTGGTTGCCATTGCGCACACCACTGGCGCGGGGCGCGCTGTTCGGCGTGGGCGCCCATGGTGCCGGTGTCAGCCGGGCACAGGAGGTAGGCCGCGAGGAGGGCTCGGTGGCCGGCCTGGTCATGGTCCTGACCGGGCTGTTGAACCTGTTCGCGGCACCGCTGCTGGCTGTGCTCCTCTGACCGTTCGTGCCACTGACTCGCCAAGTCATCAAGCTGGCTGGCAACGCAAGTTCCAGCCGATGGGCTGCTGGCTAGACTCAGCCTCGACATAGAGAGCACATGTAAGTGCCGAGGTGACATGCAATGACCGCAGCCTTGCTCTATTCCGCCAACACCACTTCACCGGGACCGTTCTGATGCCCATGGCCGAAATTCCATTGTGCGTCTGGCGTACCCGGGGACAGAGTTTCAGCTTCCGGGGCCAGAGCATCCGCTACTGGACCGCAGGGCAAGGAGAGCCCCTGCTTCTTTTGCACGGCTTCCCCACTGCCAGCTGGGATTGGCACTACCTGTGGGGGCCTTTGGCCCAGCGCTTCCGGGTGATCGCCTGCGACATGCTCGGCTTTGGCGATTCGGCCAAACCGGTCGATCACGTGTATAGCCTGATGGAGCAGGCCGACCTGCAGCAGGCTTTGCTCGCCGAGCTGAAGGTCGACCAGCCGGTGCATCTGCTGGCCCATGACTACGGCGGCAGTGTGGCCCAGGAAATGCTGGCGCGGCATCATGAACAGCGCGCCAGCATTGCCAGCTGCGTGTTCCTGAACAGCGGGCTGTTCCCCGAAAGCTGCCGCATGCTGCTGGTACAGAAGCTGTTGCTCAGCCGCCTGGGCTGGCTGGTAGGGCGCTCGTTCGGTCGCGACGACCTGGTGCGCAACGTGACCCAAGTCTACGGCCCTTGCACCCACCCCAGTGAAAGTGCGCTGGATGACTTCTGGAGCCTGATAGCCGCCAACCGTGGCACGCGCATCCTGCACAAGCTGGTGGGTTACATGCCAGAGCGCAGGTTGCACCGGGACCGCTGGGTTGGCGCGATGCAGCACGAAGGCGTGCCGCTGCGCTTTATCAATGGCGTGGACGACCCGCTTTCCGGCGCACACATGGTGGAGCGCTACCGGCAACTGGTGCCGGAGCCGGACACCGTGCAGTTGCAGGGCATCGGCCATTACCCGCATACCGAAGCGCCGGTGCAGGTGCTGCGCCATTACCTGGCCTTTCGTGAACAACCGCTGAGCTGTTTCCAGCAGAAAGTGGCGTGGTCCTGACAGGGCCTCATCGCCGGCAAGCCGGCTCCCACAGGTACAGCGCATGCCTGGAGGCCGGCGCGGTTGGTGTGGGAGCTGGCGCTTGCCGGCGATGGGCCGCAAAGCGGCCCCGTAACCATCGTGCTGCGTTATTGCCAGGCATTCAGCCTGCATGAGCTTGATTGTCCACCCGCCGCTGGCGGCGGACACTCGGCCTACCTGAATCTGCCTGGAGCCATGAGCATGAGCGAGCCTGTCTGTCTGCAAGATCGCGTGGTGATAGTCACCGGAGCCGGGGGCGGCCTGGGCCGTGCCCATGCGCTGCTGTTCGCTGCGCGCGGTGCGCGGGTGGTGGTCAACGACCTCGGCGGCTCCTCCCACGGTGAAGGTGCCAGCGCCTCCGCCGCCGACCGGGTAGTAGAGGAGATCCGCGCTGCCGGGGGCAGTGCCATTGCCAACCATGATTCGGTCAGCCACGGCGCGCGTATTGTCGAGCAGGCCCTGGACAGCTTCGGTCGGGTCGATGTGCTGGTGAACAATGCCGGCATCCTGCGTGACAAGACCTTCCACAAGATGGAAGACAGCGACTGGGAGCAGGTGTATCAAGTGCATGTCGAGGGGGCTTACAAGGTCACCCGCGCCGCCTGGCCGCACCTGCGCGAGCAGAACTGGGGGCGGGTGATCTTCACCGCTTCCACATCCGGCATCTACGGCAACTTCGGCCAGGCCAACTACGGCATGGCCAAGCTGGGCCTGTATGGGCTGACACGTACCCTGGCGATCGAAGGGCGCAAGCACGGCATCCTGGTCAACGCCATCGCCCCCACGGGTGGCACCCGCATGACCGAAGGGTTGATCCCGCCCCAGGTGTTCGAGCGGCTCAAGCCCGAGCTGGTCAGCCCGCTGGTTGTGTACCTGGGCAGCGAGCAGTGCCAGGGCAGTGGCGAGTTGTTCGAAGTGGGTGGCGGTTGGGTGGGCAAGGTGCGGTGGGAGCGCAGCCTGGGGGTAGGCTTCGATCCGCGTGAAGGCTTTACTCCGGAGCAGGTGGCGGAGAACTGGGCACGGATTGGCGACTTCGACGGGGCAGTGCACCCACAGGACAGCTTGCAGGCGTTACAGCAGATGATGGCGAACTTGCAGAAGTATCCGCTGGGCTGAAACTTGTATGCCTGTGCTGACCTCTTCGCGGGTAAACCCGCTCCCACAGGTACACCACAAGCCCCTGGGGTAGTGATATCTCTGTGGGAGCGGGTTTACCCGCGAAGAGGCCAGCACAGGCGGAGAAATTTTCAGGGCAAATAAAAAAGGCCGCTGCAAGCCGCAGCGGCCAATCGAGACGTCAGATCAAGGAGCTTCAAAATCTACGTCGGTGAACCTCGCAGGCCTGAAAGGCGGGGGGGAGAGCCCTTCATGCCGGCCAGTGAGGTAAGAATAAGCGCCTGATCCTGCAGGAAAAATAGCCGCTTATGACATTCACCTTTACGTATCGGGCAATAGTGCCGAAGGCGCTCAGTCGGCGGGCGAATAGCCCATGCGCCAGCTGGTTTCCCGTGCTGCTGCCAGCAACCGTTGCGCCGCCGGACCATGCTCGTCGGCATGGAAGATCGAGGTCGGCCCGACCACCGTCATCACCGCGGCGATCTGCCCCATGGCATTGAACACCGGGGCCGACAGCGCATCCACGCCCGGCATCAACAGCCCATGCACATGGTGCAGGCCACGTTCACGAATGCCCGCCAATACCGCCTGGTAGTCGGCGGCGTTGTGCTGCAGGGCGGCCAGTTCCCGGTCACGCAACTCCACGGTCTCGCGCTCGGGCAGGTAGGCGGCGAAGACCAGCCCGGTGGACGACGTGAGCAGGGGCAGTACCGAGCCGATCTGCGTTACCACGGTGACCGCGCGTACCGCCGGCTCGATGCTCACCACTGTCGCGCCCTGGTTGCCCCATACGGCAACGAAGCAGCTTTCGTTCAGTTCATCGCGCAGCTGCGACAACGGCAGCGCGGCAATCTTCAGCACATCGATACTGCCCAGCGCCGCTAACCCCACCCGCAGTGCCTCGCGCCCCAGGCCGTAATGGTTGGTGGCCGCATCCTGCTCGGCAAAACCGCTGGCGATCAACGCCTGCAGGTAACGGTGCACCTTGCTCGCCGGCATCTGCACATGTTCCGCGAGGCGTGACAGGGAGGTGGACGGGGAGAGCTCGGCAAGGGCCTTGAGGATGTCGGTGCCGACCTCTGCCGAGCGGACTTTCTGCTTGCCGTTGTCGGCGGGGGAGCTGGCTTTGGCCATGGACATCTTCTTCCGGATTCATCGAGTCGCGCCTTTATAGCTTGACGCATTGCCCGTAGCAAATTACGTTATTCGTAATCTGATTACGATAAAAACAATGCAGACGCGCTGCCACCCCGCCCCGGGCCAGCAGCCAGCTGCCAGCAACGGCTCGGCCAGAGCCCGGAGGCATCGATGAATCGCGATACGTCACCCGACCTTCACTACCTCAGCGGCTTCGGCAACGAGTTTGCCAGCGAAGCGCTGCCAGGGGCCTTGCCGGTCGGGCAGAACTCGCCGCAGAAGGCGCCCTATGGGCTGTATGCCGAGCTGCTCTCGGGCACGGCGTTCACCATGACCCGCAGCGAGCTGCGCCGCACCTGGCTGTATCGTATTCGTCCGTCTGCCTTGCACCCGCGTTTCGAACGCCTGGCGCGTCAGCCGCTGACCGGCCCGCTGGGGGCCATCACCCCCAACCGCCTGCGCTGGAACCCCCAGCCGATCCCCGTCGAACCGACCGATTTCATCGAGGGCTGGCTGCCCATGGTGGCCAACGCCGCTGCGGAAAAACCGGCCGGCGTGAGCATCTACATCTACCGCGCCAACCGGTCGATGGAGCGGGTGTTCTTCAACGCCGACGGTGAACTGCTGCTGGTGCCGCAACAGGGCCGCCTGCGCATTGCCACCGAACTGGGGGTGATGGAAGTCGAGCCGCTGGAAATCGCGGTCATCCCGCGTGGCATGAAGTTCCGCGTCGAACTGCTCGACGGCGAGGCCCGCGGCTACATCGCCGAAAACCACGGCGCGCCGCTGCGCATCCCGGACCTGGGCCCGATCGGCAGCAACGGCCTGGCCAACCCGCGCGACTTCCTCACCCCGGTGGCGCACTACGAAGAGGCCGATGGCCCGGTGCAGCTGGTGCAGAAGTTCCTGGGCGAACATTGGGCCTGCGAACTGCAGCACTCGCCACTGGACGTGGTCGCCTGGCACGGCAGCAACGTGCCGTACAAGTACGACCTGCGCCGCTTCAACACCATCGGCACGGTCAGCTTCGACCACCCGGACCCATCGATCTTCACTGTGCTGACCTCGCCGACCAGCGTGCATGGCATGGCCAACATGGACTTCGTGATCTTCCCGCCACGCTGGATGGTGGCCGAGAACACCTTCCGTCCACCATGGTTCCACCGCAACCTGATGAACGAGTTCATGGGCCTGATCAATGGTGCCTACGACGCCAAGGCCGAGGGCTTCCTGCCGGGTGGCGCCTCGCTGCACGGGGTTATGAGCGCCCATGGCCCCGACGCCGAAACCTGCGAAAAGGCTATTGCTGCCGACTTGGCACCGCACAAGATCGACAACACCATGGCCTTCATGTTCGAGACCAGCCAGGTGCTGCGCCCGAGCCTGCAAGCCCTTGAATGCCCGCAGTTGCAGGCCGACTACGATAGTTGCTGGGCCACCTTGCCGAGCACCTTCAACCCGAACCGGAGATAACCCATGAATCAGACCGCCATTGCCCGTAGCTGGGTCGAGCACGCCAACGGGCACAGCGACTTCCCGCTGCAGAACCTGCCGTTGGGCATCTTCAGCCGGCCGGGTGAAGCCAAGCGCTGTGGCGTGGCCATCGGCGACGCGATCCTCGACCTGGAGGCGGTGCTGGCCGCCGGCCTGTTCGACGGTGCCGCCAAGGCCGCGGTCGAGGCCACCCGTGGTGGGGTCTTGAACGCATTCTTCGCCCTCGGCCGCGGTGCCCGCGTCGCCCTGCGCGAGCGCCTGCTGGTGCTGCTGGGCGAACACAGTGAACATAAGGCGGCACTGCAGGCCGCACTGTACCCGGCAACCGCCTGCCAGCTGCATGTACCGGCGCAGATCGGTGACTACACCGACTTCTACGTGGGCATCGAGCACGCCAAGAACGTGGGCAAGCTGTTCCGCCCCGACAACCCGCTGCTGCCCAACTACAAGTACGTGCCGATCGGTTATCACGGCCGCGCCTCGACCATCCGCCCATCCGGCACCGATGTGCGCCGGCCCAAGGGCCAGACCCTGCCGGCCGGGCACACCGAGCCAAGCTTCGGCCCCTGCGCGCGCCTGGACTACGAGCTGGAACTGGGTATCTGGATCGGCCAGGGCAACGACATTGGCCAGGCGATCCCGGTAGGCGATGCCGCCGAGCACGTGGCTGGCCTGTGTCTGCTCAACGACTGGTCGGCGCGCGATATCCAGGCCTGGGAATACCAGCCGCTGGGGCCGTTCCTGTCCAAGAGCTTCATCACCACCATCTCGCCTTGGGTAGTTACCGCCGAAGCGCTTGAGCCGTTCCGCTGTGCCCAGCCGGCACGCCCGGAGGGCGACCCGCAGCCACTGTCGTACCTGCTGGACAAGCGCGACCAGGCCGCAGGTGCATTCGATATCGAGCTTGAGGTATTGCTGCTGACCGAGCAAATGCGCGAGCAGGGCCTCGCCCCGCACCGCCTGACCCTGAGCAACACCCGCAGCATGTACTGGACCGTGGCGCAGCTGGTCGCGCACCACAGCGTCAACGGCTGCCAGCTGCAACCGGGCGACCTGTTCGGTTCGGGCACGCTGTCGGGCGCCACGCCAGGTTCGTTCGGCAGCCTGCTGGAGATCACCGAAGGCGGCAAGCACCCGGTGGAACTGGCCAGTGGCGAGGTGCGCAAGTTCCTCGAAGACGGCGACGAGATCATCCTGCGTGCCCGCTGCGTGCGTGAGGGCGTGGCCAGCATCGGTTTCGGCGAATGCCGCGGCAAGGTCGTCGCGGCCAACTGAGGAGGCAGGGGCATGGAGCTGTACACCTATTACCGTTCCACCTCGTCCTACCGGGTACGCATTGCTTTGGCACTGAAGGGGCTGGGTTACCAGTCCCTTCCGGTCAACCTGCTGCAGGGCGAGCAGCGCGGGGCCGCCTATATCGCGGTCAACCCGCAGGGCCGCGTGCCGGCCTTGCGCACTGACAGCGGTGAATTGCTGGTGCAGTCGCCGGCGATCATCGAGTACCTGGAGGAGGCTTATCCACAACCCGCGCTGTTACCGGCCACGGCCGAGGCGCGTGCCAAGGTGCGGGGCGTGGCGGCGATCATCGGCTGCGACATCCACCCGCTGCACAACGTCAGCGTGCTCAACCGACTGCGCCAGGCCGGCCAGGACGAAAGCCAGGTCAACCAGTGGATTGGTCACTGGATCAGCCAAGGGTTGGCGGCAGTTGAGCAACTGATAGGCGATCATGGCTTCTGCTTCGGCGATGAGCCGGGCCTGGCGGATGTCTATCTGATCCCGCAGTTGTACGCGGCCGAACGTTTCAACGTCGACCTCGACAGCTTCCCGCGCATCCTTCGGGTTGCCGCCCTTGCGGCCGAGCACGCGGCGTTCGCCCAGGCCCACCCCGCCCGGCAGCCGGACAGCCCGGCTCAGTGAATGGAACGGTTCGCCGCCGGAAGCTTGCCGATACGTTCGGAAAGCTTCAGGCGCTGGACCGGGTCCTCTGTCAGCAATAACGCATGCTCCAGATCGAAGCGCTCGGCCTGCGGGCAATCCAGATGCTGGTATAGCGAAGCGCGAGTCACATAGTCGCTGACCTGCACCGGGCCCAGTTGCATGACCCGCTCGGCATCAATCAGTGCCGCCAGGTGGTTGTCGTTGCTTATATGCAACTGGCGCAGGTTGCGTGACAGGCGTTGCAGCATCTGCAGCGGGCTGGCACTGCGCATGTGCTCGGCAGTCAGCGCTACATGCGGGCCGAACTGGCGAGCCAGCAGCTCACGGCAGTCGTTGGGGTAGAGACGCCGGCCGCCACAGGGGTCAAGCAGGTGATCGGCACCCGGCACGCGCAGCAGGAAATGGCCAGGGAAGCCTACACCCTCAAGGGGTATGGACAGACGCCGGGCCAGTTCCAGGGCGAGGATGGCAAGTGTCAGCGGTTGGCCACGGCGGCGTTGCAGCACCTTGTCCATCATCGCGGCATGCGGGCGCAGCGGGTGATATTCATCCTGCTGGAAGCCCAGGGCATTGAGTTGGCGCAACAATGGCTGTGCCAGTTCGCACAGCGGCAGCATCGGCAGATTGGTGCTTATCTCACGCTGCAGGTCATGCAGCTTGGCAAGGCTGGCCGCGGGCTCGACGCTTCGGTCGTGCTCGGCAGCAATCCATAATGCGGCTTCCAGCAGGGCGACGGGCTCGCGTTCCAGGCAGGCCAGGCAGGCTTGACGTGGCTTCATGGGGCTTCTCCACACACGCTTGAGTATTAGCCGTGGCGCGCGGTTTCGTCCAGTGGTCCGGCGGCGCTACCAGCCCAAGGGCCGTGCCTATACTGGAAAGAGCACCTCGTAGGGGAGCCTGTCGATGTTCGCGCTGATGCAAAGCACCCGTACCCAGTCGCTGCACTTGTTCACCGATCCACCTACCGGCCTGAAGGCTGTGGTGGTGATCCATAGCGAGCAGTTGGGCCCCGCCATGGGCGGTTGCCGCTACCTGCCTTATGCCGATGATGAAAGCGCCATGACAGACGCCATTCGCCTTGCCCAGGGTATGAGCTACAAGGCGGCGCTGGCTGGCCTGCCATTGGGGGGCGGCAAGGCGGTGATCATGCGCAACCCGCATGTGGAAAACCGTGCCGCGCTGTTCGAGGCCTTTGGCCGCTTCATCGACACCTTGCAAGGGCGCTTCATCATCGCCGTGGACAGCGGCACCTCGACCCTGGACATGGACTGCATTGCCCAGAGCACACCGCATGTGACCAGCACCACGGCCTCGGGTGACCCCTCACCGCATGCGGCGATGGGGGTTTTTGCCGGCATTCGTGCCACCACTTCGTTCCGCCTTGGCAGTGATGACCTGCAAGGGCTTCGGGTTGCGGTGCAAGGGCTGGGCAATGTCGGTTATGCGCTGGCGGAGCAACTGCATGCGGCAGGGGCGGACCTGCTGGTGAGCGATCTGGACCCTGGACGAGTGCGGCTGGCGGTGGAGCAGTTCAATGCCCATCCGGTGACCAACGATGCGTTGATCAGCACCCCTTGCGACATCTTTGCCCCTTGCGGTGTGGGGCCGGTGTTGAACGGGCAGAGCGTGATGCAGTTGCGTTGTGCGGCCGTGGCGGGGGCGGCGAACAACCAGCTGACCACCTTGCAGGTAGCCGACCAGCTGGAGTCGCGCGGGATACTGTATGCGCCCGATTACGTGATCAATGCCGGTGGGTTGATCTACGTGGCACTTACCCATCGTGGCGAAGACCTGGGCACCATCACCGCGCACCTGGCGCGGATACCTTCACGGCTGACCGAAGTGTTTGGCCATGCACAGGCAGAGAAGCGCTCGCCGGCGCGGGTGGCACAGATGCTGGCGGAGCGGTTGCTCTACGGCTGATGTAATTTGTGTTCTTGCACTGGCCCTATCGCCGGCAAGCCAGCGCCCACCCCTGTCGCGCCGACTTGTAGGAGCAGCCTTGCGCTGCGAAGAAGCCATTACTGCCGAAGAATATCTGTTGCTCAACTACCCTCTTCGCAGCACAAGGCTGCTCCTACAGGGTAATGAGGTGACCTGAGCAATGGAGCAAGCCATGTACCCCCCGTGGAGCTTGCTGGCGATGAGGCCAGTGCAGGCAATTACTCGGCCGCTGGCGCTTCGAGCAACTCGGCCAGCGCATCCGGCTGGCTCTTGAACGCCCGGGCGAACACATCGCGGTTCTTGGCCATGTAGATACCGGCTTCCTCGACCTGTTTCTCGCTCAGCGAGGGCACTGCCTTGTGCAGTACTTCGGCCAGGCGCTCGGCCAGTTCGAGCATCTTGTCGTGACGGTCTGCTTCGGCCTTATCCATGAACAAGCGCTCCGGGTCGCGGCTGCTGCGGTACACCACTTCGACGGCCATTCATCACCTCTATGCCTTTTGCTGGTTGCGTTTCGATTTACTGTATCTATATACAGTAATGGCAATGTTGATTGCTTCGCAAGCAGAAATTGTAGCGTGGTGCAGAGGGCTTACTGCTTCATGCCCAACTCAGCATCATCCATCAGCGCCTTGGCCATCCGGGCCCTTTCGCGGGTGAACCCGCTCCCACAGGTACGGCATCTACCTCAAGGCCTGTGGAGATCCTGTGGGAGCGGGTTTACCCGCGAAGAGGCCAGCCCAGACAACGCAACACTCAAACCTCAGTGCAAAGTCCGAGGCCCAGCGGGCATCTGCACCTGAACCAGTGCCGACTCAAGCAAAGCCCGCAACGTCTCCAGCTCATGCATTGAGGTCATCATCAAAATCGATGCTGGCGACTTGGGCTGAAGCAACAAGGCCTGATGCACCACGGTGGCTGCGCACAACGCATAGTCCGTAGCCTGGATCAGGGTGTCTTCAAGGGAATGGGGTGTGGGGGGATCGGGGACTACTTTCAGCAGCAAAGCCATGTGGTTAGTTCAGGGCGGCCTGTCAAAGCCGGTCGCTGTTTGGCAGCGACGATCCGAGACTAGTGCTCATCCCCGAACACCACAATGGCAGGGAGTATCTTTGGGAAATGCCCTACAAGGAAGGGGCTAAATCTGATTTTTCCCCAGCGCATGGTCGTGTTTCTGGCAACTTGCCACGCCTCAAGGTGCCTTGCGGCAATCGGTCGCCTTCCAAGGCAGGGGCCTGGCCCTTTAACTGCATGGCACAAGCGTCACACCGGTGACGCATCATCCTTCAAGACGTATCGGGGAATGGAACATCGTGAACATCAAATGGGCAGAAAAGCTGCGAAAGGGTCTGCACGGCTCGGCCGACTCGCTGGGAAACCTGTGCGTCGAGGCATTCCATTACCTGGCGCTGTTCGGCATTGGCGCGATCACCGCCTACGCGGCGGTGATGACGTTCCTCGACATGCTCGGCAAGGGCGGGGTCAGTGTCGATGACATCCTGCTACTGTTCATCTACCTGGAGCTGGGGGCGATGGTCGGTATCTACTTCAAGACCAACCACATGCCGATCCGCTTCCTGCTGTACGTGGCCATCACCGCGCTGACCCGCCTGCTGATCGGCGACGTCTCGCACCACAAGGCGCCGGACGTAGGGCTGTTGTACCTGTGCGGTGGCATCCTGTTGCTGGCGTTCGCGATCCTGGTGGTGCGCTACGCCTCGTACCGCTACCCCTCGACCAAGGTACTGGATGCCAGCGGCAAGGAAGTGGAGGAGGGCAAGTAGCCCTCAGTTGGCGATGAAATGGCGCGGCTCGTGGCGGGCGTCACGGGTCAGCGCGGCCAGCACCTGAAGGGGGTTCTGGTTGTGCTCGATGGCCAGGCCCAGGCGGATGCTGTCGATCACCCGCTGCAGGCGCACCGGGTCATTGCGCTGGGCCTGGGTGATGAGGCGCTTGGCGACCACGCCAGCGTCGTCGGACAGGGTCAGCATGATGCTGCCGTCGAGGTTTGCAATGCTCAGGTTGACCCGGTATTCGGGGGCGAATGCAGCACTGATTCGTTCGAATGGGTTGTTCATGGTCATGCTTCTGCGCTGAATGAATGCAGAAGTTGACCGGGGAAATTACCTGTTGGTTCAGCGCCATCGATCGATACAAACGAAAACGCCCGGCATCAGGCCGGGCGTCTTGCGTTGCCGATCAGGCGTCTGGGTCACTCAGTTCCAAGGCGCCGCGCTTGCTGCGCAGTTTGCCGTAGAAGTGTTCCAGCGCGTGGTTGAGCTTGGTGGCGGCACCATCGACCGCCTGGTCCAGCGAAGTGGCGGTGTGGGTCACGGAAATCGGTTGATGGCCTTTGGGGCGAGCCTCCATCTGGCAGCGTTTGTCATGCGGTCCGGGCTTGGCGCCGTTCTCGTCGCGCAGGTGAACCTCGATGCGGGTGAGGTCGTCTTCGTAACGTTCCAGCGAGTTCTGCAGTGTGCTGCGGACCCACTGGTCGAGCCGGGCGTTGCCTTCGAAATGGTTGCTGCTGTTGACCTGGATTTGCATGATTCAATCCTTATTCAGCTTGCTCGCATGGAGACGCGCCTAGGCCTCTGAGACCCTTGGTATTTCTGCGTCTCTTGACTCTAAGGTCAGGCAACGGCGAAACGAATTCAAGCCCTTTTTGAAAATAAATTTCTTGTTGCATTCAAGGCAGCAAGCGGCTCATCGCATGGCCTTTGCTTATGAGAATTGAAATCATTATTATTGCAGCCCCGAAAACGCCCGGACCATCGCCATGACGCGCAAAACCGCCGGTCTCTCGCTCAGCTATCGCCTGACCGTGACGTCACGCAGCCTTGCCGCGCTGCTGGGTGGCTACCTGCTGGCGTCCGTGGCCAGCGTCTGCATTTCCCTGGTAGCGCCGCTGCCACGGGTCGATGCCACGCTCACCGGCCTGCTGCTGTCATTCGTTTTCTACCTGCTGGCGTTCATCTGGTGCTTTGCCTGCCGCAGCGCTTTGCGCGCCTGGCTGGGCGTACTGGCGCCAAGCGTGCTGCTGGGGGTGATCAGCGGGTTGGCATACTGGATGAAAACCCCATGAAAGAAGGCTTCCGCCAGGCCATGGCCTGGCTGCACACCTGGACCGGCCTGATCTTCGGCTGGCTTTTGTTCGCCATCTTCCTCACTGGCACGCTGTCGTATTTCAAGGAAGAAATCACGCACTGGACGCAACCAGAAGTACGAAGCCATGCGCTGGACCCGAGCCATAGCCTGGAGATGGCCCAGCGTTATCTGCAGGACAATGCAGGGCATTCGGGCACCTGGCTGATTCGTATGCCCAACGCACGCGAGGCCGCCTTGAGCGCGGGTTATCGCGACCCAAATGGCGGGCCACGCGGTTTCGTCACCAAGACCCTTGATACCCAGACCGGGCAGCCGGTGGCGGCACGCGACAGTCGCGGTGGCGAGTTCTTCTACCGCTTCCACTTCCAGTTGCAGATGCCACACCCTTTCGGCCGATGGCTATCGACGTTGTGCGCCTTCATCATGCTGTTGGGGCTGGTCACCGGCATCATCACCCATAAGAAAATCTTCAAGGAGTTCTTCACTTTCCGCCCAGGCAAGGGCCAGCGCTCCTGGCTGGACGGGCACAACGCCATTGGTGTACTGGTGCTGCCCTTCCACCTGATGATCAGCTACAGCAGCCTGGTGCTGTTCATGTACATGGTGATGCCGGCGGGCATCATGGCCAGCTACGGCAATGACACCGGCAAGTACTTCAACGAACTGTTCGGCCGTAACGATGCGCCCAAGGCAGCCCATGTGGCCGCGCCGCTGGTACCGTTGCCGAGCCTGTACGCCAAGGTGCAGGACCTGCAACCGGGCGCGCGTATCGGCCGTATCCAGGTGGAAAATGCCGGCGACAGCAATGCCCGCGTTACCTTCACGCAATCGGCGGCCGACCACGTGGCTTACCGGCGTAGCGCCAACTGGACCTTCGATGGCGTCAGCGGTGCTCTGCTGGGCCAGGGCAAACCGGAGAGCGGGGCAATGATCACTGCCTTCAGCTTTGCCGGCCTGCACATGGGCAATTTCGCCGGGCCCTGGCTGCGCTGGCTGTACTTCTTCTTTGGCGTGGCCGGTACTGCGGTGATTGGCACCGGCCTGGTGATGTGGCTGGGCAAGCGCCAGCTCAAGCATGCCAGGAGCGAACGCCTGCCGGGTGAACTACGCCTGGTCGAGGTGCTCAATATCGCTAGCATGAGTGGCCTGTTGCTGGCCGTGGCGGGCTTCTTCTGGGCCAACCGCCTTATCCCGATGGGTGTCGCAGACCGGGCCGACTGGGAGGTCAACGCCTTCTTCACCGCCTGGGGCCTGTCACTGGTGCACGCTGTGCTGCGTAGCGGGCGGCGGGCATGGGGCGAGCAACTGGCACTGGGCGCGCTGGCCTTCGCCTTGCTGCCGCTGCTTAACGGCCTGACCACCGGCCAGGGCCTGAACCATTCGCTACCTGCGGGTGACTGGGCCATGGCTGGTTTCGACCTGACAGCGCTGGGCACCGGCCTGTTCCTGGCCTGGTTGGCCAGCAAGATGTTACACAGCCCGAAGGCTGTGGCCATGCGGGCCCCTCGTGCGGCAAGGAAGCCAAGCACTGAGACGGCGGAGGCGAGCTGATGCTGGGTAATGCACTGATCGCTTACGCCGGCTTCGTTGCCCTGTGCCTGGCCATGGAGAAGCACTTCGTCGACCTGCTCGGGCGCAAGCCGCGCCCTGGGCAGTTGCGCCTGTTGCGCAGTGCCGGTTGGCTGTTGCTGGTGCTGTCGCTGGTGCTCAGCGTGCACTTGCGGGGCTGGGCCCATGGCTTGGTGGAGTGGACCGCAGTGATGATGGCCGGGCTGACCCTGTGGGTGTTCGGCGTGCCATACCAGCCCCGCCTGTTGCTGGGCCTGGCCGCCGCCAGCGTGGTGCTGGGGCCGTTGCTGGCCGTGTTCGCCGAGTGATCAGGTGAGCGAGCCGGGCGACATGATCGAGGCGGATGCCGAAAGCGGCGGCGGGCGTGCGCGCTTCGTCCAGGTGTTCCAGGCCCAGCGGGCACGCATGGAGGCCCTGGTGAGCCGTCGGGTCGGCTGCCGGGCGACGGCATCGGACCTGGTCCAGGAGCTGTTCCTGCGCTTCTGGCGTCGCCCTGAGGTCAAGGTCGAGGCACTGGATACCTACCTGCTGCGTTGCGCCGGGAACCTCGCCATCGACCACCTGCGCAGCGAAGGCAGCCGCGAGCGCGCAGCCGAAGCTGTGCTGCCGCTGGATGAAGCGGCCATGGCCCAGGCCCCGGAACAGGCCGTGGAGGTCGATCACGACTTGCAGCGCATCGACGCTGCCTTGCGCGCCTTGCCCGAGCGCACCCGGCAGATCTTCCTGCTCAACCGTATCCACGGCTGCAAGTACGGCGAGATCGCCAAGGCCATGCAACTGTCCCAGAGCGCTGTGGAAAAGCATATGATGCGCGCCCTCGAAGCGTGCAAGGCGAGTGTTGCCGAGCCCGCGTCCACCCCACGCCGGCCAGGGAGTGCCCGTCGATGAGCCGTTTACCGCCGATCACCGAGGCGCAGTCCCGGGCTGCACTTCAATGGCTCAGCCGCATCAACGAGCAGCCTGCGCAAGCCGAGGGCGCGGCGTTCAAGCGCTGGCTGCTGGCCGAACCTGGGCACCGTGAGGCCTACGCCCAGGCCCAGGCGCTGTGGCAGAACAGCGCCGCCCCGGCAGCGCGCCTGGCCGCTGAAGAACAGGCAAGCCTGCAACGTTACCTGGATGCGATGGCCAGGCCACCGGCCAGGCACCCCTGGCGGCAGCGGGTCGCGGCGCTGGCGGTGGCTGCCTGCCTGGTACTGGCCGTGGGCGTTGCCGGTGGTTGGCACCCGGCCCTGTGGCTGCAGGACCTGCAGGCCGACTACAGCAGTGCTGGTCAAGTTCGCCAGGTGACCTTGGCCGACCAGTCGCAGGTGACGCTGGATGCGGGGAGCGCGATTGCAGTCGATTTTGTGCAGGGCGAGCGCCGCGTGCGGTTGTTGCATGGCGCGGCGTTTTTCCAGGTCACGCATACCGGCACGCCGTTCGTAGTGGAAGCTGCCGGTGGCGAGGTGCGCGTGCTTGGCACCCAGTTCGAAGTGCGCGAGCAGGACGAGGGAGCCCAGGTCACTGTGAGCAGCGGGCGGGTGGCGGTGAGCCCGGCGCCGGGCGCAGCAGCGCGTGAACTGACGGCCAACCAGCAGGCGGCCTACGTTGCCGGCCAAGTCGGCGACACCCTGGCGGTGGACAGCGACAACCGCCTGGCCTGGCGCCAGGGCTGGCTGAATTACTACCAGGTGCCGCTGGCGCAGGTGGTCGAAGACCTGGGGCGCTATTACCCGGGGCGCATTCTGTTGCTCGATGATGAGTTGGGGCAGCGCAAGGTCAGTGGCAGTTTCCCCGTGGCTGAGCCGTTGCTGGCGCTGGATTCGCTGGGCAAGGTGATGGGCTTTTCGCGGCAGACAGTGCTGGGGCGGTTGACCCTGATCCGGTAGTCGCCTGTGCGGGCCTCTTCGCGGGTGAACCCGCTCCCACAGGAGGGCGCAAGTTTCAAATCCTGTGCAGTACCTGTGGGAGCGGGTTCACCCGCGAAGAGGCCCGCACAGGCAAAAATATTTTCAGATAGCGGGTGAGGTAACAGGACGTGGCATCCGTGTAATGAGTGGAAGTGCGATTCATTCGCAGTCATATCCCTCTCACAGGTCAGCGTCCATGAAGTTCACCCCGCGTTGCGTCCCTCTCTGGCTCGGCCTTTCCGCGCTCCCGGCATTCGCTGTCGCCCCCCTGGCCTGTGCCGCCGAGCAGCAGCAGGCGTATACCTTCGCGCAGCCGGCGCAACCCCTTGCCCAGGCACTCAGCGCCTTCAGCCGCACCACCGGCCAGAGCGTGGTCTACACCCTGGAACTGCCAGGTGTGCAGGCGCCGGCATTGAACGGCAGGTTCAGCGCCGAACAGGCCCTGCAACAGCTGCTGGGCACTACCGGGCTGGCCTGGCGCCGCGTCGATTCGCGCACCCTCACCCTCGAAGCGGTGGACACTTCCGGCGCCCTCAACCTGCAGGCCATCACCGTGACCTCGCAACTGGACGACTACAGCTATCAGCCCCCCGCTACCGCCTCGATCATGCGCGGGCAGGGCCCGAGCCAGGACATCCCCCAGGCCATCAATGTGGTACCGGCCCAGGTCATCCGTGACCAGGCCCCACGCAACCTTGATGACGCTCTGGCCAATGTCAGCGGCATCACCCAGGGCAACAATTTCGGTGGCACCTCCGATACCGTGATGAAGCGCGGCTTCGGCGACAACCGCGACGGCTCGATCATGCGCGATGGCATGCCCATCGTGCAGGGCCGCAGCCTCAACGCCAGCACCGAGCGGGTCGAAGTGCTCAAGGGCCCGGCCTCGCTGCTGTACGGCATCCAGGACCCGGGCGGGGTGATCAACGTGGTCAGCAAGCGCCCGCAACTCGAGCAGTACAACGCCCTGACCGTGCGCGGTTCTACCTACGGCAGCGGCAAGAACGGCAGCGGTGGCGGGTTCGACAGTACCGGCGCACTGGGCGACAGCAACTTCGCCTATCGGCTGATCGTCGACCACGAAGATGAGGACTACTGGCGCAACTACGGCGTGCACCGCGAATCGCTGGTAGCGCCGTCGCTGGCCTGGCTGGGCGAAGACACCCAAGTAGTGCTGGCCTACGAGCATCGCGAGTTTCTCTACCCCTTCGACCGTGGCACGGCGTTCGGCAACAACGGCCACCCGCTGGACATCCCAGCCACGCGGCGCCTGGACGAGCCCTTCAACGACATGGAAGGGCGCTCCGACCTGTACCGTCTGGAAGTCGACCACCAGCTGGCCGATGACTGGAAGCTGCACTTCGGCTACAGCTTCAACCGCGAAACCTATGATGCCAGCCAGGTGCGGGTGACCGGCGTGAATGAAAATAGCGGCACGCTGTCGCGCAGCATCGACGGCACCCACAACGCCATGAGCCGTGACCAGTTCGCCACCCTAAGCCTGGCCGGTAATGTGCAACTGGCCGGGACGCAGAACGACCTGCTGTTCGGCATCGATCACGAGGACCGCAAGATTTTCCGCGGTGACATGATCCGGCAGACCGCCCAATCCACCTTCAGCTATATGAACCCGGTCTACGGGCAGGAAGTGGAGGGCACCACTGTCAAAGCCAGTGACAGCGACCAGACCGACAAGCTGCGCACCGACGCGTTGTTCGTGCAGGACGCGCTGCACCTGGGTGATCACTGGATCCTGGTGGCTGGTGCGCGCTTCCAGCAGTTCGACCAGTACGCTGGCCGTGGCCGCCCTTTCAAGGCCAACACCGACATCAATGGCCAGGCGTGGGTGCCGCATGCAGGTATCGTCTACAAGGTCGATGACCAACTGTCGTTTTATGGCAGCTATAGCGAGTCGTTCAAGCCCAACTCGACTATCGCGCGGCTGGTCGGCAATGTAGTGCTCGACTCGTCGGTGGCGCCGGAGGAGGGCAAATCGTGGGAACTGGGCGCCAAGCTCGACATGCCGGGCCGCCTGACAGGCACTCTGGCGTTGTTCGATATCACCAAGCGCAACGTACTGGTTTCCAACTTTGATACCAGTACTCGTGAAACGGTGTACAGCAATGCCGGGGAGGTCGGTTCACGGGGCGTTGAGCTGGACCTGACTGGCCAGCTGAGTGAGCGATGGAGCCTGATTGGCAGCTATGCCTACACCGATGCCAAGGTGACCAAGGACCCGGCCCTGCAGGGCAACCGCCTGCAGAACGTGGCCCGGCACAGTGGTTCGCTGTCGGCGGTGTATGACTATGGCAGCCTGTTCGGTGGCGACCGCTTGCGTCTCGGTGCCGGTGCAAGGTATGTCGGCGAGCGCGCGGGTAACTCGACCAACACCTTCGACCTGCCGTCCTATACCGTGGCCGATGCCTTTGCCAGCTACGAGACCAGGCTCGACGAGCACAAGGTGCTGCTGCAGCTGAACGTGAAGAACCTGTTCGACAAGGTTTACTACAGCTCGGCGGTGAACCAGTACTTTGTGGCCATTGGCGATGCGCGGCAGGTGAGCTTGTCCAGTACCTTCGAGTTCTAGGCCAGCCTGAACCGGCCTCTTCGCGGCTAAAGCCGCTCCCACAGGTACTGCACTGCCCTTGAGGGTGGCGCGGTCCCTGTGGGAGCGGCTTTAGCTGCGAATGGCCGTACGGTATTCGCCTGGCGTTGCACCGACCGCCTGGCGGAACCGGTTGCTGAAATGGCTGGCACTGGAAAACCCGCACAACAGGGCAATCTCCCCCAGCGGCATCACCCCCAGCCGCAACAGCTGGCAGGCCCGATGCAGCCGTCGAGCCAGCAGGTACTGGTGCGGCGGCAGCCCGAAACTGGCGCGGAACATACGGGCAAAGTGGTATTCGGACAGGTTGCAGCGCAAGGCTAGTTCACCCAGGGTAATGGGCTGCTCCAGGTGCGCTTCGATGTAGTCAACCAGTTGCCGGCGCAGGCTCGGTGCCAGCCCGCCTTTCAGGCGCAGGCCCTGGCGCAGCCCGACCTGGTTGAGCAGCGCATGGTCGACGATCTCGTGCGCCAGGCTGCTGGCCAGCAAGCGTTCGCCAGGTTCATCCCAGTCCAGGGTTATCAGCTGGCGAAAGCGCTTGGCTTGCTGCGGGTCGTCGAGAAAGGTCGCTTCCCGCAGTTGCAGCTCACGCGGTTCACGGTCGAGCAGGCGCACACAGCCCAGGGCGAATTGCGTTTCGCTGACATACAGGTGCGCCAGGCGTATCGCGCCATTGACCACCCAGTTCGATTCCTGCCCGGCCGGCATCACGCACAGCTTGTCGGGCGCCCCTTTGTCGCCGGGGCGCTGGCGGCGAAAGGTGCCGGTGCCGTCGGCGATGTAGCACGACAGGGTGTGATGGCTCGGTGCCTGGTAGTCGCGGGCATCGTCGCGGTTGCTCCACAACGCCGCCGCCAGCCCGTCGCCCAGGTGCGCGCTCAGCTCCAGCCGGGCGTGGGGCGAGGCGTGCATGGCGTTGAACACTTGCAGCTGGGTGAGTGGCGTCATGGGCGGTTCCTCTTGCCAGCCATCCTACTGCGCCTTGGCCAGGCTTACAGCTACCAGCGGGACAAATGCGCAAGTTTGTGCAAGCGCGTGGGTGTTCGACAGGAGAACACTGAAATGCCTCGGCAAGGGCTGCGCCCTCGATTCGCGGGTGAACCCGCTCCTACAGGGACCGCGCCAGCCTCGAGAGCAGCGCGGTCCTTGTGGGAGCGGCTTTAGCCGCGAAGCGCCGGGCACCGATCTTGAAAGGCCCAAGGAACCGTCGCCATGAACCTGTCACTCTACCTGCTAACCGTCCTGATCTGGGGCACCACCTGGATCGCCCTGAAACTCCAACTAGGCGTGGTCGCCATTCCGGTCTCGATCGTCTACCGCTTCGCCCTGGCCGGGCTGATCCTGTTCGCCTTCCTGCTGCTCACCCGCCGCCTGCAGCCAATGAACCGGCGTGGCCACCAGATCTGCCTGGCCCAGGGCCTGTGCCTGTTCTGCGTCAACTTCATCTGCTTCCTCAGCGCCAGCCAGTGGATTGCCAGCGGCCTGATCGCCGTGGTGTTCTCCACCGCCACCCTGTGGAATGCACTCAACGCGCGGATCTTCTTCGGCCAGAAGATCGCCAGCAACGTGCTCGGCGGCGGCGCCCTGGGGCTACTTGGCCTGGGCCTGCTATTCTGGCCCGAGCTTTCCCACCACGCGGCCAGCCGCGAAACCCTGTTCGGCCTTGGCCTGGCCCTGCTCGGCACGCTGTGCTTCTCGGCCGGCAACATGCTGTCGAGCATGCAGCAGAAGGCCGGGCTCAAGCCCATGACCACCAATGCCTGGGGCATGGTCTACGGGGCGGTGATGCTGGCGGTGTTCTGCGTGGTCAGCGGCGTGCCGTTCAGCATGGAGTGGAACGTGCGCTACATCGGCTCGTTGCTGTACCTGGTGGTGCCGGGCTCGGTGATCGCCTTTACCGCCTACTTGACCCTGGTCGGGCGCATGGGGCCGGAGCGGGCAGCGTACTGCACGGTGCTGTTCCCGTTGGTGGCGTTGAACGTGTCGGCGGTGGCCGAGGGGTATCAGTGGACAGCGCCGGCCTTGTTGGGGCTGGTGGCGGTGATGGCGGGGAATGTGCTGGTGTTTCGCAAGCCCAAGGCCCGCTACGATTATTACGATAAGCGCTTGATGCGCTGAAACATAAAAATTAGTTGAACCGAGGAAGAAACTGTACAGCGGAGGCCCGACTGGGTGTGAGCCCACTCGGGCCATCGCTTTGATCAACTGTTAAACATTGCTACTGTATCGTCGACACTAAGCATAGGTACTGGGAGCATCACGCAAGCAAAAGTCGGAGTATAGGTGCTATCTGTATCGAATGCCTGAATGACGGTAAATGGTGATGCTCCGTGAGCAAGTGGAGTGAACGTTCCTTGGTGGTCGATCTGTCCATTTCCATGGAGGATTTTCCACTCGATTCGATCAGAGGGTATGATTATTTCATTATTATTTCTGTCAGTAATACAGAGTTGAATACGTACGCGATCATCTACTTTGCTGAATTTTAAATAGCCTGTTTGCTGCTCGAAGAGGGTGACGAAGACTGATTCATAACGCAATCCTTCAATAGTTGCTGAAACGACGTCGACCCAAGAAAGAGCTCTGGAGTCAGAGCTCTTTGGTGCTTGATAGAACCATTTGCCTACCTCCTGGAATAAACTGCCCTGGGCACCTGGCTGGAGTCCCCAATCCACAGAGGCGGGTTCAGGGAAAACCTTAAGTTCAATTTTTCGTAGTGGGTCCAACAAGCTCGATAAGGGATTAAAATCGAATTTGGGAGGCATCGCTGCATTTATGGTCCCAGAGAAGCCCACGGGATCATAAATGGCAACATGATCTTTTGGGGCGTCTGTGTTTGCAGCAGTCATGCTGAACTGTTGGTGCGGTGCCAGCAACTGAGGTAGCTGACCTAGGTCGGCGGGGATCCCCGCTAGGCTTTTTCGACGGTCAACCAAAGCGGTGGCCGCCTTGCCATTGACCAACATCAGGGGCAGATCGGAAGGGGTTCCGCCATATTCACCCAACGCTACGCAAGCGACGACTTGGCCGGTACGTGAGTCTGCGTAAGTTGAAAAATAAATTGGCGGCTTGATAAGGCCATCTTGCGCAGGTGCAAAAGAGCCCAGTATCGCGTTTCTTTTGGCAGGGTTGTCTTCGTAATACATCCGATAGATAATGCTGTTTAAATCATCATGATGATTGCCGGGTAGAGTATAGTTTGCGGAATCCCACTTGAGCTCAACATTTCTTTGAGTTGAATAAGAAAGTTTTGGCGCTTCGGTATCAATATTAAGGTGTTGCGCTCCTGATAGTGATGCGTTAATCGATGTCAACAGGTAGCGGCGGCTAGGAGAGGTTGAGAAACGGAAATCCAAAAGTTTCTGAATACGCCTGCGCAACGTGGCATTATGCGGGCTGTTGCTTGATACGTTAAATTTCAATGTTGGCCGTTCCAGAACACTGAAATGGTAGGAGTAGCTGTTTTCAGATAAGGTAAATTTGCTCTGAATGGTCTCGAGGCTTTCAGGTGGTGAAGGGGTTGCCCCCAATTGCTCCCATGTTTTATTCAATAGTTCAGAATTATAGGAAACCAATGCCCCCCAATTGTACAGCCTGAGACCAGACTGTGCGGGTGTGGTTGCCCATTCAACAAGTTCTTCAAAGCTCTGTTCGGTATCCATCTTGACTTTCCTGTTTGTGTGGGATGTCTAAGATGTATAACGAATGTTCGAAAGTGCGCAACTGGTAAAAATGCTAGGTTTGGGGTCGATTGATTGGAGTTAATTCACTCAAGGCAAGGGGCGAAAAGGAGTTTTAGCGTTTGACTGTAGGGAAAAAACTCTGAGTATGCGTGCTGCCATGATCATGGCAGCACGCGAGCGCGCAGTTAGTCGGTCCGTCTGTACTGCCTGCGTTGAGTTTCAACCCTTCCACACCTGTGGGTTCACCAGGTCCCGCGGCCGTTCACCCAGCAGCGCCGCGCGCAGGTTGTCGATTGCCCGGTTGGCCATGGCCTCGCGGGTTTCGGCAGTGGCCGAGCCAACGTGTGGCAAGGTCAGGGCATTGGGCAGCTTGAACAGCGGCGAGTCGCTCAGCGGCTCTTTCTCGTACACATCCAGGCCCGCACCGCGAATGGTGCCGTTCTGCAGTGCCTCGATCAGCGCAGCTTCGTCCACCACCGGCCCGCGGGCGATGTTGATCAGGAACGCGCTCGGCTTCATCTGTTGCAACTCACGCGCACCGATCAACTTGCGGGTGGCATCGGACAACGGCACAACGATGCAGACGAAGTCGGCTTCGGCCAGCAGTTGCTCCAGGCTGCGGAACTGCGCGCCCAGCTCTTGCTCCAGCGCGGTCTTGCGGCTGTTGCCGGAATAGATGACCGGCATGTTGAAACCGAACCGGCCGCGACGGGCAATGGCGGCACCGATGTTGCCCATGCCGACGATACCCAGGGTCTTGCCGTGCACATCGCTGCCGAAATGGGCCGGGCCTACGGTAGCTTGCCAGTTGCCAGCCTTGGTCCAGGCATCCAGCTCGGCGGTGCGGCGGGCGCAGCCCATGATCAGCGAGAAGCCCAGGTCGGCGGTGCTTTCGGTCAGCACGTCGGGGGTGTTGGTCAGGGCGATGCCGCGTTCGTTGAAGTAGTCCAGGTCGTAGTTGTCGTAACCGACCGACACGCTGGATACCACCTCCAGCCTGGCCGCCCCTTCGAGTTGCGCCCGGCCGAGCTTGCGGCCAACGCCGATCAGGCCATGGGCCTCGGGCAGGGCTTCGTTGAACTGGGCATTGATGTCGCCGAGCTTGGGGTTCGGCACGATCACGTTGAAGTCTTGCTGCAGGCGTTCGGCCATGGCCGGGGTGATACGGCTGAAGGCCAGGACGGTCTTTTTCATCGGCAACTTCTTCTCTGCAAGGCTAGGGGAATGCCGGGCAGTTGACCGCGATGCGGTCATTCGCAGCACAAGGCTGCTCCTACAAGGACAGGCGCTGGGCCTTCTGTAGGAGCAGCCTTGTGCTGCGAATGGAGGGCGGAGCCCTCCCAGGGGCCTGGCGCTGGAAACAATGGTTAGCAACCTACCATTGTCCGCCCCCGCAATGCAGCAGCTTTTTAGTTGGCAATCATCACCTGATGGGTTTTCAGGTCTGCCTCATGGGCTGCCAGAATCTCCGGCAGCGAGTTGCGCAGGTACTCCACCCAGGTCTTGATCTTGGCATCCAGGTACTGCCGCGACGGGTAGATGGCGTACAGGTTCAGCTCCTGCAGCCGGTACTCGGGCAGCACCCGTACCAGGCTGCCATCGCGCAGGCCGTCGATGGCCGAATAGATTGGCAGCACGCCCACGCCCATGCCGCTGCGGATGGCGGTCTTCATGGCATCGGCAGTATTGACCATGAACGGCGAGCTGGTGATGTTGACCATCTCCTGGCCTTCCGGCCCGTCGAACAGCCATTTTTCCAACGGGATCACCGGGCTGACCATGCGCAGGCAGGCGTGCTTGAGCAGGTCGGCAGGCTTGTGCGCAACGCCGTGGCGGGCGATGTAGGCGGGCGAGGCGCAGACGATGCTGTAGGTGATGCCCAGGCGCTGGGACACGAACCCCGAGTCGGGCAGTTCGGTGGCCAGCACGATGGACACGTCATAGCCCTCGTCGAGCAGGTCGGGCA
Source organism: Pseudomonas sp. C5pp (assembly GCF_000814065.1). Classification (NCBI taxonomy): domain Bacteria; kingdom Pseudomonadati; phylum Pseudomonadota; class Gammaproteobacteria; order Pseudomonadales; family Pseudomonadaceae; genus Pseudomonas; species Pseudomonas sp. C5pp. Next base: position 124,004 of record NZ_JWLN01000006.1, on the reverse strand, counting down.
CGCGGTTGGCCATGGTCAGGTCGAAGGTCACGTCCGGGTGCGATTCGCGGTAGCGGGCGATGGCGTCGACCACGAAGTGCTGACCGACCCCGGTCATCGAGTGCACCTTCAACTGCCCGGCCGGGCGGGCATGGGCGTCGCTGGCCTCGGCTTCGGCTTCTTCGACATAGGTAAGAATCTGTTCGCAACGCATCAGGTAGCGCTTGCCGGCTTCGGTCAGCGCAATGCGGCGGGTGGTGCGGTTGAGCAGCCTTGTTTGCAGATGGGCTTCCAGGTTGGATACCGCCCGCGACACGTTCGCGGTGGTCGTATCCAGTTGCCCGGCGGCAGCGGTAAAGCTGCCGAGTTGGGCTACGCAACTGAAAGCACGCATGTTTTGCAGGGTGTCCATGGGTCACTCTCGATGTAGAGGACAAAATTGTGTCACGAAGTAACGTAAAAGAGATGAAAAGTTGCCTTCGACCAAAGGCGGATTATCGCTGTTTTGGTAACAAAGATTCGCAGGAATCCACGCTTATCGCCAGTGCTGCCGCCCCCTAGAATTGCCCGGCCCCTTCACCTCTTCCTCGGGAAATCGCAGCTGTGCCGCGTCGCATCATCAGAACGCTCAATGCGTTCAGTGCCTGTGCCCTTGCCCTCACCTTGAGCGGCTGTATCGGAACCTGGGGCATTGCCCCGCAAAGCAAGACGCTGCAAGCCAATACCCTGACCACCGACGCGGCCATACGCGAAGCCGCAACCGACGCCCACTGGCCCGACCAGCAGTGGTGGCACGCCTATGGCGACCCACAGCTGGACCGCTGGGTTGCCCTGGCCGTGGCCGGCAGCCCGAGCCTGGCCATGGCTGCGGCGAGGGTACGCGAAGCCAAGGCCATGGCCGGCGTGGTCGAGTCGGCGGAAAAACTCCAGGCCAACGGCCAGGCCACGCTCAAGCGCCACAACTGGCCTGAAGACCAGTTCTATGGCCCGGGCGCGCTGTCCGGCGCCAATACCTGGGACAACAACGCCGCCATTGGCTTCAGCTATGCACTCGACCTGTGGGGCCGCGAACGCAACGCCAGCGAGCAGGCCGTGGACCAGGCGCACATGAGCGTGGCCGAAGCCCGCCAGGCGCAGCTGGAGCTGCAGAACAACGTGGTGCGCGCCTACATCCAGCTGAGCCTGCACTTCGCCCAGCGCGATATCGTCAAGGCCGAGCTGGAACAGCAGGAGCAGATCCTGGCCCTGGCCAAGCGCCGCCTGGATGCCGGCATCGGCACTCACTTCGAAGTCAGCCAGGCCGAAGCGCCGTTGCCGGAAACCCACCGCCAGCTCGACAGCCTGGATGAAGAAATTGCCCTGGCCCGCAACCAGCTGGCCGCCCTGGCCGGCAAGGGCCCGGGGGAGGGTGCGCAGTTGCAGCGCCCGAGCCTGGCCCTGGCCGCGCCGCTGAAGCTGCCGTCGAACCTGCCGGCCGAACTGGTCGGCCAGCGCCCCGACGTGGTCGCCAGCCGTTGGCAGGTGGCCGCCCAGGCGCGGGGCATCGATGTCGCCCACGCCGGCTTCTTCCCCAACGTCGACCTGGTCGGCAGCCTTGGCTTCATGGCAACCGGTGGTGGCCCGCTGGAATTCCTCACCGGGCGCAAGTTCAACTACAACGTCGGCCCGGCCATCAGCCTGCCGATCTTCGACGGTGGCCGCCTGCGCTCGCAGCTGGGCGTGGCCTCGGCGGGCTATGACGTGGCCGTGGCGCGCTACAACCAGACCGTGGTCGGTGCGCTGAAGAACATCTCCGACCAGCTGATTCGCCGTGAGTCGATGAAAGAGCAGTCGCACTTCGCCGCCGAGTCGGTAGCGGCCGCGCAGAAAACCTACGACATTGCCATGGTCGCCTTCCAGCGTGGCCTTACCGACTACCTCAACGTGCTCAACGCCCAGACCTTGCTGTTCCGCCAGCAGCAGGTGCAACAGCAGGTGCAGGCTGCCCGCCTGATTGCCCATGCCGAGCTGGTCACCGCCCTGGGCGGTGGCTTGCAGGCTGGTCAGGATGTGCCGAAAGAGGAGCGCCAGGCCGCACCGAAAACCCCGGCCACCCTGGCCATTCTCGACAAGAAGCCGGATAACGCCGAATGAGCACTTCCAGTTTGCCCGTGCGCTGGCTGCAGAGCCTGGAATGGCGCCGGGGCTTCTTTGCCTGGGCGCGCACCGACGGGGTGACCTGGGTGTACATCTTCAAGGTGCTGGCCGCTGCGTTCATCACCCTGTGGCTGGCCATGCGCCTGGAGTTGCCACAACCGCGCACGGCGATGATCACGGTGTTCATCGTCATGCAGCCGCAAAGCGGGCATGTGTTCGCCAAGAGCTTCTACCGGGTGCTCGGCACCCTGGCCGGCTCGGCGATGATGGTGGCGCTGATCGCCATATTCCCGCAGAACACCGAGCTGTTCCTGCCCAGCCTGGCCCTGTGGGTAGGCCTGTGCTCGGCCGGTGCCATGCGCTACCGCACCTTCCGCGCCTATGGCTTCGTGCTGGCTGGCTACACCGCGGCCATGATTGGCCTGCCGGTGCTTGAGCACCCTGACCAGGCATTCATGGCGGCGGTATGGCGGGTGCTGGAAATCGCCCTGGGCATTCTGGTGTCGACCTTCGTCAGCGCCGCGATCCTGCCGCAGTCGGCCAGTGCCGCCATGCGCAACGCCCTGTACCAGCGCTTTGGCGTGTTCGCCGGGGTCGTGGTCGAGGCCCTGCGCGGCGAAAGCCAGCGGGACCGCTTCGAGAGCAGCAACGTGCGCTTCGTCGCTGAAGCAGTGGGCCTGGAGAGCCTGCGCAACGTCACCGCCTTCGAAGACCCGCACATGCGCCGGCGCTCTGGTCGCCTGGTGCGCATGAACAGCGAGTTCATGGCCATCACCACGCGCTTCAATGCCCTGCACCGTTTGCTGGAACGCCTTCGCGCCCGCGGCCCGCTGCAGATCGTCGGCGCCATCGAGCCAGGCCTGAACACCCTGGTGGAGCTGTTGCAGCCTTACGTGGGCCGGGCGCTGACCGACGCCGATGCGCTGCGCCTGACCCTGGAGCTGGCCGCCTACAAGGAAGGCTTGCAGGCACAGGTGCGCGGCTTGCGCGCCGAGTACCTGGCAACCGAGCCGAGCGAGTCCGACCTGCTCGACTTCCATACTGCCTTCGAGCTGCTCTACCGCTTCGTCGACGAGATGTATAGTTATGCCGAAACCCATGCATCTCTGGCCGCGCACCGGCACGAACGCGAGCAGTGGGATGAGCCCTACGTGGCGCAGACCAGCTGGCTGGTATCGTTGGCCGCCGGTGTGCGCGCCTCGGCGGTGCTGTTGTTGCTGGGCAGCTACTGGCTGTTCAGCGACTGGCCCAGCGGCGGCATGATGACCCTGATCGCCACCGTCACCGTGGGCCTGTCGGCGGCCTCGCCGAACCCCAAGCGCATGTCGTTCCAGATGGCCTGCGGCACGGCGATTGGTGCCTTCGTCGGCTTCTTCGAAACCTTCTTTGTGTTCCCCTGGATCGACGGTTTCCCACTGCTTTGCATGGTCCTGGCGCCGGTGTTCGTGCTGGGCGCGTTCCTTTCGTCTCGGCCGGCGTATGCCGGCTACGGCATCGGCCTGCTGGTGTTCTTCGCCATCGGCTCGGTGCCGAACAACCTCACCGTGTATGACCCGTACACCTTCATCAACGACTACATCGGCATGGTCATCGGCATGTTCGTCTGTGCCGCTGCCGGGGCGATCATCCTGCCGCCCAACAGCCGCTGGCTGTGGAGCCGCCTGGAGCAGGAACTGCGCGAGCAGGTGCTGTTCGCCATCAGCGGGCGCCTGCGCGGCCTGGGTTCAGCCTTCGAAAGCCGCACCCGTGACCTGCTGCACCAGGCCTATGGCCTGGCAGCCGGCAAGCCGCAGGTACAGAGCCAGTTGATGGGCTGGATGTTCACCGTGCTGGAAATCGGCCATGCCATCATCGAGCTGCGCAAGGAGCAGGCCCGCGCGCCGGTGCACCCGGCCTACGCCGAGTCGCAGCCCTGGCGCCAGGCGATCCGCGTGATGGGCCGTGCCCTGGCCCGGTTGTTCCTTCAGCCCAGCGCCAGCAACCACGAACGCGCGCTGGTGGCAGTGGACCACGCCATCGCCCGCGTGCAGGCCACCGACGAGCCCTTCGCCCGCCACTTCGACACTTCGGTGCTGCGCCGCGCGCAAAGCTACCTGCACTTCATCCGATCTTCCCTGCTCGACCCACAGTCGCCGTTGGCACCGGCGAAAGGACTGCATGATGCTCCGTGAAACCATGCCCCGTGAAATCGCCTTCCATGGCGTGTACATGCCCACCATGACCTTGATGTTCCTGTTCGCCCTGGGCCTGGCCTGGGGGCTGGACCGGTACATCGCCAGCCATGATGGCTACCGCTTCTTCTGGCACCCGGCGCTGCTGCGCCTGAGCCTGTTCGTCTGCCTGTTCGGCGCCCTGGCGCTGTCGCTCTACTGGTGAGAATCCTTCGATGAAAAAGTTCTTCAGCCTGATCGCCACCCTGTTGGTGCTTGCCGCTGCCGTGGTGATCGGTCGCCAGTTGTGGCTGCATTACATGACCACGCCTTGGACTCGCGACGGCCGTGTGCGTGCCGACATCATCAACGTCGCTGCCGACGTGCCTGGCTATGTGGTGGACGTGCCGGTCAAGGACAACCAGCGGGTGAAGAAGGGCGACCTGCTGATCCAGATCGACCCTGAGCACTACCAGCTGGCGGTCGACCAGGCCAAGGCGCAGGTTGCGTCGCGCAAGGCCACCTGGGAGATGCGCAAGGTCAACGCCAAGCGCCGTGCCGACATGGACAACCTGGTGATCTCCAAGGAAAACCGCGACGACGCCAGCAACATCGCCAACTCCGCCCAGGCAGACTACCAGCAGGCCCTTGCCGAGCTGGCTGCCGCCGAGCTGAACCTCAAGCGCACCCATATCGTGGCCACGGTGGACGGCTACGTGACCAACCTGAATATCCACAAGGGTGACTATGCGCGTACCGGTGAAGCGGTGATGGCGGTGGTCGACGAGAATTCGTTCTGGGTATACGGGTTCTTCGAGGAGACCAAGCTGCCGCATGTGAAGGTGGGTGACCAGGCCGAGCTGCAGATGATGAGCGGCGAGCGCATCAAGGGCCACGTGGAGAGCATCGCCCGCGGCATCTACGACCGCGACAACCCACAAAGCCGCGAGTTGATCGCCGATGTGAACCCGACCTTCAACTGGGTGCGGCTGGCGCAGCGGGTGCCGGTGCGCATTCATATCGATGAAGTGCCGGACGGGTTTTTGCTGGCGGCGGGGACGACTTGTACGGTGGTGGTGAAGCCGAGCGAGGGCTGAGCCGGGGTGAGGTGGTGCAGCTACTGGCCTCTTCGCGGGCTTGCCCGCTCGCACAAGTGGTGCGCTGCTCTTGGGGCTGGCGCAAATCCTGTGGGAGCGGCGCAGTTAGCTCGCTGCCCCCACCAACACTGGTACCCTCACCCGATCAATCACCTTCGCGCTGATCGACGGGTCCAGCATCCGCCCCAGCCGCGACAGGTGGCGGTGGCCCAAGATGATCAGTTCACAATCCAGTTCCTGCGCCTTGGCCACGATCGCCTCGACCGGCTGCCCGGCCACCATGCAGCCCTGGCTGGCGAAGCCGGCTTGCTGCAACTCGCGCACCGCCTCGGCCACGGCCTGGTCGGCCTGGTGCTGCTCTTCGCAGGCGGCGGGGTATTCTTCCAGTTCTTCTGCGGTGTAAGGCGCGGGTTGGTCGTGGACGGCGAAGGTCGAGTCGATGGCCAGCAGCACATGCAGTTCGTGCTCGCCGGGGCTGCAATAGCGGCGGGCGAGGGTGAGCAGGGCAGTGGATGCAGGGGAGGCGTCGATGGCGATCAGGACGGGGCTGGGCATGCGGAATCCTTGTTTCAGGCTGGCTAAGGGGTTGTCTGTTCTGGCCTCTTCGCGGGTAAACCCGCTCCCACAGGTGCGCCACAGTATTCAAAGCCTGTGCAGTCACTGTGGGAGCGGGTTTACCCGCGAAGAGGCCGAACCTGCCATTCCTCATTCTTGGCTCAATCCACCCTCAGGATAAATGCCCCACCACGCACGAGCGCATTGCGTCTGGTGCAATCCAGCAACCTGCTACCATCGCCACTCCCCACAGCTGTAACGGAAAACGGCCATGCAACTCCCGGACATGAACCTGCTCGTCGCCCTCGATGCCCTGCTCGACGAAGGCAGCGTGGTCGGCGCGGCGCAGCGCATGAACCTCAGCCCGGCGGCGATGAGCCGGACCCTGGGGCGTATCCGCGATGCGTTGGGTGACCCGATCCTGGTGCGCGCCGGTCGCGGCCTGGTGCCGACGCCGCGGGCGCTGGCCCTGCGCGAGCAGGTGGCGGCGTTGGTGGAGCAGGCCGGCGAGGTGTTCCGCAGTGGCGACGAGGTCGACCTGCCCAAGCTTGACCGGGCCTTCAACATCCGCACCAACGACCTGTTCATCGCCCTCTACGGTGCCCAGTTGCTGCGGCGCATGCACGAACAGGCACCGCGCACGGTGCTGCGCTTCGTGCCGGAAAGCCCCGGCGGCGATGACGACAGCGTGCTGCGCGACGGGCGTACCGACCTGATCATCAGCTCGACCGTGGACCTGGGGCCGGAGATCAAGGTACAGAGCCTGTTCCAGACCTACTATGTGGGCCTGGCGCGGCGCGACCACCCGATCTTCGAGCAGCCGATCACGGCGCACAGTTTTGCCAGTTATCCACAGATCAGCGTGTCACGCCGTGGACGGGCCAATGGGCCGATCGATGTGGAACTGGCCAACTTCAAGGTGCAGCGGCGGGTGGCGCTGATTACCCCGAGCTTTCACTCGGCGCTGTTCTCGCTACCGGATTCCGACCTGATCCTGCCGATGCCGGCCAACATTCTCAACAGCGTGCACAAGCTCGGGCTGCCGCTGCGCTCGTTCGAGATCCCGGTGCCGCTGGAGCGGGTCAACGTGCTGCAGGCATGGCACCCACGGTTTCACAATGACCCCGCGCATCGGTGGTTGCGGCAGACCCTGAAGGCTTGCTGCAGCGTCGACCCTTGAGTGATGTTCTGCCTGGGCCGGCCTTTTCGCGGGTGAACCCGCTCCCACAGGTACAACACACCTCTCAAGGCTTGTGATGTCCCTGTGGGAGCGGGTTCACCCGCGAAGCAGGCGACTGGGTTTTAAAGTGGATTGCGCCTGACGCAACATAAACCTACCGATAAGTCAGTTTTCGTCAGCATTCGACCTTCTTAGACTTGCTCCAGTCGCAAATTTGTTGCTGGAGATGTCTGCCCATGAGTTCCCTGTCCGCCCCGTCTGCCGTGATTGCCGCCGCCCCCGCGTCGGCCGCGCCTGCGCAGACTGCGTTCGGCCTGCAGGTAGTGGTCGGGCTGTTCGGTGTGCTGCTGGCCGTGTTGTGCGCGGGCCTCAACGAGTCGGTGACCAAGATCTCCCTGGCCGATATCCGTGGGGCCATGGGCATCGGTGCCGACGAAGGCGCCTGGCTGCTGGCGGTCTACAGCGCCGCCTCGGTTTCGGCCATGGCCTTCGCGCCATGGCTGGCCACCACGTTCTCGCTGCGGCGCTTCACCATGAGCGCCATCGGCCTGTTCGCCGTGCTCGGCCTGCTGCAACCGTTCGCCCCCAACCTGCACAGCCTGATGCTGCTGCGTGTGCTCCAGGGCTTTGCCTCTGGCGCCTTGCCGCCGATGCTGATGAGCGTGGCCCTGCGCTTCCTGCCACCGGGCATCAAGGTCTATGGCCTGGCCTGCTATGCCCTCACCGCCACCTTCGGCCCCAACCTCGGCACGCCGCTGGCAGGGCTGTGGACTGAATACGTCGGTTGGCAGTGGGCGTTCTGGCAGATCATCCTGCCCTCGCTGCTGGCCATGTTCTGCGTCGGTTGGGGCCTGCCGCAGGACCCGCTGCGTCTGGAGCGCTTCAAGCAGTTCGACTGGCGCGGCGTGCTGCTCGGCCTGCCCGCCATCAGCTGCATCGTGCTGGGCCTGTCGCTGGGTGACCGCTGGGGCTGGTTCGATTCGCCGCTGATCTGCTGGCTGCTCGGCGGTGGCCTGCTGTTGCTGGTGCTGTTCATGTACAACGAATGGTCCGAGCCGTTGCCATTCTTCCAGTTGCGCATGCTGTCGCGGCGCAACCTGAGTTTCGCTCTGGTGACCCTGGCCGGTGTGCTGATCGTGCTCTCGGGCGTTGGCAGCATTCCGTCGGCCTATCTGGCGCAGATTCAGGGCTACCGCCCGGCGCAGACCAGCCCGCTGATGATGCTGGTGGCCATGCCGCAGCTGGTCGCCCTGCCGTTGACGGCGGCGCTGTGCAATATCCGCGCAGTGGACTGCCGCTGGGTGCTGGGGATCGGCCTGGCGATGCTGGCGGTGTCCTGTGTCGGCAGCAGCCTGCTGACCAGCGAGTGGATCCGAGGCGATTTCTACCCGTTCTACCTGCTGCAGGTGTTCGGCCAGCCAATGGCAGTGCTGCCGCTGCTGATGCTGTCCACCAACGGCATGACCCCGCAGGAAGGCCCGTTCGCCTCCAGCTGGTTCAACACCGTCAAGGGCCTGGCCGCGGTGATCGCCGGTGGCCTGCTGGACGCCCTTGGCACCCTGCGCCGGCACTTCCATTCCAACCACCTGGTGGACAGCCTGGGCAACGCCCCGCTGGTCGACGGTAACGCAGCCGGCCTGGCCAGGCGCATCCACGACCAGGCGCTGGTGCTGACCTCCGCCGACCTCTACCTGGTCATGGCCTGCATTGCCGTGGCCCTGATCTGCCTGATTCCTTTCGTGCCTACCCGGGTCTATCCGCCGCGCGCGGTGGCCTGAACCCTGGATGAATTCGAGAACCACTTAAATGACCAACAACCGCAAAACCCTGTTCATCGGCTCGGTGCTTGCCGTGGCCGTCCTGGCTGCCATCGTCGGCCCGTGGATGTTTGGCAGCGACCACCGCCAGAGCACCAATGACGCGTATGTTGTCGCCGACTACACCGTGGTCGCGCCCAAGATCGCCGGCTTCATCAAGGAGGTGCTGGTGGAGGACAACCAGCAGGTCAAGGCCGGCCAGTTGCTGGCGACCATCGATGCCCGTGACTACCAGGCCGCGCTGGATGCTGCGCAGGCGCAGTTGCTGGTGGCCCAGGCGCAAAGCGCCGATGCCCGTGCCACCCTCGAGCGCCAGGCGTCACTGATTGCCCAGGCTGAGGCTGCAGTGAAAGCGGCCCAGGCCGAAGCTGCGTTCGCCGACCATGAGGTCAACCGCTACAGCCGCCTGGCCGAGCAGGGTGCCGGCACCGTGCAGAACGCCCAGCAGGCACGCAGCGGGGTCGACCAGGCCCGTGCGCGCCTGGCCAATGCCCAGGCGGCACTGGTAGCGGCGCGCAAGCAGGTGGATATCCTTACCGCCCAGGTGGCCAGTGCCGACGGCCAGCTGAAGCGGGCCGAGGCAGGGCTGGAAAAGGCCCAGCTCGATCTGTCCTACACCCGCATCACCGCGCCGGTGGACGGCATGGTCGGCGAGCGCGCCTTGCGTGTCGGTGCCTACGTCAACCCGGGCGCCCGCCTGCTGTCGGTGGTGCCGTTGCAGCAGGCCTACGTGGTCGGCAACTTCCAGGAAACCCAGCTGACCCACGTACAGCCTGGCCAGGCCGTGAGCATCAGCGTCGACACCTTTGCCGGTGAGAAGCTGCAAGGCCATGTGGAAAGCATCGCCCCGGCTACCGGCGTGACCTTCGCCGCGGTCAAGCCGGACAACGCTACCGGCAACTTCACCAAGGTGGTGCAGCGCATCCCGGTGAAGATCGTTTTCGATGACGGCCAGCCGCTGCTTGCCCGCCTGCGCGTGGGCATGTCGGTGGAAGCGACCATCGACACCCGTGGCGACAAGCTGGACGGCAAAGAGGTAAGTGCACGATGAAAGCGGCATTACGCTTGAGCCCGTTGCTGCTGGCCGTATTGATGGCCGGCTGCACCCTGGGCCCTGACTTCCAGCGCCCTGACAGCCAGGCCCCGCAACAGTGGGCGCCGCTGCAAGGCGAGGCGGCGGCCAGCCAGCCGCAGGCCGAACCGCTGGAACTGCGCTGGTGGGAGAGCTTCCACGACGCCCGCCTGAGTGCCTTGATCCAACGCGTTGCCGAGCGCAATCTTGACCTGCAGATGGCCAGCGCCCGCCTGCTGCAAAGCCGCGCCCTGCGCAGCACCGTAGCTGCCGACGAAGTACCGTCAGTGGACGTGAACGCCGGCTACAGCCGTGCACGCAACAGTGCCGAAGGCCTGAGTGACCCGTCCGGCAAGGCGGGCAAGGAAGCCTTCAACCTCTGGCAGGGCGACCTGGTGGCCGGTTGGGAGCTGGACCTGTGGGGCCGTGTGCGACGCCAGGTCGAGGCTGCCGATGCCACGGTCGAAGTGGCCGAGAACGACCGCCGCGGCGTGCTGCTGGCATTGCTTTCGGAAACCGCCGGCAACTACATCCAGCTGCGCGCCGTGCAGCACACCATCGATGTGACCCGCGACAACCTCAAGGTCGCCCAGCACAGCCTGAAGTTGTCCGAGAACCGCCAGGCCGAAGGTGTCGCCACGCGCCTGGACGTGGCTCAGGCCAGTGCCCAGGTCGCCTCGATCGAGTCGCGCCTGCCTAGCCTGGAAGCGCGGCGCGACGACTTGATCAACGCCCTCAGCCTGCTTGCCGCCGAACCGCCGCGCAGCCTGCAGGCCGAGTTGCTGCAGGGCGGCGAACTGCCTGCACCACAGCAGAAGTTCGCCATTGGCCTGCCGTCCGAACTGGCCGAACGCCGCCCGGACATTCGCCAGGCCGAGGCTCGTTTGCATGCTGCCACCGCCAGCATTGGCGTGGCCAAGGCCGACTTCTACCCCAGCATCCGGCTGTCGGGCAGTGTCGGGTTCCAGGCCATGCAGCTGTCCGATTTCGGCGCCTGGGATTCACGCCGCTTCGCCTTCGGGCCGCAGCTGTCGCTGCCGATCTTCGAGGGTGGCCGGCTCAAGGGCACCTTGGAGCTGCGCGAGGCGCAGCAGCAGGAAGCGGCGCTGAACTACCGCAAGGTGGTGCTGGGTGCCTGGCATGAAATCGACGATGTGCTACGCCTGTACAACGCCAGCCAGCTGCGCCGCGACCACTTGGCCGAGGCGGTGCGGCAGAACCGCATCGCCCTGGAAACTGCCCAGCGCCAGTATGTGGAAGGGGCGGTGGACTTTCTCAATGTGCTGACGGTGCAGGGGGCTTTGCTGGCCAGCGAGGAGCAGTGGATCGACAGTTCTGCGGCGGTGTCGCAGGCGCTGGTGGGGTTGTACAAGGCCCTGGGTGGTGGCTGGCAGGCGTTTGATGAGCAGCCAGCGAAGAAAGTGTGATTTTTTGGGGCTGCAAAGCAGCCCCGGCAATTGTCCTGATTACCGAGGAGGCACAGATGCACATTTCCCTGAACGGCAAGCGCGCCATCGTCAGCGGCTCCACCGCCGGCATCGGCCTGGCCATCGCCATCGGCCTGGCCGAGGCGGGGGCCGAAGTGGTCCTCAACGGTCGCACCCAGGCCCGGGTCGACGAAGCCCTCAAGGTAGTGCGCGAGCGCCTGCCGCAGGCGCGCATAATCAGCATCGCTGCCGACCTGAGCACCCAGGCCGGCGCGCAGACGCTTTTCAAGCAGGTGCCGCACACCGACATCCTGGTCAACAACCTGGGCATCTTCGAGCCCAAGCCGTTCTTCGAGATCGAGGATGAAGACTGGCAGCGTTTCTTCGACGTCAATGTGCTCAGTGCCGTTCGCCTGTCGCGCCACTATGCCCCGGGCATGGCCGAGCGCAAATGGGGGCGAGTGGTGTTCCTGTCCAGTGAGTCTGCACTGCAGATCCCGACCGAGATGGTTCATTACGGCATGACCAAGACCGCATTGCTGGCGGTGTCGCGCGGGCTGGCCGAGACCCTGGCTGGCACTGGGGTGACGGTGAACTCGGTGTTGCCGGGGCCTACGCGTTCGGAAGGCGTGGGCGATTTCTTTGCCAGGCTGGCCGAGGAGCAGGGGGTGTCGACTGAAGAGCTGGAAGCCAACTTCCTGGCCGAGCACCGGCCGACCTCGCTGATCAAGCGGCTGGCGACGGTGGAGGAGGTGGCGAACATGGTGGTGTACCTGGCGTCGATGCAGGCCAGTGCCACTACCGGGGCTGCCTTGCGGGTGGATGGCGGGGTGCTGCGTTCCATTGCCTGATCTGTTTTGCCTGTGCTGGCCTCTTCGCGGGTAAACCCGCTCCCACAGGGATCGCACAGGACTCAAATTCTGTGGGGTACCTGTGGGAGCGGGTTTACCCGCGAAGAGGCCAGCACAGGTAACCATTCGATCAGAGCGGGCGCAGCAGGCCAAACCGCTTGCGCAACGCCCAATCCAGCACCCGCCGTGGCAGTAACCGGGCCATCAATGGCAACGCCGTACTGCCGTTCCCCAACCGCACCACCGCTGGCACCGGCGACTTCCCGACCGCCGCCAACACGCCCTGGGCAAACACTGCCGCCGAGGTGGGCTTGTCCTGCGAAGCCCGTGCCCGTGCCTGCACATGCTCGCGCAACGGCCACCACGCCGAATCCGCCGCCAGCACCTGCTCGGCCTGGCGCTGGGCATTGCTGGCGAACTGCGAGGCAATCGCCCCTGGCTGCACTTCCATAACCTGCACACCAAACGGCGCCAGTTCCAGGCGCAAGGCATCGCTCAGGGCATGCACGGCGGCTTTCGAGGCGCAGTAGGCGCCGGCGAACGGCGTGACCAGCACGCCTGATACGCTGCCGATGTTCACCACCAGGCCCCGTGAGCGGCGTAGCTGTGGGAACAATGCGCGGGTAACGCCGACCACGGCGAAGACATTGGTTTCGAACTGCTGGCGCAGGGCATCCACGCCGCCATCAAGCAGCGGGCCCATGGCGCCGTAGCCAGCGTTGTTGATCAGGATATCGAGGTTTTCCAGATCCTCGGCCAGGCGGCCCAGTGCCTCGCTGTCGTTCACATCAAGTTGCCGGGCGGTGAAGCCGGCGGCGTTCAGTTGCTCGACATCCTCAGGTTTGCGGGCGGTGGCCCAGACGTGGTGGCCGGCATCGCGGAAGGCGTCGGCCAGGGCGCGGCCGATGCCGCTGGAACAACCGGTGATCAGGACGGTGGGCATGGTTGGGGCCTGTGTCAGGGAGGATTGGTTTTTCCTGTGCCGGCCTCTTCGCGGGTAAACCCGCTCCTACAGGTACCCCACAGAATTTGAGACCTGTGTAGTCCCTGTGGGAGCGGGTTTACCCGCGAAGAGGCCGGCACAGGCGATACATTAGTTGGCAAACGTACCTTGCAGATGCTCTGCACGAAACTCCAGGGTCTGCGGCCGGTACCCGGAGCGCAGTGGCGGCAGTGGCAGGCAGTCCTTCCACTCGGCCCCTGGCTGCAGTTCACCCGGCCCACGGTAGCGCGGGGCGTTGTAGGTGTTCTCCGCCAGGTTCACGGTATCGCCCGGCGCATACGCCGCCACCCGCCAGCGCAACTCGGTCAGCGGCACGTCATTGCCATTCTTCATGCGCACCTGCAGGGCGCGGTCGGCGGGGCATTGTTCGGGGGCGTAGGTCAGGCGCAGGTCCAGGCGGGCTAGTTGCGAGGTTTCGCGGGTGTCCTGCCAGACGACGAACAGGGCCACCAGGCCCAGGCCACAAACGGCAGCCAGCGAGATCGGCAGGGCCTTGGCCGGGTAGCGCAACAGCAGCACCAGCCAGGTGAGGATGAGGAAGGCACCGATGATCATGGGACGTGCAGACCTTGATTGCGCGGGGTCTGACCATCGTAGCCCGAAATGGAGAGTGGCTCAAAAAGCGGGGCCGCAAAGCGGCCCCAGGGGTTGCATTACTGCGCGATGGTCTTCACCGAAACACCACGCTCGATGGGTGTAGAGGTACGCCCGTACACATCCTCGAAGCGCTCGATGTCATCCTCGCCCAGGTAGCTGCCGGACTGCACTTCGATGATCTCCAGCGGGATCTTGCCCGGGTTGCGCAGGCGGTGCACCGAGGCGATCGGGATGTAGGTGGACTGGTTCTCGGTCAGCAGGAACACGTTCTCGTCACAGGTCACCTCGGCGGTGCCGGATACCACGATCCAGTGCTCGGCACGGTGGTGGTGCATCTGCAGCGACAGGCTGGCGCCCGGCTTGACGGTGATGTGCTTGACCTGGAAGCGGCCGCCCATGTCCACCGAGTCGTACGAGCCCCACGGGCGATACACTTCCAGGTGGTTCTGGGTTTCGCTGCGGCCCTGCTCGTCGAGGGTCTTGACCATCTGCTTGACGCCCTGGACCTTGTCCTTGTGGGCAATCATCATGGCGTCCTTGGTCTCGACCACCACGATGTTCTCCAGGCCGATCACCGACACCAGCTTGCCGTTGCCGTGGATCATGCAGTTGTGGCTGTCCTGCACCACCACATCGCCCTTGGTGACGTTGCCGTTGTCGTCCTTCTCGTGCACTTCCCACAGCGACGACCAGCAGCCCACGTCGCTCCAGCCAGCCGACATCGGCACCACGCAGGCGCGCTGGGTCTTCTCCATCACCGCGTAGTCGATGGAGTTGTCCGGGCAGCAGGCGAAGGTGGCTTCGTCGATGCTCAGCACATCACCGTCTTCCTGGCTGCGCTCCAGGGCCAGCACGCAGGTGTCGTAGATGTCGCCGTCGTGCTTTTTCAGCTCTTCGAGGAAGCGGCTGGCACGGAACAGGAACATGCCGCTGTTCCAGAAGTAGCCGCCGGCCTGGACGAACTCGGCGGCGCGTTTTTCGTCGGGCTTCTCGACGAACTGCGCCACGCGCGCCACGCCTTCAGGCAGCAGGGCGTCCTGGCTGGAACGGATGTAGCCGTAGCCGGTTTCCGGCTTGGTCGCCGGCACGCCGAACAGCACCATCTCGCCACGCTCGGCGGCCACGGTGGCCAGGGCCAGGGCGCGTTGCAGGGCCTTCTGGTCATCGATCACGTGGTCGGCGGGCAGCACCAGCATCAGCTCGTCGCGGCCTTCGTTGACCAGTTTCATGGCAGCCATGGCCACGGCCGGCGCGGTATTGCGGCCGAACGGTTCCATCAGGATGCCTTGGGTTTCCAGCTTCAGCGCGGCCAGTTGCTCCTGGACGATGAACTTGTGGTCCTTGTTACAGACCACGATCGGCGTGTCCATGCCTTCGAACACCAGGCGTTCCAGGGTTTGCTGGAACAGTGTGTGTTCACCGGTCAGGGCCAGGAACTGCTTGGGGAACTGCTTTCGCGACAGAGGCCACAGACGGGAACCGCTACCACCAGAAAGAATTACCGGGATCATCATGTTTCTCCAATAGTCGTTGAGAGGCAGGGGAATCAGTTGCTAGCCACGGGGCGAGTTACCCACACCGGCGACAAGGCGTTGCCGGAACCCGTTACGTACAGCACTGCGGCTTCGCCGCGCTCCAGGGCGACGGGTTTGACGTCACCCACTTTCTTGTCTCCTTGGAACAGCGCCAGGTTGACCTTGACCGGGTTGATTTCGCGTTCGCCGCGGCCGTTGGCGGCCACCGGCTTGACCACTTCGGTCTTGCCGTCGGCAGTCTTCAGGGTCAGTTGCTGGTCACTCAGGTTCTGCACGCGAACCAGGGCTTTCTGCTTGTTCTTGAACGGCGGCTCTTCGATCAACTGCGGGTTGCCGCTGGCGCTGTTGACCAGGGTGTAGTACTTGTCCGCAGCCAGCTTGACCGGCACGCTCTTGCCACCGACCTGAGCGGTGTAGTCACCCCCTGGCAGGAAGCTGAAGTCACTGCTGCCCTGTGCACCAACCTGTTTGATCTGGGTGTTGCCGACCGAAGCTGCCGCCGGTGCGCTGGAAGCGTTGTAAAGGCGCACGAAGGTCGAGCCTTTCGGCGCGCTCGGGCCATACAGCGCGGCGTCGGCGCCGGCGAAGGCCTGCATGGAGGCCAGGGACAGGCCGGCAGCGAGGGTGAGGGCTTTGGCAATGGAAGTCTTGGTAGTCATATGTATGTTCCTCTGATTAGTGGTTAGTCCGGGTGGACGACAAAGCCAGGTTTTCTTCGGATTTACGGGTGTTCTTCAGCTGGGCGATCCACTGTGGATCGAAGCTGCTGAGGTCGTTCTTCATTGGCAGATAACGTTCGGGGAATTCCCACACCACCACCTGGGGTGCGGCGTTCTTCAAGGCATCGCTTTGCAGGTACTTGAGCATCGGCAGCAGCGGGCCATGGCCGTCTTCGGCGTAGTTGGCCACATCGCTGCGCAGGGCCTGCTGCAGCGCGCCGAGGAAGTTCCAGTGCGGGTTGGCGCTGTAGCTGGTGCCCACCAGCGCAACCGGGATCTGCGTGTCGGCGAACAGTGCGTCACCGGCTTCACCTTCGGCCTCGACCGGGCGAGTGGTGCGTTGCTGCAGGTTGTCCGGGGCCGGCAGAAGGTTGCTGAACAGCGGGTCCAGTGGCAGGAAGTTGGTCAGGTCGCCCTTGTATGGCGCGGTGCCGCCGGCTTCGGTGATGAACGCCTGCGGGTCGCCGTTGAGCAGGCTCTGGCGGCTGACCGCTTCGGCCAGTGCCTGCGCAGCCACTTCGGCGCCCATCGGCGTCCAGTGGGTGTCGGTGCGCAGGAACACCTGGCCGCGCGCCTTGGCCTGCTCCATGGGTGCCATCAGGTCCGGGGCGAACACGTTGGCCTGGCGTGCCTGGGCATGGAACTGGTTGTACAGATCGTCATGCAGACTGGTCGGCAGTTCGTTGCCCAGGTATTCGGCGTACACCCGCGCCTTGGCTGGCACGATCGCCAATACAAGCTGGCTGCCGTGCTGCTGCAGGGTGTCGCGCACGCCACGGATCAGCGCCAGGTTTTCCTGCATCAGCTGCTCGGCACCGGCGGTGGGCTTGAACTCTTCGTCACTGAACAGCCACTGGTCGCGGCCCAGCACCACGCCAGGGCGGCCTTCGTTGAACAGCTTGAAGTCCATCGCCGCCCACAGGTTGGTACCCAGGCGCTTGATCGGGAACTGCTCGTCGTAGTGGGTCTCGGCGGCCTTGGCCAGCTTGCCGTTGAGCAGGGTCATCTGCTCGGTACGCTGGAAGCTTTGCAGGCCACCGGTGGACCAGACGCCCATGCCCACCAGCAGGCCGAGGAACGACAGCGAATAGGTAATGCGTAATGTCCGGGTCATGTCATCAACCTCAGAACTGGAAGTAGAGGAACGGCGAGTAGCTCTGCGCCGAAAGCTTGAGGATCGAGGCTACGAACAGCAGCAGCACCAGGGCGCGGGTCATCACCCGGGTCCAGTCCAGGCCGATCGAACCGTCGCTGTTGACCTGCACCGGGGTGGCCTTGGGCGTTGGCCGGGCGTTGCGGTAGAAGTCGCGCAGGCCGAAGAACGCCAGGGTGATGTAGGCGACCACCAGGGTGGCTACCTGCAGGCCGGTGAGCTGGGCACGGTTGAGTTCCGACAGCTGCCAGTCGCCGAAGCTGAACATGGCGCCGTACATGCGACCGGCCACTTCCAGGTTCTCGGCACGGAAGATCACCCAGCCGACCACCACCAGCAGGAAGGTGAATGCCCACTTCACCGGGTTGAAACGCTGGGGGGTGGTGTCGATGCCCAGCGCGCGCTCGATGGCCAGCCACATGCCGTGCCAGGCGCCCCAGATGATGTAGGTGAAGTTGGCGCCGTGCCACAGGCCACCCAGCAGCATGGTCAGGAACAGGTTGCGGTAGGTGTTGAAGGTGCCTTTGCGGTTACCGCCCAGGGTGATGTACAGGTAGTCGCGCAGCCAGGTCGACAGGCTGATGTGCCAGCGCCGCCAGAACTCGGTGATCGACTGGCTGATGTACGGCTGTTTGAAGTTCTCCATGAAGCGGAAGCCCATCATCAGGCCCAGGCCGATGGCCATGTCGCTGTAGCCGCTGAAGTCGAAGTACAACTGCGCGGTGTAGGCCAGGGCGCCGAGCCAGGCATCCCCGGTGGTCGGGTTCTGCAGGGCGAAGCAGTGGTCGGCCACTACCGCCAGGGTGTCGGCGATGAACACTTTCTTGATGAAGCCCTGCATGAAGCGGGTGCAGCCTTCGGAGAACTTGTCCAGGGTGTGGGTGCGGTTGTTGAACTGGTCGACCAGGTCCTTGAAGCGCAGCACGGGGCCGGCGATCAGGTGCGGGAAGATCGCCACGAACGCCGCGAAGTCGATCAGGTTGCGGGTGGCCGGGGTGTCGCCGCGGTACACGTCGATGATGTAGCTGATCGACTCGAAGATGTAGAACGAGATACCGATCGGCAGCAGCACGTGGGTGAGGATGAACGGCTCCAGGCCGAACGAGGAGATGATCGCGTTGAGGCTGTCGACGCCGAAGTTGGCGTACTTGAAGTAGCCGAGAATCGCCAGGTCCACACCGACGCCGAGCAGCAGCCAGCGCTGCGCGGGCTTGGTGCGCACACCGGCGGCGCCGACTTTCAGGCCGATCCAGTAGTTCCACAGGGTGACCCCGGCGAACAGGGCCAGGAAGTCCACCCGCCACCAGGCGTAGAAGATGTAGCTGGCGACCAGCAGCAGCAGGTTGCGATAGCGTTGCCCGCTCAAGTAGTACAGGCCGAGGAAGATCGGCAAGAACAGGAACAGGAACACGTTGGACGAGAAGACCATCCCGGTTCTCCTTTTTGTTCACAGCATCCGGGGCAAAGCGCCCCCCAAACCCCCCACATGTTCGTGGCGGGCTACCTAGATTCCTGTGGGAGCGGGTTTACCCGCGAAGAGGCCGGCACAGGCACCGCACATGGCAGGTCTGGCCTTTTCGCGGGTAAACCCGCTCCCACAGGGGTTTTACGTTACTTTTTCGATTCCGCGCTCGGGTCATAGACCCGGGTCAGGTCGCCGCCCAGCCGGAAGCTGTTGAACGGCTGCATACCGCGCTTGCGCTGCAGGGTGTCGCCACTGCACGCATACAGGCTGCAGTAGGGCTCCATCCACGAGTACTTGCTGTCGATCTTCAGGTCTTTCATGTCCTGTTTCTCGCCATTGCGGGCCTTGAACGCGCTTGGGTCCTTTGAACCGTTCAGTACCCGCTGCGCCAGGCGCTGCAGGGCGTTGTTGTTCTCGCCGCGCACGTCCACGCCATTGACCTGGGCGAAGCTGGCGATCATCGTCAACGGCGGCAGGGCGTAGTTGTGGTAGGCCAGGGCGCGTTGCTTGCGCTTCAGTTCGTTGGGCAGGAAGCCCTGCTCGTCTACCTGGTTGGCGCCAACCCTGTATTCCTTCACGGCCCAGTCGAACAGGTCGCGACGGTCGGTAGCCACGGCGGTGGCCATTACCGCCCAGGCAGCCCAGTAGCTGTGGTTGTTGATCTTCTCCAGTGGCAGGTCGCTCCAGTCGCGCACGGTCTGCTCGGCCAGGCGGGCGAACCATTTTTCGATCAGCTCGGCCTCGGCCTGGTGCGCGGCCAACGGCTGCGAATTGGAGAACTTCAGGCGCAGCCACGAACCACTCATGCTGCCCAGCGCCCATTTGCGCATAGACTTGCCGGTGTGGTTGTAGTCGGTGGACATCAGCGCATCGGCGCGGGCCCAGCTGCCCAGCCAGGCCAGGGTGCAGTCGAGCTGCGCCGGGCGGCCGTCACGCATGTACTGGCCGATCATCTTGCTCACGCCTTTCTCAAGGGTGGTGATGTCTTCGGTGGACTTGCGAAAGGCCTTTTCCGAGTCGGCGTTGAGTGTTGCCCGCGCCTTGTCCGAGCCTTCGTACTTGCTGCGGAACTGCAGGGCACCGGTATACGGTTTGGGGGCAGCTTCGCAGCGGAAGTTACCGTCGCCGGTCTTGAGCTTTTCGATCCCCTCGTAGTAACCCTGGGGCGGTACCAGCGCGGCGTGCGCGGCACCGCCGCACAACGCCAGGGCGAGCAGGGCGGGGCGGGAAATTCGCTTGAACGGGATCATGGTCGCCTCACTGGCCGGCCTGCGCGGTCTGCGCAGGCACGGCGAAGTTGTTGCGTTTGCAAAGCTTGGCTTCGACCTTCTGGGTACCGCTTTCCGGTCCCTGCACCTCGAACGCCAGCAGGCTCTGGCTGGCCCAGTCCTCGTCTTCGCGCATCTGGAAGACGAAGCGGCCGTCGGTGTCGGAGGTTTCCGGTTTTTCCAGCTTGATGTCCTCGTGGCGGCCGTTGAGGTACCAGAGGGTCGCCTGCAGCACCTTCACCGACGGGTCTTCGAACTTGATGTCCATCTGCATGTTGCGGTTGATCAGGTCTTTGATCACGCCGCCCTTGCCATTGACCATCAGCTCGTTCTTGCCGGGCTTGAGGGTGGCGCTGGCGCTCATCAGGGCCGGGCGGTCATCGCAGCCGTCGTCGAGCAGGCCAAGGATTTGCCGCCAGATGGTTTCCTGGTCCAGGCGATACAGCGGGGAGAATTCCCAGATCAGGATCTTCGGCGGGTTCTTCTGGAATTCTTCGCTGCCCAGGTACTGGATCATCGAACCTTCCAGGCCACCACCAGGGAAGGCCACGTTGAGCACGTCGGCGCCGATGTACTGCTCAAGGAAGCCGGAGAAGTTGTAGTTCTTGCCACTGTGGCTGGTGCCGACCAGTGTGATCTGCGCGTTGCCGCCGTCACCGAACAGATCGTCGCCGCCACCGGTGGAACCTTTCGGCTCGGTGGCGAACTGGTCCATGTACTGGACGGCATAGCTGGTGCCGCACAGCTGGCCGGCCACGTTATGCAGGGTGCCGGTCTTGCCCATGCGCCCGGACTTTTTCGTTTCGAATTCCTTGCGCGGGATGCCTTCGAAGGCCGGCATCTTGTGCACGGTATCGGCCACGATCCTGGCCGCGCGCTCGGCGCCGTAAGGCGTCCAGTGCTGGTCGCCACGGAAGTAGAAGTCCTTGCCCTGGTCGGCAGCGGCCAGCTGTTCGTTGGTCAGGGGCGACAGGTCGGGCACGTTGTAGCCCATGCTGGCAAAGCGCTTGAGCATGGCCTGGTAGTTGCCCAGGGCCTTCTGGTAGTCGAAGGCCGCCTTTTCCGCCGGGTTGAGCATGTTGCGGTTCACCAGGCCACGGGTCGGCTGGTACACCACCACCAGTTCCACGCCGCGCTTCTTGAACGCGTCGTGCACTTGCTGCAGGCGCTTGTAGCCGGCCGGGGTGGTATTGAACTCGGTGCGCAGGTCTTCGCGGGTACGGAACAGCCAGTCGCCCTGGGCCTGCACCAGCGTGGTGAAGTTCTGCTGGTAACGGGTGGTGTAGCGGCTTGGGTCATGCGCTTCAGGGCACAGTTGGCAGCAAGGCTCGGCGCTGAAGGTGGGGGCCTTGACGTCTTCGGCGCGCACGCCCTGGCTGATCGCCAGAAGGGCGGCGGACAGGCCCAGCAGTTTCATCAGATGTGGAGTCATGGTCTGGGCTTCCTTAATCGATCATTTCGGTCTGGCGTTCGACCGGGTCGATCAGCACAGCCTTTTGCTGGCGTACCAGCAGGTCGAGGATTTCGTCCTGGCGTTCGCCGAGGATGCCGTTGAGGCTGATGCCGTTGGCCTTGCGCGGGGCGAGCATGGATACCTTGTAGAGCTCGACCGACAGCGGCGAGTCGATCGACAGCGGGCCCGAGCCGTTGGCCGCCAGTTCGCCACCGACCAGGATCAGCGACACCTTGGTGTCGAACGGGTCGAGGGCGATGTCGCGGTCGGTGTTGGACAGGTCCTTGATGTGGCCGTACACGCCGACCAGGCCGTTGGCCATTGCGACGTTTTCGTACAGGCGGATGTTCACGCTGTTACGCACACGGATGCCGTGGCGGCGGTTGTTGATCAGCTTGTTGCCCCAGATCAGGTTGTCGCCACTTTCGTACAGGGTGATGCCGTCGGTGTGGTTGCGGTAGATCTCGTTGTAGGCAATCAGGTTGTTGACGCTGTTACGGTCGATCACCACGCCAGAGAGCTTGTTGTCGAAGCTCTTGTTGTTGATGATCCAGCTGTCGTTGACCTCACGCGAGACGATGATGCCGTGCTTCTTCTTGGTGCCGTACACCGTGTTGCCGGCGATGATCAGCCGGTGCGAGCGGTCGTGCGGGTCGATGCCGTAGACGATGTTGTCGCGGTAGGTGCTGTCCTTGACCACGAAGTCCTGGGTTTCGTAGCAGTAGAAGCCGTACCACATGTCGCTGAACTCGGAGCCGATGATCCAGCCGGTGGGTTCCGGGCGGCCCATGCGCTTGGCCATGTTCGGCGTGTACTGCGAGATGCTCACGCCGTACGACTTGGACTTGGCGTAGCCGAAGCTGGCCATCTTGGTGTTGACGATGTAGGTCTCGGTACCGCCCCACGACAGCAGGAACGGGCGGAACTCCTTGGGCGAGCGGAAGGTCGCCGGGCCGTTTTCCTTTTCCCGCCAGCCGGTCACCTGGGTGTCGGTGACGAACAGCTTGCCGTCGTTGACCAGGAACGAACCGCCTTCCTGGGACAGGCGCAGTTGCTTGACCTTGCCGTCGATCTCGAGGATGCCCTTCTGCCCGACCACGATCGGCAGGCGCGCCAGGTAGACCCCTGGCTCGACTTCGCTGAGGTACTGCTTGGGTACCTTCTTGCTCAGCTCGACCAGGTCGACATGGCCGTCATCGACGAAGATCGCCTGCGGAATGCCATGCTGGCGCTGGACCCACTCGGCCGCCTTGTTGTCGCCGCCGACGAATTCCTTGAGGGTGTCCTCCTGGAACATGCGGCGCAGGCTGACCTTGCCTTTGTGGCGACGGTCGATTTTCTTCTGCACCGCCTCGGCGGTGTAGCCGGTCAGGTCAGGCAGCTTCGGCGGGTCCATGTGCAGCGGCTCGACCGGTGCACTGGAGACCGTGTAGGTCTTGGCCTGCTGCAGTTCCTTGGCGATCACCTGGGGCTCTGCGGCAGCCACCAGGCCGCTGGCCAGCAGCAAGGCGCTGGCCAACAGGCTGTGACGTAAGTGCGGGTGAAGGTTCATAACGGTAAGTCCTCTACCGGCCTCAGAAGCGCCAGATCACGTCGACGAAGGCGCGGTGCATGTACGAGTCCGCTTCCTTGCCGTAGGCGTCACCCGGCTTGAACACACCGGCGCGCAGGCGCACCAGGGCAGATGGCTCGTCGATGGCCTGGCTCATCGAAGCCGGCAGCAGGCCTTGCTTGAAGTACTTGGTCACGACCACGTCCATTTCCTGGCCAAGGTCTTTTTCGCCATCGACCAGCGGGCGGTTCACACCGTTGTCGTTGACCACCGCATTGATGCCGCTGGAACCGATGTTCTGGTTGCCATCGACACGCCAGAACTTGTGGTAGATGAAGCTGGCGTCGTAGTCGTCGCGCAGCTGCCAGGAGGCGAACAGGGTGGCCGCCTGCAGGTTGCCCAGCTCGCCACGGAAGGCTTCACCGAAGCGGTGCACGCGCGAACGGGTGCCGGTGTAGTTGGAGCGGTTGCTCTCCAGGCCGGTCTGCTCGTAGTTGCTCGAACCGTCGTCGCCACCACCGCCGCTGCCACGGGCGTAGGCCGCACCGACCTGCCATTGCGGGTCGAGGCGCAGGCGGATGCCGAGGTCGGTGGCCCAGGCGTTGACGTCACCGCTCTGCTTGCCGGTGGCCACGGTTTCGTCACCGACGACCTGGCTGCTGAGGGTGTCGCGGTCACCGGTCAGCCAGGTGACGCTGCCCCAGTAGTTGACGGTGTGGTCGTTGCGCCAGTTGTAGGCGTCGCTGTTCGCTTCCAGGCCCAGCCAGGTGAGGTCGCCGGTGCGGGTCTTGTCCAGCGCATCGACGGTTTCGCCCGGGTTCTTCAGGCTGCCGCCGTCGTGGGTGTGGTGGGCGCGTACGCCGACCCAGTGGCCAGGGGTCCACTGCGTGGCGACGTTGCCGTAGAGGTGCGTGCGGTCCTTGTCTTCCGGGGCCAGCTCGGTGAGGTCGGTGCGGTATTCGCTGAAGCGCTGGGCCACGCCCAGGTCGGCCTTGAGCAGGGTGGTGTCGAAGGTCCAGTTCAGCGCCTCGATATTGGTGTCACGCCACATGCCATCGTCGCTGCGCAGGCGCTGGCGACCGAAACGCAGCTGTTCGCCGGGGTAGGCGGTGAGGCCGCTGTAGCCGACCCAGAATTCGCGCATGGCCAGGTAGCTCTTGTCCTGTTCACGGCCGTCGGCGGCGGTGTCGGTGCTGGTGCCGTCGTCGTTCTGGCGCAGGGTATCGGTTTCAATGGTGTCGGTCGCGGTGACGGCTTGGCCCATGGCATAGGCGCTCCAGTTGCCACGCTCGCCATATACCCAAGGGCGCAGATCGAGACCGAGGCCGTTGACGTCGCCGCCGGAGCGGGTGCCCAGGTCACGGTCGTCTTCCGACTGGCCGGTGATCTTCACATCCAGGCCGAAGTTCTTTTCAGCGGTCATTTCCGCCAGGGTCGGGCAGGACCACAGCAGGGCGAAGCTCAGGCCGATGCCAGCTTTCACGAAGGGATTGAGCGTCATAGCGAGTCCTCACCGGTTACTTCTTTTTCGTCGTCTTGCAGGGCTTCGATGGCCAGGGTGCTGTTGGCACCTTGCGCCATGCTGCCGCGCGCCTGCTTCTCTTGTGCCAGCAGTTGCTGGGCCTGGCTGCGCTGGTCAGGCGTAAGTTGCTGGTCGAGCTGCTGCAGCAGTTCAGCGGATTGCGGCGACGGGTTGGCCTGGGCCAGCTGGGCGAATACCCAAGCGTTACCTGGTTGCGGGCGAATGCCGTGGCCTTCGCTGAACAGCTGGGCCAAGGCGTAGTCGGCGCTGTTCTGTCCGCCACGGGCGGCGGCCAGCAGGTGGTCGACGGCCTTCTGCGGCTCGACATTGCCCAGGTAGCCGCGGCGGTACAGCTGGCCCAGGTAGTAATGGGCGCTGACTTCGCCGGCGTCGGCGGCAGCCTGCAGGTGTTCTTCGGCTTTGGCCGCGTCCGCAGGCACGGTCTTGCCTTCGTAGTACAGGCGGCCCAGCAACAGTTCGGCGCGTGGCTGTTCGGCTTCGCGGCCCTTGTCGATGTAGGCCATCAGCTGGTCGGTATCGCCCAGCTCGGGGAAGTCGTACACCAGTTGCGCCAGGCTGACCCAGGACGCCGGGTTGGCCGGGGCCACCTGTTCGAGCAGGTCCTTGGCGGTTTTTTCGTCGGTCTGGCCGAGGCTGCGGTCAGCCAGTACCCGGGCAACGCTGTCGACCCGGGTGGCCGGCACTGCGCCACGGGCGTAGGCAGCCTTGAGCTGGCCGAGCAGGGCAGCCTGCTGGTCGGCCTGGCCGCGCTTCTGGTACACGGTGGCCAGCTCGACGTAGCAGATGTCGGTGGTGTTCAGGGCGGCCTTGCAGATTTTCTCCACTTCGCCCAGGTGCTGGTCGTAGGTGCCCTGGGTGCGGTACAGCAGCACCTGGGCCAGGCCCGCTTCCGGGTTACCGGCGGCGCGCCACTGGTCGATCTGCTGCTGCGCGTTGACCTTGGGGAAGCTCTGCGGGTAGGTCAGGTAGAGCATCGCCAGCGGGATCAGGGTGTTGCTTTCGCCCTGCTTGGCGGCTTGCTTGAGCAGGGTTTCGGCTTCTTCGCGCTCGGCCTGGGTGCTGTCGGGCTTGGCCACCAGCAGGCGGCCAAGGCGCGCCTGGGCACGCGGCGAAATGGCGGCCGCGGCGCGGTAGGTGGCCTCGGCTTCCTTGATTTTCGCCGGATCGCGGGTGGCGACCTTGATGTCGGCCAGGCCCACTTGCGCTTCGCTGTAGCCCAGGTCGGCCAGCGCCTTGTAGTTGCGCTCGGCCAGTGCCGTGTCACCGCGCTTCATGGCTTCGTTGGCCAGGCGCTGGTCGGGCAGGCCTGCACAGCCGGCCAGGGTGATGGCTGCAGCCAGGGCACACAGGCCCAGGCTGGCGCTTTTCTTGTGGGGAATCATGTTGTGGTCCTCTTACAGCCCACGGGCCATGGCTTTGTCGATCAGCCAGTTCAGCGATGGGCCACGGTCGCTGTTGACCGAAGCCGGGCGACCGGCGAGTTCGGCGGGCAGTGCGCTGTCAGGCTTGATCTGCACGCGGATGTCGGCGGCCAGGTCTTCGCTGTTGAGGCTGGCGCTGCTGACGATCTGGCCGGTACGCACTTCGTCTTCGCCGGCTACCTGGAAGTTGACGCGGGTGCCTGGCTTGACCTCGTCGAACTGGCGGTAGGTGAAGCGCGCCTCGACCATCGGGTTGGTGGTGCGCGGGATCAGCTGGAAGATCGGCTGGCCCTTGGCGGCGTACTGGCCGTTGTCCACCAGCTGGCGGGCAACCACGCAATCACACGGGCTGGTGAGGGTGCCGGACAGCTGCTTGCCGAACAGTTCCTCGATCTTCGCCGGCTCCAGCTGTGCGTCTTCCAGGTTGCCCTTGAGCATGTCCAGCATGCTGGTGGTGAAACTGGCCAGTGGCGCGCCCTTGGCGATCTGCCCACCGCTTTCGACCAGGCTGTTCACGGTGCCGTCGCGCGGCATGGTGACGTTGGTGGTGGGCACTGCGACCACGCCGGCTTCGGCATGGCTGACGAAGTACATGCCGTACAGCGACTTGGCGATGAAGCCGAAGGCGGCGACACCGACCACGAACACGCCGAGGGTGACGGTGACCGCCTTGAGACGGCCGAACGCGCTCAGGCCGGCACCGCCGTCCTTCTGCTTGCGCGCCTTGGTGAAGTTGTCGCGCTGCAGGGTGCTGAGCACATCGCCGGCAGTGATCAGCTCACCCGACAGGTGCGAGGTGATGATGTGGCGCAGCGTGGCGATGTCGCGGAGCTCGAGGTTCTGGAACTGCGCGCCGGTACGGCCACTGCCCGGATTGTAGGAGCGCACCTGGAACTCGATGTCCATCGACAGGCCGAGGTTGTCGACCGTGAACTGCAGCCGCCCGCGGAGCACGTCGCCAACCGACAGTTGTTGCTTGGTGTGGAAACTCAGGCCACCGGCGGAGAGGTCGTCGACCTTCACATCGTGGGCCTGGCGCTGAGGGTCGAGGAACCGCAGCTTGGCGGGGATGCGTACCCGGGCATGCTGGCGCTGGGCTTCGGACTCATGCACGACGTTGACGTTCACGGCGGTATTCATGTGGTTTGTTCCTGTTAGTTCCGATCCGGGTTGGGCTCACACGACCATGAACAGCACAGCAACGAAGATGCTGGCAGCCGAGAAGGTCATGGTCCGCGAGGACCAGGTGTTGAACCATTGTTGAAAGCTGGCGAGGTCACGCTTGAGGGCAGTGGGCTGACGCGTCCAGGACTGCTTGTCGAGGCGGAAGAACACGTAGATCTTCATCAGCGCGCCGATGATCTGGTTGTAATAGAGAATCAGCGGGTAGGCCGGGCCTACGTTGTGGCCGGAGCACAGCAGCATGATGGTGAGGATCAGGCGGGTGATGCCGATCCACAGCAGGTACACCAGCAGGAAGCCCAGGCCGAACTTGAGGCTGGCGATCACCGCCACGGTCAGGCCCAGCAGGCTGGTCCACATCGACACGCGCTGGTCGAACAGCACGATGCTGGTGAACAGCCCCAGGCGGCGCAGGCCCAGGCCAAGCGCGCGGGAGTTCTGCCGCAGGTTGTTGCCGTACCAGCGGTACATCAGCTTGCGGCTGGCCTTGAGGAAGCTCTTCTCCGGCGGGTGCTCGACCGTGTTGATGGCGGCGTCCGGCACGTAGAAGGTGTCGTAGCCCAGGCGCATCAGGCTGAACCAGCTGGACTTGTCGTCACCGGTGAGGAACTTGAAGCGGCCCAGGCGCCAGTGCATCAGCGAGTCGCTTTCGACGTCGGCGATGAACTCGGGGTTGGTCACCACGCTGGCGCGGAACATCGACATGCGTCCGGTCATGGTCAGCACGCGCTTGGACAGGGCCATCGAGCACATGTTGATGTGGCGCTGGGCGAAGCGCAGCTTGTGCCACTCGCTCATGATGTAGCCGCCACGCACTTCGCAGAACTCGTTGGTAGTCAGGCCGCCGACGTTGGGGAACAGCTTGAACCACGGCACGGTCTTGCGTACCACGCCATCGCCCAGCACGGTGTCACCGTCGATTACCGCCACCACGGCGTTCTCGTCCGGCAGCATGCGCGAGATCGCACGGAAACCGTAGGCCAGGCCGTCACGCTTGCCGGTACCGGCGATGCGCACGATGTCCAGCTTCACGTGGGCTGGCGGGTTGTATTTGGCCCACAGGCTTTTCACCAGCAGTTCGTCCGACATCTCCACCAGCGAACAGACCACGGTGGTGGGGAAGCCACAGTTGATCGCCTCGCGGATCACCGAGCTGTACACCTGGGCGGTGGTGAGTGCTTCGATGCGGAAGCTGGTCACCATCAGGTACACGTGGGACGGGTCGGCGTCCTTGCCCATTTTCTGAACCTTGCGGCGCAGGTACGGGTATACGCCGTAGAGGAAGATCATGCCGCGGATGAAATGGGTGGCGCCCATGGAATAGCGCCAGATGCCGACTGCGCCGACCAGGAAGATGAAGTGCTTCGACTGCGAGTCGAAGATATCGGCTGGCAGGGCCAGGGCGATCAGCATGAGCAGACTCATGTAGAGCAGCCAACCGGCGCACTGCAACAGCACTGTCTGGATCCTTTGCATGTTCAGCATCCGTCGAGAATTCGGGAAAAGGTGGGCAGCGGGGGTGGGGAGGCCCCCGCTGCCCGGCCAGCACTTACCAGCAGATGCCTTCGGTGCGGCTGGTGGCGCAGGTCGGTTTGCTCATGAAACCGACCAGGTCGATCACGTGCTTGCCGGCCGGCGCTTGCTGGGCCAGTGCACGGAACTGCTCGTCACGGTTGCCCAGGACGATGATGTCGGCGTTGTCGATCACCTTCTGGAAGTCGGCGTTGAGCAGCGACGACACGTGCGGGATCTTCGACTCGATGTAGTCCTTGTTGGCGCCGTGTACGCGGGCGTACTGGACGTTCTCGTCGTAGATATCCAGCTGGTAGCCCTTGCCGATCAGGCGTTCGGCCAGTTCCACCAGCGGGCTTTCACGAAGGTCGTCGGTGCCGGCCTTGAAGCTCAGACCGAGCAGGGCGACCTTGCGCTTGTCGTGGGCTTCGATCAGCTCGAAGGCGTTCTGCACCTGCGATTCGTTGCTGCGCATCAGCGAGTCGAGCAGCGGTGCGCGTACATCGAGGCTGGCGGCGCGATAGGTGAGGGCGCGCACATCCTTGGGCAGGCACGAGCCGCCGAAGGCGAAGCCAGGGCGCATGTAGTACTGGGACAGGTTCAGCACTTTGTCCTGGCAGACCACGTCCATCACGTCACGGCCATCCACGCCTACGGCCTTGGCGATGTTGCCGATCTCGTTGGCGAAGGTGACCTTGGTGGCGTGCCACACGTTGCAGGTGTACTTGATCATCTCGGCCACTTCGATCGGCTTGCGGATGATCGGTGCGTCGAGCTCTTCGTACAGGGCCTGCAAGATGTCGCCGCTGGCGCTGTCCAGTTCGCCGATGACGGTCATCGGTGGCTGGTCGTAGTCCTTGATCGCGGTGCTTTCACGCAGGAATTCCGGGTTGACCGCAACGCCGAAGTCGACGCCGGCTTTCTTGCCCGAGCAGTCTTCGAGGATCGGGATCACCACGTTCTTCACGGTGCCCGGCAGCACGGTGCTGCGTACCACGATGGTGTGGCGGCGCTCGCTGTCACGCAGCACGTAGCCGATTTCGCGGCACACCGATTCGATGTACTCAAGGCCCAGGTCGCCGTTCTTCTTGCTTGGGGTACCCACGCAGATCATCGATACGTCGCTGGCACGGATGGCTTCGGCGAAATCGGTAGTACCGCGCAGGCGGCCGTTGGCGATGCCCTGTTGCAGCAGTGCTTCCAGGCCAGGTTCGACGATGGGCGACTTGCCCTGATTGATCAGGTCGATCTTGGTGCTGGACACGTCCACACCGATCACTTCATGGCCTCGCGCCGTCAGGCAGCCTGCACAGACCGCACCTACATAACCCAAACCAAAGATGCTGATACGCATCGCTATCACCTCATGTGTTTATCACGTCGGCACCTCCGGAGAGAGCCGGACTGGGTTGATTAACAACAGTTTTCGGGCGCACGGATCCATGGCGAAATGCACACTTCGCCGAGCGCAGGCAAAATAAATCCGGAGCGCAAAAAGTTATGCACTCAAATGTGGCAGTAAAAAGCCATTAATTAAAAAACGTGCCCTGGAATGCAGCCGTCTTTATTGCAATGCGCTACATGGCGCTTTGCTGTGCTTGTTTTTTCAAGTGGAAAAATCCTTTGAAATCAACCACTAGGACGAATTGTAAGGGACGCGTCTCTCCTGCATGGACAGGGTTTTCGGGGGTTCCCGTCATACCTGTCGAAGTTGTTGGGGCGGGTAGTGGATACCTGCCGTTGTCATCTGTAAGTCATCTCTCACAGCCCAGGGGCAGGAAAATCGTTACGGCACTATGAGCGATTCGTCGTAGCAGAAGTTCCGGGGTGGGTTCGGCGCGGATGAAAGATTTCTAAATATTTTTTCAGTGGCGGACAATTTCAATCTGATAGCACTCGGTGGTTTTGCCCCGATATATAAAGGGCGAAACTGTTGCGAGATATTTTTATGCCAGCATCGAAAAATATTTTGAAAAATTCGTCAAAAAAGCTACGAACGGTCTTATGGCGCTTGGCTATAAGTTGCGGTGTGTCGTTTTTTTGGCGTCGGATTTGTGGCGTGATGGCGATATGAAGCGTGCCCTGTTGCGGTGCAGGGGAGGTGCGTAATGGCTGCTGGCCTCTTCGCGGCTAAAGCCGCTCCCACAGGTTTTGCACTGATCTTGAGTTCAGTGAAGTACATGTGGGAGCGGCTTTAGCCGCGAAGGGGGCGTGACAGGATCACTCGGAAGGATGATCCCGCAGGAACACCAGGTGGTCCGGCTTCGACTGTTCGGCACTGTAGTAGTACCCCTGCACATCGAACTGCTTGAGCTGCTCCGGGTCGCTGATGCGCTGCTGGATCACGAAGCGGCTCATCATGCCGCGGGCTTTCTTGGCGTAGAAGCTGATGATCTTGTATTGGCCGTTCTTCAGGTCCTTGAAGTCGACGTTGATCACCCGGGCCTTGAGCGCACTGCGTTTCACCGCGCTGAAATACTCGTTGCTGGCCAGGTTCAGCAGCACGTCATCGCCCTGTTCGGCCAAGGCCTGGTTCAGCCATTCGCTGATGCGTGTGCCCCAGAAAGCGTACAGGTCCTTACCCCGGGCGTTGGCCAGCTTGGTGCCCATTTCCAGGCGGTAAGGTTGCATCAGGTCGAGCGGGCGCAGCAGGCCATACAGGCCCGAAAGCATGCGCAAGTGCTGCTGGGCATAGCTGAAATCGTCCTCGCCCAGGCTTTCGGCGTCGAGGCCGGTATACACGTCACCCTTGAACGCCAGCAGCGCTTGCTTGGCATTGGCCGGGGTGAAGTCCGGGGTCCAGCTGCCGAAGCGCGCGGCATTCAGGCCGGCGAGCTTGTCGGACAGGTGCATCAGTTCGCTGATCTGCGCTGGCGACAGATCGCGCAACTGCCGGATCAGCTCCTGAGAGTCGTCCAGGTACTGGGGCAGGGTGAAACGCTCGGTCACCGGCGGGGTGTCGTAGTCGAGGGTCTTGGCGGGTGAAATCACCGTCAGCATCGGGTCGGCTCCTGGCATCGTTGGCCGGGAATTCTACGGGCTGGGCGGTGCAAGTCCAAACTATGGCGACGATAGTCACAGACCATGGTCGGTGCAGAGGCTATAGTGCGCGTTTCGCCGTTGCGGAGCCTTCAACCGTGCGTATTGCCTTTGCCTTGCTGGCCGCTCTGCTGAGCCTGGCCGTGCAAGCCGCCCCTTCAACCCAGGTAAGCCTGGACCGCAGCCTGTGGCCCGAAAAACTGGACAGCCCGGCGTTGTTCGATGTGGCCTCGCGAGCCGAGATCCTCTCGTTCGCCCAGGTGCTGCACGAAAGCGAACTGCTGGACGACGCGGCGCTGGCGGCACGCTTGGGGCTACGGCAGGTCAACCTGCAGAAGGTGCGCCTGGTGCGGGCGCGCATGTGGCAGCGGTTGTGGGAAGGTTATCAACAGGCGCAGCGCAGTTGCGAGCAGGATGCGTCGTTCTGCTATCCGGTTACGTCAATGGCGGAGTTGCGCACGCAGGCAGCGACGTTCGCTGCCGATGTCGGCACGTTCTACACGGGCTGGATCGAGCCGAGCCACCAGTTCCATGTGCGGTACCTGGACGAACAACTGCGCAAGGCTGCGTTGCTGCCACAGACCAGCAGCGAGGTGGAGCGGTTGTCCTCACGCGAGCGCAATGGGGATGAACTGAACGACCGCATGTTCCTGCTGACCTTCGTCGGCGGGCCCGGGCCGGATGGCGGCAGTACCGATCTGCTGGCTGATTATCTGCGCCGGCAAAAGCTTGAAGGCACGTTCTTCGTGCTCGGCAACCGCCTGCAGCAACGCCGCGACGCCGGTGCGGCAGATGCCTTGCGCCAGCTCTATCGTGGGCATTGCGTGGGGATTCAGGGTTGGGAGTACCGCTCCCATGCGCAGTGGACAGACTGGCAGGATTCATTGCGGCGCAGCCAGGCTCGGGTGCAGGCCGACTTGCCGGAGCAGTATGTACCGTTGTTTCGGCCGCCCTACGGGCAGCGCCGGGCCGATGGCGAGGCGTTCATGGCCAGCCAGCAGTTGCAAGTGTCGTTGTGGGACATTGATGCCCAGGATGATGGCGCACTGAGCGCCGAGGCCTCTGCCCAGCGGGTGCTGACCTTGATGCTGCTGTGGCGCAAGGGCGTGATCCAGTTCCATGACAGCCTGCCCAGGGCGCAGCCGGCGGTGGAGTGGTTGTTGCGCAATACGGCGCAGAGCGGGATTGGTTGGGAAGATTGCCAGGGATATGCCAACCGGGGGTGAGAGGGGGCTGCTGCGCAGCCCATCGCCGGCAAGCCAGCTCCAACAGGTACCGTGCATGGCTTGCTGGCGATAGCTACTGCAATGGCAGCCTGATTTTTGACTGTAGTCCTCACGCGCCCCCTCGCCAACCCCTGTTCGTCATTTGGAAAAATAAACTTCACCTACGCGTAAAAAGACTTTTTTTAGTCATCATTTTTGCGGTATGAAGAAACCAGACAGCCGATTCCTGCAGCACAGGTGGCGTCATCCAGGCCCACCTAGCCAGGTTCGCTTCCCGCCCGTAACAACGCGGATACGGGGGCAGCGGCAGTCACTCTGCGGCGTAACAGACCACGCCGTGTGGCTTCGACATAAGGTGACCGAGTATGGATGACCAAGGACGCAACCCTTCCTCCAGCAAGCCTATCCTGTATGTGCTCGATACCAACGTCCTGATTCACGACCCCAACGCGTTACTGAACTTCGAGGAGCACCATGTCGCCATCCCGATGACGGTGCTGGAGGAACTCGACAAGCTCAAGACCGGCAAACAGACCATCGCCGCCGAATGCCGCCAGGCCATTCGCTTGATCGACCAGACCCTTGGTGACGCCTCGCCCAGCGATGTCGAGCAGGGCGTGCCGATCCAGCGTGGCAAGAGCGGGCCCAAGGGCTTCCTGTCCATCCTGATGACTCCGCGCAACGAGCCGAACAAGCTGCTGCCGGAAAACCTCAACGACAACATCATCATCAACCAGTTGCTCGAAGTACGGGCCCGGCGCACCGACCTGGACGTTGTGCTGGTCACCAAAGACATCAACATGCGCCTGAAGGCACGTGCCTGTGGCATCGCGGCCGAGGACTACAGCACCGACCAACTGGTCGATGACGTGTCATTGCTGTCCAAGGGCTACCATTCGGTCACCGGCTCGTTCTGGGACCGGGTGAGCAAGGTCGATACCCGCCAGGAGCGCGGCCGCACCTGGCACCGCGTGCAATTGATCGACAACCTGCCGGCGGTTCACGTCAACGAGTTCATCATCGATGAACAGGGCTTCGTAGGCTGGATCAAGGGTATCCGCAACGACGAACTGCTGTTGCTGGACCTGCACCAGGAACCGCTGCTGCACCAGGAAGCCTGGGGCTTGAAACCGCGGGACATCCACCAGAGCCTGGCGTTGTTCGCCCTGCTTGACCCGGATATCCACCTGGTCAACCTGACCGGCGCCGCCGGTTCCGGCAAGACCATCCTTGCCCTGGCCGCAGCCATCGAACAGACCATGGTAAGCAAGCGCTACCGGCGCATCATCGCCACCCGCAGTGTGCAGGGGCTGGACCAGGAGATCGGCTTCCTGCCGGGCACCGAGGCCGAGAAGATGGAACCTTGGCTGGGCGCCATCACCGACAACCTCGAAGCCTTGCACATGGATGACGAAAGCACCCATGGCAGCGTCGAGTACATCCTCGAGCGCGTGCCGTTACAGTTCAAGTCGCTGAACTACATCCGTGGCCGTAGCTTCCAGCAGAGCCTGATCCTGATCGACGAGTGCCAGAACCTGACGCCGCACCAGATGAAAACCATCATCACCCGTGCCGGCTCCGGGTCCAAGGTGGTCTGCCTGGGCAACCTGGCGCAGATCGATACCCCCTACCTGTCCGCGACCAGCTCGGGCCTGACCTACCTGACCGAGCGCTTCAAGGACTTCCCCCATGGCGTGCACATCACCTTGCAGGGCGTGCCACGCTCGGTGCTGGCCGAGTATGCCGAGTCGCATTTGTAACCCTGTCCGCCGGGCGGTTCGCCGCCCGGCTTTTTCGCGGGCACGGTTGACGCACCCCTCTGCTCAAACCTGACTCACAGGTTTACACTGCGAGTTCCCTTCACAGGAGCAGAGCAGTGCTGACACATCTTGATTCCCAGGGGCGGGCCAACATGGTCGACGTCACTGAAAAGGCCGTGACCGAGCGTGAGGCCACCGCCGAGGCGCGGGTGCGCATGTTGCCGCAGACCTTGCAGATGATCGTCGACGGTGAACACCCCAAGGGCGACGTGTTCGCCGTGGCGCGCATTGCCGGGATCCAGGCGGCGAAGAAGACCAGCGAACTGATCCCGCTGTGCCACCCGCTGATGCTGACCAGCGTCAAGGTCGAGCTGAGTGCCGAGGGGCAGGACGCCGTGCGTATCGTCGCCCGCTGCAAGCTGGCCGGGCAGACCGGCGTGGAGATGGAGGCGCTGACCGCCGCCAGCGTGGCTGCGCTGACGATCTATGACATGTGCAAGGCTGTGGATAAAGGTATGGTCATCGAGCAGGTGCGCCTGCTGGAAAAGCTTGGCGGCAAGAGTGGCCACTACAAGGTGGAGGCGTGATGAAGGTCAAGGTGATGTACTTCGCCCGTTACCGCGAATTGTTGGGCGTGGATGCCGAGCGGGTGGAGGGTGCGTTCAAGGTGCTCGACGATGTGCGCCAGGCCTTGGTGGCCAAGGGTGGGCAGTATGAAGTGCTGGCCGAGCAGAACCTGATGTGTGCGCGCAACGAAGAACTGTGCAAGCTCGATGAGCCGCTGGAAGAGGGCGATGAAGTGGCGTTCTTCCCGCCGGTGACCGGAGGCTGAACATGGCTGTGCGAGTCCAGGAAGGTGCGTTCGACCCGGGAGCCGAGACCAATGCCATGCACGCGGCCAATGTCGGTGTGGGCGCGGTGGTCGGTTTTGTCGGCTACGTGCGGGATTTCAACGATGGCCGCGAGGTGGCGGGGATGTTCCTCGAGCACTATCCGGGCATGACCGAAAAGGCCTTGGCCAGGATCGTGGTGGAGGCAGAGCAGCGCTGGCCGTTGCTCAAGGTGGAGGTGCTGCACCGCATCGGTGCGCTCGAGCCGGGTGAGCCGATCGTGTTCGTCGGCGTGGCCAGTGCCCATCGGCAGGCGGCGTTCGATGCCTGCAACTTCATCATGGACTATCTGAAGACGCGGGCGCCGTTCTGGAAGAAGGAAAATACCCAGGAAGGGGCACGGTGGGTGGAAGGGAAACAGAGTGATCAGGATGCGGCGGAGCGCTGGTAGATCCTTGTTTGATGGCCGGGGCGAAGCCCCGGTTCGCGGGTGAACCCGCTCCCACAGGTGCATCACAGGTTTTGAAAGCTGTGCAGTACCTGTGGGAGCGGGTTTACCCGCGAAGAGGCCGGCACAGGTCAATGATGCTTGCGCGGCACCGGCTTCAGCAGCTCATCCGGCGGCATTTCACACTTGATCTTGCGCCCCAGCAGCTCTTCGATCGCTGGCAGCTGGTACGAGTCATCCTCACCGGCAAAGCTGATCGACACACCACTGGTGCCCGCACGGCCTGTACGGCCAATGCGGTGCACGTAGTCGTCCGGGTCTTCCGGCAGGGTGAAGTTGATCACGTGGCTGATGCCATCGATGTGAATGCCACGCCCCGCCACGTCGGTGGCCACCAGCACGGTGATGCGCCCTTCGCGGAAGTTCTCCAGGGTACGGATACGCTTGTGCTGCGGCACGTCACCCGACAACTGCGCGGCATTGATGCCGTCGCGCACCAGTTTTTCCTCGATGCGCCGCACTTCGTCCTTGCGGTTGGCGAACACCATCACCCGTTCCCACTTGTTCTGGGTCACCAGGTTGTACAGCAGCTTGTACTTGTCGCTGCCGGCCACCGCATAGACGTGCTGCTCCACCGTTTCGCTGGCAACGTTCTCCGGCTCGATCTCGACGATGGCCGGGTTGGTGGTCCACTGCTTGGCCAGGTTCATCACGTCGTCGGTGAAGGTGGCGGAGAACAGCAGGGTCTGGCGCTCGCTTTTCGGCGGCGTCTGGCGAATGATCTGGCGCACCTGGGGGATGAAGCCCATGTCGAGCATGCGGTCGGCTTCGTCCAGCACCATCACTTCGACCATGTCCAGGTGCACCTCACCGCGCTGGTTGAAGTCCAGCAGGCGCCCCGGAGTGGCCACCAGTATGTCGCAATGGCGCGCTTCCAGGGCCTTGAGCTGCTTGTCGAAGTCCATTCCGCCGACGAAGCTCATCACGTTCAGGCCGGTGTACTTGGTCAGGGCGATGGCGTCCTTGGCGATCTGTACCACCAGCTCACGGGTGGGCGCGATGATCAGCGCACGTGGCTCGCCCATGTAGCGTTCCTTCGGCGGCGGCGTCTGCTGCAGCTGGGAAATGATCGAGATCAGGAACGCCGCAGTCTTGCCGGTACCGGTCTGGGCCCGGCCGATGGCGTCCTGACCGCGCAGGGTGTAACCCAGCACCTGTGCCTGGATAGGCGTGCAGTACGGGAAGCCCAGGTCGTGGATGGCATGCATCAGTTCGTTGGACAGCTTGAAGTCGTGGAAGCGGGTCTTGCCTTCCTGTGGCTCGACCACGAAGTCTTCCGGTTTCCACAGGCTGGCCTGCGGCTTGGGCTTGCGCTCGCG
This sequence comes from Pseudomonas sp. C5pp, assembly GCF_000814065.1. Lineage (NCBI taxonomy): Bacteria > Pseudomonadati > Pseudomonadota > Gammaproteobacteria > Pseudomonadales > Pseudomonadaceae > Pseudomonas > Pseudomonas sp. C5pp. Next base: position 86,655 of record NZ_JWLN01000006.1, on the reverse strand, counting down.
ACGCGGTTTGTCCTTGGCCGGCTTGTCGGCGGCTGGCGTAACGGCGGCAGGCTGTTCGGCCCGGGGAGTGGGGGTGGCGCGTGGTGCGGCCGGTTTTTCCGCAGGCCGGGCCTCGCTGGCGGGCGCAGGCGCAGGCGGCGTCACGCTGGCAGCAGGAGCGACGGCCTGTGGCGCGGCGTCTCCCTTGCCGAAAATTTTCTTGAGTGCCTTGAGCACGATCGTCTCATCAACTGGTTAAGGAATGTACGCCGGGCAGTGTAATGCAAGATTCAGGCGCGGCGTAGTGGAATAGCCTTACAACTACAGACAGCCCTGGCTTATTGCAATTGCTTGCTCAGCCAGTCGTGGATGTCGCTCAACTCTTCCACCACCACTTCGTGTTCCATCGGGTATTCGTGCCAGCGGGCGGCAACGCCCCAGGTATTGAGGTACTCGAAGGCGGTGCGGCCCATGGAAGGGATCACCACCGGGTCGTGCACACCATGCAGGCACAGGGCCGGGGTGCGTTGCTGGCAGGCGCTCAACTGATGCTGGTCGTTGAAGGTGGGGGCGTAGGTGGACAAGGCGATCACGCCACCCAGCGCTTCTTGCCACTTTATATAGGCAGTGTGCAGAACCACCGCGCCCCCCTGGGAAAAGCCAGCCAGGAAAATCCGCGACAGGCTGATGCCTTTGGCCTGCTCGGCCTTGATCAGGCTAATGACCTGTTCGGCCGATTCCTCCAGCTGCGCCTCGTCGATGGCGCGGGCCGGGGTCATGGCCTTGATGTCGTACCAGCTGGGCATGGCGTAGCCGCCGTTGATGGTTACCGGGCGGGTGGGAGCCTGGGGCATGACGAAACGGGTGCTGAGCAGGCGTTCCTGCATGAATTCGGCCACTGGTAGGAAGTCGTAACGGTCGGCACCCAGGCCGTGCAACCAGATCACACAAGCGTCTGCGGTTTTCTGCGGTTCGAGAATCAGCGGGTTGGTCATGACTGCTCCGAAAGTGTGCGGGTCTTGTTATGGCGTGCGTGAAAAGAAGGCGCTGGAAATGATTGTCGGAAAAAGAATGTCGCAACGATACAACTTTCCCTACTTGACGAGCGCTTAAACGCTACAGCCGCAAATTTTGGTACGCGCTTTGCAATTCACCCAATGATGCAAAGGGCAGGCCGTGACGGTAACACCCTTTGCACGCGAAGGCTGTCACAGAACAGTCCATTGCGCCATTGACCCAATAACAAGCCAATACGGGTCGGATACGCCTCAAAAGGGTGCGGTGCAATTCCGGCTCGATACAACAAGAGCGATTTGGAGGTTGTGAATGAAGATGTTGAAAACCACCCTGGCAGTCCTGACCGCTGCCGCCGCGCTGGGCGCCGTGAGCAACGCCCAGGCCGGCGCCACCCTGGATGCGGTAAAGAAGAAGGGCTTCGTCCAGTGTGGCGTGAGCGACGGTCTTCCAGGCTTCTCGGTACCTGATGCGCAGGGCAAGATCGTTGGCATCGACGCCGACGTGTGTCGCGCTGTGGCCGCCGCCGTGTTCGGCGACGCCACCAAGGTCAAGTTCAGCCAGCTCAACGCCAAGGAACGTTTCACCGCCCTGCAGTCGGGCGAAGTCGACGTGCTGTCGCGCAACACCACCTGGACCAGCTCGCGTGATGCCGGCATGGGCCTGGTATTCGCCGGTGTTACCTACTACGACGGCGTTGGCTTCCTGGCCAACAAAAAGCTGGGTGTATCCAGCGCTAAGGAACTCGATGGCGCGACCATCTGCATCCAGGCCGGTACCACCACCGAGCTGAACGTGTCGGACTACTTCCGCGCCAATGGCCTGAAGTACACCCCGATCACCTTCGACACCTCGGATGAAAGTGCCAAGTCGCTGGAATCGGGCCGTTGCGACGTGCTGACCTCCGACAAGTCGCAGTTGTTCGCCCAGCGCTCCAAGCTGGCCGCGCCGACCGAGTACGTGGTACTGCCGGAAACCATCTCCAAGGAACCGCTGGGCCCGGTGGTGCGTAAAGGCGACGAAGAATGGTTCAGCATCGTCAAGTGGACCCTGTTCGCCATGCTCAACGCCGAAGAGGCGGGCATCACCTCGAAGAATGTCGAGGCCGAAGCCAAAAGCACCAAGAACCCGGACGTCGCCCGCCTGCTGGGCGCGGATGGCGAGTACGGCAAGGACCTCAAGCTGCCCAAGGACTGGGTAGTGCAAATCGTGAAGCAAGTCGGTAACTACGGCGAAGTGTTCGAGAAGAACCTGGGCCAGAGCACCGACCTGAAGATCGACCGTGGCATGAACGCCCTGTGGAACAACGGCGGCATCCAGTACGCGCCACCTGTGCGCTGATGGCTGCACCCTGCGGCGGCATCCCGCCGCCGCAGGCTGTTCGGAACCCTACTTTCCGGGGCACTTCATGCAAAATCGAATCGGCGCACAAAAGGGTTTATCCCTGAGCGATCCACGTGTGCGCGCGTGGCTGTTCCAGATTCTCACGATAGTCTTCGTGGTCGGTCTGGGCTGGTATCTGTTCCACAACACGCAAACCAACCTGCAACACCGGGGTATCACCTCGGGCTTCGACTTTCTCGACCGCAGTGCCGGCTTCGGCATCGCCCAGCACCTGATCCCCTACGTGGAATCAGACAGCTATGCGCGGGTGTTCGTCATCGGCCTGCTCAACACCTTGCTGGTGACGTTCATCGGCGTGGTGCTGGCGACCATCCTTGGCTTCATCATCGGTGTGGCGCGGTTGTCGCCGAACTGGATGATCAACAAGCTGGCGACCGTGTATGTGGAAACCTTCCGCAACATCCCGCCGTTGTTGCAGATCCTGTTCTGGTACTTCGCCGTGTTCCTGACCCTGCCGGGACCGCGGGGCAGCATCACTATCGACGACACCTTCTTCATCAGCAACCGTGGCCTGAACATGCCCGGCGCGTCCATGGCCGAAGGCTTCTGGCCGTTCGTCGTGGCCCTGGTCCTGGCGCTGCTGGCCATCGTGGTGATGGTGCGTTATGCCAACAAGCGCTTCGACGAGACGGGCGAGCCATTCCACAAGTTCTGGGTGGGGCTGGCGCTGTTCATCGCCATCCCAGGCGTTTGCGCACTGCTGTTCGGCAGCCCGGTGCACTGGGAAGTGCCGCAATTGAAAGGATTCAACTTCGTCGGTGGCTGGGTACTGATCCCCGAGCTGCTGGCGCTGACCCTGGCGTTGACCATCTACACTGCTGCGTTCATCGCCGAGATCGTGCGCTCCGGTATCCGTTCGGTCAGCCATGGCCAGACCGAGGCCGCGCGCTCGCTGGGCCTGCGCGAGGGGCCGACCCTGCGCAAGGTGATCATCCCCCAGGCACTGCGGGTGATCATTCCGCCGCTGACCAGCCAGTACCTGAACCTGGCGAAGAACTCGTCGCTGGCGGCCGGTATCGGCTACCCGGAGATGGTCTCGCTGTTCGCCGGTACCGTGCTCAACCAGACCGGCCAGGCCATCGAGGTGATCGCCATCACCATGAGTGTCTATCTCGCCATCAGCATCAGCATTTCGCTGCTGATGAACTGGTACAACAAGCGCATTGCGCTGATCGAGCGGTGAGGATACGCCAGTGAATGCCCATGTTTTCAAACCCGACATGCCGCCACCGGTGAAAACCGTCGGCGTGCTCGCATGGATGCGTGCCAATCTGTTCTCCAGCTGGCTCAATACGCTGCTGACCCTGTTTGCCATCTACCTGGTTTGGCTGATCGTGCCGCCGCTGCTGCAGTGGGCGTTGCTTGATGCCAACTGGGTCGGCACCACCCGCGCCGACTGCACCAAGGAGGGCGCCTGCTGGGTGTTCGTGCAGCAGCGTTTCGGCCAGTTCATGTACGGCTACTACCCGGCCGAGTTGCGCTGGCGCGTGGACCTGACCGTGTGGCTTGCCGTGCTTGGCGCCGCCCCGCTGTTCATCAAACGCTTCCCACGCAAGGCCTTCTACGGCCTTGGCTTCCTGGTGGTGTACCCGCTGCTGGCCTACACCCTGCTGCACGGGGGCGTGCTGGGCCTGGAAAGCGTACCTACCAGCCAGTGGGGCGGGCTGATGCTGACCCTGGTGATTGCCACCGTGGGCATTGTCGGCGCATTGCCGCTGGGAATCCTGCTGGCCCTGGGGCGGCGCTCGAAAATGCCTGCGGTGAAGGTGGTGTGCGTGACCTTCATCGAGTTCTGGCGCGGCGTGCCGCTGATCACCGTGCTGTTCATGTCATCGGTGATGCTGCCGTTGTTCCTGCCTGAGGGCATGAGCTTCGACAAGCTGCTGCGGGCGATGATCGGCGTGATCCTGTTCCAGTCGGCGTATATCGCCGAGGTGGTGCGTGGCGGCCTCCAGGCCATCCCCAAGGGCCAGTACGAAGCTGCCGCGGCCATGGGCCTTGGCTACTGGCGGGCGATGGGCCTGGTGATTCTGCCGCAGGCGCTCAAGCTGGTGATCCCAGGCATCGTCAACACCTTCATTGCCCTGTTCAAGGACACCAGCCTGGTGATCATCATCGGGCTGTTCGACCTGCTGAACAGCGTCAAGCAAGCTGCTGCCGACCCGGCCTGGCTGGGCATGGCTACCGAGGGCTACGTGTTCGCCGCCCTGGTGTTCTGGATTTTCTGTTTCGGTATGTCCCGCTACTCCATGCATCTGGAGCGCAAGCTGGACACTGGCCACAAGCGTTAGGAGTTTCGAAATGAGTGAAGCGATCAAGCAGCCTGCCGGCCCCGAAGGCATCATCCAGATGCAGGGCGTGAACAAGTGGTACGGCCAGTTTCATGTGCTCAAGGACATCAACCTGAACGTGCGTCAGGGCGAGCGCATCGTGCTGTGCGGGCCGTCCGGCTCTGGCAAGTCCACCACCATCCGTTGCCTCAACCGCCTTGAAGAGCACCAGCAGGGGCGCATCGTGGTCGATGGTGTGGAGCTGACCAACGACCTCAAGCAGATCGAGGCCATCCGCCGCGAAGTGGGCATGGTGTTCCAGCACTTCAACCTGTTCCCGCACCTGAGCATCCTGGAGAACTGCACCCTGGCGCCGATGTGGGTGCGCAAGATGCCGCGGCGCAAGGCCGAGGAAATCGCCATGCACTACCTGGAGCGGGTGCGTATTCCGGAGCAGGCGCACAAGTACCCGGGGCAGTTGTCCGGTGGCCAGCAGCAGCGTGTGGCGATTGCCCGCGCGTTGTGCATGAAACCGAAGATCATGCTGTTCGATGAACCGACCTCGGCGCTGGACCCGGAGATGGTCAAGGAAGTGCTCGATACCATGGTGGGCCTGGCCGAGGATGGCATGACCATGCTCTGCGTGACCCACGAGATGGGCTTTGCCCGGACCGTGGCGAACCGGGTGATCTTCATGGACAAGGGCGAGATCGTCGAGCAGGCAGCGCCGGATGACTTCTTCGACCGGCCACGCAGTGACCGGACCAAGTTGTTCCTGAGCCAGATCCTGCATTGATGTAGCCGGGGGCCGCTTTGCGGCCCATTCGCAGCACAAGGCTGCTCCTACAAGGGAAATGCGATCTCCTGTAGGAGCAGCCTTGTGCTGCGAATGGGCTGCGAAGCAGCCCCCCAGAGACCAGATCGCAGCCTTACTTCTCTTCCTTGGCGACTGCCGGCGCCGGTGGCGGCCGCAGGCCCACCTCGGCGATCAGCTTCAACTGCTGCCCATTGCGCATCACCTCGATGGTGATCTTCTCGTTGGGCTTGATCCGCGCCACCTGGTTCATCGACTTGCGCCCATCACCGGCCGGCTCGCCGTTGATGCTCAGGATCACGTCACCCAGCTGCAGCCCGGCCTTTGCCGCCGGCCCTTCGCGGAAGATGCCCGCCACCACGATGCCCGGGCGGTCCTTCATGCCGAACGATTCGGCCAGTTCCTGGCTCAGTGGCTGTACTTCGATGCCCAGCCAGCCACGGATCACCTGGCCGTGCTCGATGATCGACTTCATCACCTCCAGTGCCAGTTTCACCGGGATGGCGAAGCCGATACCTTGCGAACCGCCGGACTTGGAGAAGATCGCCGTGTTGATGCCGATCAGGTTGCCGTTGGCATCCACAAGCGCACCGCCGGAGTTACCCGGGTTGATCGCCGCGTCGGTCTGGATGAAATCTTCGTAGTTGTTCAGGCCCAGCTGGTTGCGGCCAGTGGCGCTGATAATACCCATGGTCACGGTCTGGCCGACCCCGAACGGGTTGCCGATGGCCAGCGACACGTCGCCGATGTGAATGTTGTCGGAGCGGCCGATGGTGATCGCCGGCAGGCTCTTCAGGTCGATTTTCAGCACCGCCAGGTCGGTTTCCGGGTCGCTGCCGATGACCCGGGCCAATGTCTCGCGGCCATCCTTCAGGGCCACGACGATCTGGTCGGCGCCGCTGGTGACGTGGTTATTGGTCAGCAGGTAACCCTCGGGGCTCATGATCACCGCCGAGCCCAGGCTCGACTCCCAGCGGCGCTGCTTGGGCAGGTTGTCGCCGAAGAAACGGCGGAACTGCGGGTCCTCGAACAGCGGGTGGGCGCTCTTGTTCACCACCTTGGTGGTGTACAGGTTGACCACCGCCGGGGCGGCCAGGGTTACCGCGTCGGCATAGGATACCGGGCCCTGCATGATCCGCGTGGTCTGCGGTGCCTGTTGCAGGTTGACGTCCTGGCTGGGCAGGCCGACCCACTCCGGGAAGCGCTGGATGATCAGCATGGCGATCAGTACGCCGGTAAGCAGGGGCCAGCCAAAATAACGCAAAGCCTTGAACATGAATGAATCCTGGAAAGAGCCGGGGATGGTGACCGTGCGGTGGGCATGAGCGCGCGCGATCATACACCGGTTCCCCCAGTGCCGGCGACGGCCCATAATGGCCGGCATTATACGGGCGTTGCATGGGCGTTGTGCCCGAGAAAAACGCAGATTTCGAGGAGATTTTCATGGCCGTCGCTCTGAACACCCTGGTCGAGGAAGCCGAGCGTTACCTGGGCAGCGCGAAGATCCAGGATTATTGCCCCAACGGCCTGCAGGTCGAAGGCCGGCCGCAGGTCAGCCGCATCGTCAGCGGCGTTACCGCCAGCCAGGCGTTGCTGGATGCGGCAGTCGAAGCCGAGGCCGACCTGGTGCTGGTGCACCATGGCTACTTCTGGAAGGGAGAGAACCCCTGCGTCACCGGCATCCGGCAGCGCCGGCTGAAGACCCTGTTGAACAACGACATCAGCCTGCTCGCGTTCCACCTGCCGTTGGACGTGCACCCGGACGTGGGCAACAACGTGCAGCTGGCGCGACAGCTGGACATCACCGTCGAAGGGCCGCTGGACCCGGAGAACCCCAAGGTGGTCGGCCTGGTCGGCTCGCTGGCCGAGCCGATGACCGCGCTCGATTTCGCCCGGCGGGTGCGGGAGGTGCTGGGGCGTGAGCCTCTGCTGGTCGAAGGTGAGCAGATGATCCGACGGGTCGGCTGGTGCACCGGAGGCGGGCAGGGCTACATCGACACGGCGATCGCGGCCGGGGTGGACCTGTACCTGACCGGCGAGGCGTCGGAGCAGACCTACCATAGTGCCCGCGAGAATGGCGTCAGCTTCATTGCCGCCGGGCACCATGCCACCGAGCGGTATGGGGTGCAGGCGCTGGGTGATTACCTGGCGCGGCGCTTTGCCGTGGAGCACCTGTTCATCGATTGCCCGAACCCGATCTGACATCGGCGTCGCCTTCTTCGCGGGTAAACCCGCTCCCACAGGGACAGTGTTGATCCCAGGCCTGCGGGATCCCTGTGGGAGCGGGTTTACCCGCGAATAGGCCAGGCCTGCTGGCCCAAACCCGCAGTCATATCGTTAGACTTTTTCGATCTAGCCAGCCTCCTAAATAGAAGCAGCCGCTGTGATAAAGTGGCTCGCTCGAACACGGCCCGCAGGCCGTCCATAAGATCGTTTTTCGTGAGTAGCCATGGTCGACAAACTGACGCACTTGAAACAGCTGGAGGCGGAGAGCATCCACATCATCCGCGAGGTGGCCGCCGAGTTCGACAACCCGGTGATGCTGTACTCGATCGGCAAGGATTCCGCCGTGATGCTGCACCTGGCGCGCAAGGCCTTTTTCCCAGGCAAGTTGCCGTTCCCGGTGATGCACGTCGACACGCAGTGGAAATTCCAGGAGATGTACAGCTTCCGCGACAAGATGGTCGAGGAAATGGGCCTGGAGCTGATCACCCACGTCAACCCCGAGGGTGTGGCGCAGGGCATCAACCCGTTCACCCATGGCAGCTCCAAGCACACCGACATCATGAAGACCCAGGGCCTGAAGCAGGCGCTGGACAAGCATGGTTTCGATGCCGCCTTCGGTGGTGCGCGCCGCGACGAAGAGAAGTCGCGGGCCAAGGAGCGCGTTTACTCGTTCCGTGACAGCAAGCACCGCTGGGACCCGAAGAACCAGCGCCCGGAACTGTGGAACGTGTACAACGGCAAGGTCAACAAGGGCGAGTCGATCCGCGTCTTCCCGCTGTCGAACTGGACCGAGCTGGACATCTGGCAGTACATCTACCTCGAAGGCATCCCGATCGTGCCGCTGTACTTCGCCGCCGAGCGCGAAGTCATCGAGAAGAACGGCACCCTGATCATGATCGACGACGAGCGCATCCTCGAACATCTCACCGATGAAGAGAAAGCGCGCATCGTCAAGAAAAAGGTGCGTTTCCGTACCCTTGGCTGCTACCCGTTGACGGGTGCTGTCGAGTCGGAAGCCGAGACGCTCACCGACATCATTCAGGAAATGCTCCTGACGCGCACTTCCGAGCGCCAGGGCCGAGTCATCGACCACGATGGCGCCGGTTCCATGGAAGACAAGAAACGTCAGGGCTACTTCTAATTTTCAGGGTTACTCCATGTCGCACCAATCCGATTTGATCAGCGAAGACATCCTCGCTTATCTGGCTCAGCACGAGCGCAAAGAACTGCTGCGTTTTCTCACCTGCGGCAACGTGGATGACGGCAAGAGCACCCTGATCGGGCGCTTGCTGCATGACTCGAAGATGATCTACGAGGACCACCTCGAGGCCATCACTCGCGATTCGAAAAAGGTCGGCACCACCGGCGAGGAAGTCGACCTGGCGCTGCTGGTCGACGGTCTGCAGGCCGAGCGCGAGCAGGGCATCACCATCGATGTCGCCTACCGCTATTTCTCCACCGCCAAGCGCAAGTTCATCATTGCCGACACCCCGGGCCACGAGCAGTACACCCGCAACATGGCCACCGGCGCGTCCACCTGCGACCTGGCGATCATTCTGGTCGATGCCCGCTACGGCGTGCAGACCCAGACCCGCCGCCACAGCTACATTGCCTCGCTGCTGGGCATCAAGCACATCGTCGTCGCGGTCAACAAGATGGACCTCAAAGGCTTCGACCAGGGCGTGTTCGAGTCGATCAAGGCCGACTACCTGAAGTTCGCCGAAGCCATCAACCTGGTGCCGAGCAGCCTGCACTTCGTGCCGATGTCGGCGCTCAAGGGCGACAACGTGGTCAACCACAGCGAGCGTTCGCCGTGGTACGCCGGCCCGACGTTGATGGAAATCCTCGAAACCGTCGAAGTGTCGGCCGACCGCAACTTCACCGACCTGCGCTTCCCGGTGCAGTACGTCAACCGCCCGAACCTGAACTTCCGCGGTTTCGCGGGCACCATCGCCAGCGGCGTGGTGCACAAGGGCGATGAAATCGTCGTGCTGCCGTCGGGCAAGAGCAGCCGCGTCAAGTCCATCGTCACCTACGAAGGCGAGCTGGAAAACGCAGGCCCTGGCCAGGCCGTGACCCTGACCATGGAAGACGAGATCGACATCTCCCGTGGCGACCTGCTGGTGCATGCCGACAACGTCCCGCCGGTCACCGACCAGTTCGACGCCATGCTGGTGTGGATGGCCGAGGAGCCGATGCTCCCGGGCAAGAAATACGACATCAAGCGCGCCACCAGCTACGTGCCGGGCTCGATTGCCAGCATCACCCACAAGGTCGATGTGAACACCCTGGAGCAGGGCGCTGCCAGCGCGCTGCAACTGAACGAGATCGGCCGCGTCAAGGTGTCCCTGGACGCCTCGATTGCCCTGGACGGTTACGAAAGCAACCGCACCACCGGTGCGTTCATCGTCATCGACCGGCTGACCAACGGCACGGTCGGCGCCGGCATGATCATCGCCCCGCCAGTCCTGCCGCACGGCAGCACCGGCCATCATGGCAAGCTGTGCCATGTGGCCACCGAAGAGCGCGCCCTACGCTTCGGCCAGCAGCCTGCCACCGTGCTGTTCAGTGGCCTGTCCGGCGCTGGCAAGAGCACCCTGGCCTATGCCGTGGAGCGCAAGCTGTTCGACATGGGCCGTGCAGTGTACGTGCTCGACGGCCAGAACCTGCGCCATGACCTGAACAAGGGCTTGCCGCAGGACCGCGCAGGCCGCACCGAGAACTGGCGCCGCGCTGCCCATGTGGCGCGCCAGTTCAACGAAGCCGGTCTGCTGACTCTGGCCGCGTTCGTGGCCCCTGATGCAGAAGGCCGGGAACAGGCCAAGGCATTGATCGGCAAGGAGCGCCTGGTGACCGTTTACGTCCAGGCCTCGCCGCTGGCCTGCCGTGAGCGTGACCCGCAAGGCTTGTACGCTGCTGGGGGCGACAACATCCCGGGCGAAAGCTTCCCGTACGATGTGCCGCTGGATGCCGACCTGGTGATCGACACCCAGTCCACCAGTGTGGAAGAGGGCGTGAAGCAGGTGCTGGACGTGTTGCGTCAGCGTGGCGCGATCTAAGCGCTAGCCTGCAAGGAAAACCCCGCCTCGGCGGGGTTTTTTATTGAGCATCTTGCCATGCGTGTAGACCCTGATAGATGGCGTACCTTGTACGGTTTGACCGCTCTCTGCGCTTCATCCTACAAGCTGCGCCGCCTTTTCCTGCTGTGCCGGGCGAAAAAACCGACTTTTGGGTAGGAGGCCCTCCGTTCACTCTGGGTGCTCTAACAACTAAGGAGGCCTAGCGGTGAAATTTCCTCAATATTTTGCGGCATGTACGCTGGTATTGGCTGCTGGATTATCGGGTACGGCACACGCCGATCTTGGGGCCAAATGTTGCCCATTCAGCGATGTTCGGTTGAAGACCGATATCACCGAACTGTTGGGCTCCACCGATACCCTGCTGAAGATTCATGGGGTGCGGATGAAGTGGAAAGAGTCCGGCAGGGATGACCTTGCTGTGCTCGCCCAGGAGGTGCAGAAGGTGTACCCGGAGTTGGTGCATGAAAAAGACGGGTTGCTGACCGTCGATTACGAAAAGCTGGTCGTGCCTTTGATCGAGTCTGTTCGTGAATTGGATCGCCGCATCACGGCTTTGGAAAATTCTGCTGTCTCGCGCTAGTGGAGGAAAAACGACTGTGCGGCTAGCACCAGGGCTTGCCCCAGCTCGTTGAAGCCCTGCCATGGCGGGGCTAAATATGCTTTTCGGACACGGGTATCACCCGCCGTTCCTTCACTGCCTTGTAGGAAAAACTCGAGTAAATCTCCTTAACCCCCGGCAACCGTTGCAGCACTTCCCGGGTGAACTCGCCAAACGACTCCAAATCCCGCGCCAGGATCTCAAGCAAGAAGTCGTAGCGCCCGGAGATGTTGTGGCAGGCGACAATCTCGGGAATTTCCATCAGCCGCTGTTCGAATGCCAGTGCCATGTCCTTGGTGTGCGAGTCCATCATGATGCTGACGAACGCGGTGACGCCAAACCCCAGTGACTTGGGCGAGAGGATGGCCTGGTAGCCGGTGATGTAGCCGTTTTCCTCCAGCAACTTGACCCGCCGCCAGCATGGCGAGGTGGTCAACGCTACCTGGTCGGCAAGTTCGGCAACGGTGAGGCGGGCGTTGTCCTGCAGGGCAGCGAGCAGGGCGCGGTCGGTGCGGTCGAGGCGTGAAGGCATGTTTTGCCCTCCTGGTCCGGTAATTATTGTTTTTGTTCCAACAAGCACGCGTATGCGTGGGCCATTTTGGAAAAAATCGGGCAGCTCGGTGGCATAAGCTTATAGCAAACCACAAGAGGCTGTTGCCATGCGCGACTCCCATAACAACACCGGTTTTTCCACGCGGGCCATTCACCATGGCTACGATCCGGTTTCCCACGGTGGCGCCCTGGTGCCGCCGGTGTACCAGACCGCTACTTATGCCTTCCCCACAGTCGAATACGGTGCTGCTTGCTTCGCTGGGGAGGAGCCGGGGCATTTCTACAGCCGCATTTCCAACCCTACCTTGGCCCTGCTGGAGCAGCGCATGGCCTCGCTGGAGGGTGGCGAGGCAGGGCTGGCATTGGCGTCGGGCATGGGGGCCATCACCTCGACGATCTGGACCCTGTTGCGCCCTGGCGATGAGCTGATCGTCGGGCGCACATTGTACGGCTGCACTTTTGCTTTCCTGCACCATGGCATTGGCGAATTCGGGGTGAAGATCCGCCATGTCGACCTGAACGATGCCAAGGCCCTGAAAGCGGCGATCAACAGCAAGACGCGGATGATCTACTTCGAAACGCCGGCCAACCCCAACATGCAGCTGGTGGATATCGCCGCGGTGGCCGAGGCCGTACGCGGGCATGATGTGCATGTGGTGGTCGACAACACCTACTGCACGCCCTACCTGCAGCGGCCGCTGGAGCTGGGGGCGGACCTGGTGGTGCATTCGGCGACCAAGTACCTCAGTGGCCACGGTGATATCACTGCCGGGCTGGTGGTGGGGCGCAAGGCGCTGGTCGACCGCATTCGCCTGGAAGGGCTGAAGGACATGACCGGGGCGGTGCTGTCACCCCACGATGCGGCGCTGCTGATGCGCGGTATCAAGACCTTGGCCCTGCGCATGGACCGCCATTGCGCAAATGCCCAGCAGGTGGCCGAAGTTTTGGCGCGGCAGCCGCAGGTGGAGCTGATTCACTACCCGGGTTTGCCGTCGTTTGCACAGTACGAGCTGGCGCAGCGGCAGATGCGTTTGCCGGGCGGGATGATCGCCTTCGAGTTAAAGGGGGGTATCGAGGCCGGGCGCAGGTTCATGAATGCCTTGCAACTGTTTGCGCGGGCGGTGAGCCTGGGCGATGCCGAGTCGCTGGCGCAGCATCCGGCGAGCATGACGCACTCAAGCTATACCGCGAAGGAGCGGGACCATCACGGGATATCGGAGGGGCTGGTGCGCCTGTCGGTGGGGCTGGAAGATGTGGAGGACCTGCTGGCGGATGTCGAGCAGGCATTGCAGGCCTGCAGCTAGGTTGCCTGGGCCGACCTCTTCGCGGGTAAACCCGCTCCTACAGGTCAGGCGCAGTATTTGAAACCTGCGCCGCCCCTGTGGGAGCGGGTTCACCCGCGAAGAGGCCAGTGAATCCAGCCCATGAAAAAGGCCTCTTGCGAGGCCTTTGTCATTTTCTGCAGATCAGCGCTTGAGCCCGTAGCTCTCGTCGAGCATGCCCGGCGAGTTCGGTGCTTTCGGCGCGTAGTCACGCGGCACTTCGGCATCCTTCGGCGGGGTCAAACGGTCGCGTGGGCCTTGCGCTGCCTCGGAGTGCAGGGCTGCCAGCAAGCGTTGGCGAGTGACGTCGTCCAGAGCCAGGCTGTTGGCGCCTTCGGCCAGGTGGTCCTGCACGTCCTGATAGCTTTGGGTCAGTTTCTTGACCAGCACGGCAGTGCTGTTGAAATGAGTAACCACTTCGTTCTGATAGCTGTCGAAGCGCTTCTGGATATCATCCAGTTGACGCTGGGTACTGCTCGGCGCGGCATTGGGCAGCAGGCGAGCGACGACGAACCCAACCACCACGCCGATGACCAGGGCCAGGGTCGGCAACAACCAAACAAGGAGCGAGAGTTCCACGAGTCCTTCCTCTATAAACGGCTTTGCTTTACGTTAACGGCTCAGACCTGCGCTGTATACCGCGAGCGATCGCAAATCAGAACAGAATTCCTCATCTAGACGAATCGACCCCTTCCGAGGTCACGGAGTAGTGCCTTGCTTGTCCGCGAAACCCCCTTGTTCATCGATGGCCCCAGCGGCCAGCTGGAAGCCTTGTACCTGGACGTGGCCAATGCACGTGGCGCGGTGCTGATCTGCCACCCCAACCCGGTCCAGGGTGGCACCATGCTCAACAAGGTGGTCTCGACCCTGCAACGCACCGCCCGCGACGCCGGCTACGTGACCTTGCGGTTCAACTACCGTGGCGTCGGGCAGAGCGCCGGCACCCATGACATGGGCGCTGGCGAGGTGGCCGATGCCGAGGCCGCTGCGGCCTGGCTGCGCGAGAAGCATCTGGGCCTGCCGCTGGTGCTGATGGGCTTCTCGTTCGGTGGTTTTGTCGCCACCAGCCTGGCCGGCCGCCTCGAGGCCACTGGAGTAGAGCTGCAGCAGCTGTTCATGATCGCCCCTGCGGTCATGCGCCTGACGGCGGATTTCCCGCTGCCGCAGCGCTGCCCGATCACCGTGGTGCAGCCTGACGCCGACGAAGTCGTCGCGCCGCAGCTGGTTTACGAATGGTCCGACAGCCTGTCGCGCCCCCATGAGCTGCTGAAAGTGGCAGAATGCGGACACTTCTTCCATGGCAAGCTGACCGATCTGAAGGATCTGCTGCTGCCGCGCCTTTCGAACTGAGCCAAGCCTGAATAAGCGAACACCCATGACCACGCGCATTCTCACCGGTATCACCACCACCGGCACTCCGCACCTGGGCAACTACGCCGGCGCCATCCGCCCGGCAATCCGTGCCAGCCAGCAGCCCGGTGTCGACTCGTTCTACTTCCTGGCCGACTACCACGCCCTGATCAAGTGCGACGACCCGCTGCGTATCCAGCGTTCGCGTCTGGAAATTGCCGCCACCTGGCTGGCCGGCGGTCTCGATCCGGACAAGGTGACCTTCTACCGCCAGTCCGATATCCCGGAAATCCCCGAGCTGACCTGGCTGCTGACCTGCGTCAGTGCCAAAGGCCTGCTCAACCGCGCGCACGCCTACAAGGCCTCGGTGGACAAGAATCTGGAAAACGGCGAAGACCCGGATGCCGGCGTGACCATGGGCCTGTACAGCTACCCGGTGCTGATGGCTGCGGACATCCTGATGTTCAACGCCAACAAGGTGCCGGTCGGTCGTGACCAGATCCAGCACGTGGAAATGGCCCGCGACATCGGTCAGCGCTTCAACCACCTGTTCGGCCAGGGCAAGGACTTCTTCGCCCTGCCGGAAGCGGTGATCGAGGAGAGCGTGGCGACCCTGCCGGGCCTGGACGGGCGCAAGATGTCCAAGAGCTACGACAACACCATCCCGCTATTCACCAGCGCCAAGGAGATGAAAGACGCCATCTCGCGCATCGTCACCGACTCGCGTGCGCCTGGCGAGGCGAAAGACCCGGACAACGCTCACCTGTTCACCCTGTTCCAGGCCTTCTCGACGCCGGCGCAGTGCGCCGAGTTCCGTGAAGAGCTGCTGCAGGGCCTGGGCTGGGGCGAGGCCAAGCAGCGTCTGTTCCAGCTGCTGGACGGCCAGCTGGCCGAGAAGCGCGAGTACTACCACCAGCTGATCGCCCGTCCGGCGGACCTGGAAGACATCCTGCTGGCCGGCGCTGCCAAGGCTCGCAAGATCGCCACGCCATTCCTCGAGCAGCTGCGCGAGGCCGTTGGCCTGCGTTCGTTCCGTAGCAGCGTGCAGGCCAGCACCGAAGTGAAGAAGAAGGCCGCCAAGAGTGCGCGTTTCGTCAGCTTCCGCGATGAAGACGGCAGCTTCCGCTTCCGCCTGCTTGCCGCTGATGGCGAGCAACTGCTGCTGTCGCGCAGCTTCGCCGACGGCAAGAGCGCCGGCGCCGTGAGCAAGCAGCTGCAGCAAGGTGGCGAGGCGGATGTACGCGTCGAAGGCCTGGGTTTCGGTCTGTGGCTGAACGGTGAACAGGTTGCCGAGGGGCCGCAGTTCGACAGCGCCGAAGCCCGTGATGCGGCTATCGAAAGCCTGCGTGCAGCGCTTGCGCCACAACCGGACTGAGGCATTTCGCCTGTAGGAGCGGGTTTACCCGCGAACACCGGCAAAGCCGGTGCCATCCTGCACTTAGTTGGTCTGGATGAGGCATATTGACGCAAGTCTGATTGCCATTAAGCGGGCCTGTCGCTACAGTGACGGCCCGTTTTTTGTTGCCTCGCTAACGAATCATGACGCCCCTAGAACGATATCAAGCAGATCTGAAACGTCCCGACTTCTTCCATGACGCGGCGCAGGAAACTGCGGTGCGTCACCTGCAGCGCCTGTACGATGACCTGGTACACGCGCAGAACAACAAGCCGGGCGTGTTCGGCAAGCTGTTCGGCAAAAAGGAGCAGACCCCGGTCAAGGGCCTGTACTTCTGGGGTGGGGTAGGGCGCGGCAAGACCTACCTGGTCGATACCTTCTTCGAGGCGCTGCCGTTCAAGCAGAAGATGCGCACGCACTTCCACCGCTTCATGAAGCGTGTGCACGAGGAAATGAAAACCCTCAAGGGCGAGAAGAACCCGCTGACCATCATTGCCAAGCGCTTCAGCGAAGAAGCCAAGGTCATCTGTTTCGACGAATTCTTCGTGTCGGACATTACCGACGCGATGATTCTCGGCACCCTGATGGAAGAGTTGTTCAAGAACGGCGTATCGCTGGTGGCTACCTCGAACATCGTGCCGGACGGCCTGTACAAGGACGGCCTGCAGCGCGCGCGTTTCCTGCCGGCCATCGCCATGATCAAGCAGTACACCGAGGTGGTGAACGTCGACAGCGGGGTCGACTACCGCCTGCGTCACCTGGAGCAGGCCGAGCTTTACCATTACCCGCTCGATGAAGCGGCTCACCAGAGCCTGCGCGCAAGCTTCAAAGCACTGACCCCCGAGTGCACCCAGGCGGTCCAGAACGACGTGCTGATGATCGAGAATCGCCCGATCAATGCCCTGCTTACCTGTGACGACGTGGCCTGGTTCGACTTCCGCGCCCTGTGCGACGGCCCCCGCAGCCAGAACGACTACATCGAACTGGGCAAGATCTTCCATGCCGTGCTGTTGAGCAACGTGGAACAGATGGGGGTCACCACCGACGACATCGCCCGCCGCTTCATCAACATGGTGGACGAGTTCTACGACCGCAACGTCAAGCTGATCATCTCGGCCGAGGTGGAGCTGAAGGACCTGTATACCGGTGGGCGCTTGGCCTTCGAGTTCCAGCGCACCCTGAGCCGCTTGCTGGAGATGCAGTCGCACGAGTTCCTGGCGCGGGCGCACAAGCCTTGAAATTGCCGGGGCCGCTTTGCGGCCCTTTCGCGACACAAGGCCGCTCCTACAGGATTACGCGATTCCCTGTAGGAGCGGCCTTGTGTCGCGATGGGCTGCAGGGCAGCCCCATTGGCCTCAAGCCTCTTGCATGAACTGTTGCCGATACTGGTTCGGCGACAACTCGGTATGCTGGCGGAACAGCCGCGCAAAGAAACTGGCATCGTCATAGCCCACCTCATAACTGATGGTCTTGATGCTCTTGCGCGTGCTCGACAACAAGCCCTTGGCCGTCTCGATCCTCAACCGTTGCAGGTAGTGCAGCGGCTTGTCACCCGTAGCGCTCTGGAAACGCCGCATGAAATTGCGAATGCTCATGCCGTGGTTGCGAGCCACGTCCTCGAAGCGGAACTTGTCGGCGAAGTGCTCTTCCAGCCAGTGCTGTATCTGCAGGATGATCAGGTCCTGGTGCAGCTTCTGCCCGCCAAAGCCCATGCGTCCCGGGGTGTAGTTGCGCTGCACTTCGTAGAGGATGTCGCGGGACACGGCGCGGGCCACGTTGGCGCCGCAGAAGCGTTCGATCAGATAGATGTACAGGTCGCAGGCTGAAGTGGTCCCGCCGGCGCAATAGAGGTTGTCTGCATCGGTCAGGTGCTTGTCCTGGTTCAGCCGGATCTTCGGGAAGCGTTCGGCAAAGCTGTTGAAGAAGCGCCAGTAGGTGGTCGCTTCCTTGCCATCGAGCAGGCCGGACTCGGCCAGCCAGAATACGCCACTGGCCTCGGCGCACAGCACCGAGCCGCGGGCATGCTGTTCACGCAGCCACGGCAGTACCTGTGGATAACGTTGCAGCAGGTTGTCGAAGTCATCCCAGAAGGCCGGGAGGATGATCACGTCGGCGTCGTCAAGGCCGCCTTCGACCGGCAACTGCACATTGCTGAAGCTGTCCACGGGCTGGCCGTCCGGGCTCACCAGGCGAATCTCGAACATGGGCTGCAGGCCCAGGCCCAGTTGCTTGCTGTAGCGCAAGCTGGCGAGGTGGAAGAAATCCTTGGCCTGCATCAAGGTCGAAGCGAACACCTTGTCAATGGCCAGGATGCTGACGCGCCGCAGCGACGCGGAGGGTTGGGTAAACATCATTGTCATTGTTCTTATAGGGTAGAGTGGTCAATCACCGGCTGGATCGTCTTATTTTTTGGCGATTGTGTCTAGCCTGTGCAGCAGAGGGGCAGAGCCAACCGGTAGGAGCAGCCTTGTGCTGCGAAGAGGCCATTGCTGCCACAGGCAACCTTCAGCCATACAGGCCTCTTCGCAGCACAAGGCTGCTCCTACAGGTGTCCCACAGGCCTCGAAGTGCGCACAGGGTCCGGCTCAAGGCGCCGGGTTCGGTTGCTCCTGGTGAATCGCCTCGATCGCCGCCAGCAGTTCATCACTCAGGCTCAGCTCGAGGCTGGCAAGGTTGCTGTCCAGCTGTTCGAGGCTGGTCGCGCCAATGATATTGCTGGTCACGAACGGCTGCCGGGTAACGAACGCCAGGGCCATCTGCGCCGGGTCCAGGCCGTGCTCGCGGGCCAGCTGCACATAGCGGCTGCAGGCCGCCACGGTCTGTGGGTTGGAATAACGGGCAAAGCGGCTGAACAGGGTCAGGCGTGCGTTTTCCGGGCGTGCGCCGTTCTCGTATTTGCCGGAGAGCATGCCGAACGCCAGCGGCGAATAGGCCAGCAGGCCGCATTGCTCGCGGATGGCCACTTCCGCAAGGCCCACCTCGAAGCTGCGGTTGAGCAGGTTGTAAGGGTTCTGGATCGATACCGCTCGCGGCCAGGCGCGGCTTTCAGCCAGTTGCAGGAACTTCATGGTGCCCCACGGCGTTTCGTTGGACAGGCCGATGTGGCGGATCTTGCCCGCGCGTACCTGCTCGTCGAGCACTTCGAGGGTTTCTTCCAGCGGGGTGAAGTGGTCCTGTGGCAAATGCTGGTAGCCCAGCTTGCCAAAGAAGTTGGTGCTGCGCTCGGGCCAGTGCAGCTGGTACAGGTCGATGCGGTCGGTCTGCAGGCGCTTGAGACTCTCGTCCA
This sequence comes from Pseudomonas sp. C5pp, assembly GCF_000814065.1. Classification (NCBI taxonomy): domain Bacteria; kingdom Pseudomonadati; phylum Pseudomonadota; class Gammaproteobacteria; order Pseudomonadales; family Pseudomonadaceae; genus Pseudomonas; species Pseudomonas sp. C5pp. Next base: position 67,364 of record NZ_JWLN01000006.1, on the reverse strand, counting down.
GCGCCGCGACGATATGCTGGCGGTTGTGCTTGAGCTGGCCGTCGCGAATGTGGCTGATGCCGTTGCCGGGGCCGGCGACCTTGCTGGCCAGCACCCAGCCGTCGCGATCGCCATTGTCACGGAACCAGTTGCCTATGATGCGCTCGGTGGCGGCGTAGGTTTCGGGGCGGGGCGGCACCGGGTACATTTCGGCGGTGTCGATGAAGTTGACCCCGGCGGCCTTGGCCCGGGCAATCTGCTCGAAGGCCTCGGCCTGACTGTTCTGTTCGCCCCAGGTCATGGTTCCAAGGCACAGGGCGCTGACATTGAGGTCGGTACGGCCAAGCTGGCGGTATTCCATCGGATAGACACTCCTTGGCAAAGAAGCCCATCAAAGCAGGTTGAAATTTTTCGCGCAATCTGGATAATTCGGCACCTCTCCGTGTGGCGGAAGTGATGCACCACCACGCAGGAAGAACCCCGTCGAACATTGGCGTGCCTGACCCGAGCCCCCAAAAGCGTCAGCGTTCGGCTGCGCGCTTGCCCTTGGCAAGCTGTGCACTATCCAGTAAGATTCGCCGTCTATTTTTCGCTGGGCGGCCTCTGAGGCTTTAGAGAATGAAAACTTTTACTGCTAAACCGGAAACAGTAAAGCGCGAGTGGTTCGTAGTCGACGCCGCTGGCCAGACCCTGGGTCGTCTGGCTACCGAAATCGCTAGCCGTCTGCGTGGCAAACACAAGCCAGAATACACCCCTCACGTTGACACCGGCGACTACATCGTCGTTATCAACGCCGAGCAGGTTCGTGTGACTGGTGCCAAGTCTTCCGACAAGATGTACTACTCCCACTCCGGTTTCCCGGGCGGTATCAAGGAAATCAACTTCGAGAAGTTGATCGCCAAGGCCCCTGAGCGTGTTATCGAAACTGCGGTCAAAGGCATGCTGCCGAAGAACCCGCTGGGTCGCGACATGTACCGCAAGCTGAAAGTGTACGCGGGTGCTGCTCACCCACACACTGCTCAGCAGCCTCAAGAACTGAAGATCTAACGGGATAGTTCATTATGTCGGCGACTCAAAACTACGGCACTGGCCGTCGCAAGACCGCAACCGCTCGCGTATTCCTGCGTCCGGGTACTGGTAACATTTCCATCAACAACCGTTCTCTGGACGTGTTCTTCGGTCGCGAAACCGCTCGCATGGTTGTTCGTCAGCCGCTCGAGCTGACCGAAACCGTTGAGAAGTTCGACATCTACGTCACCGTTTCCGGTGGTGGTGTCAGCGGTCAAGCCGGTGCGATCCGTCACGGTATCACCCGCGCTCTGATGGAATACGACGAAACCCTGCGTGGCGCTCTGCGTCGTGCTGGCTACGTCACCCGCGACGCTCGTGAAGTCGAGCGTAAGAAAGTGGGTCTGCGTAAAGCGCGTAAGCGTCCTCAGTACTCCAAGCGTTAATACCGCTTCGGCAGTCGAAAAAAGCCCGGTTCTTTGGAACCGGGCTTTTTTTATGTCTTGAACTAACCTGTCAGCATGTCCGTGACGACTTGCCGCATAGACGCAGATCAAGCAAAGCGAGGGTTGTAGCCCGTTCCCCGGGTAATCACCTTGTCAGTGTGTGGATTTGTTTCTTACCATGGCGGCCAATTTTTAGTGCCACAGACATTACCTAAGTACAGGCCAGGTCCAACTGGTCAAGCAAGCTGATGGGAGAGGACTGAATGAGCAATGACGGCGTCAACGCAGGCCGGCGCCGCTTCCTCGTAGCCGCGACATCCGTAGTCGGGGCGGCGGGGGCAGTGGGGGCTGCGGTACCGTTCGTGGGGTCATGGTTTCCCAGTGCCAAGGCGAAAGCCGCGGGTGCACCGGTGAAGGTCAATATCGCCAAGGTCGAGGCCGGGCAGCAGATGGTGGCCGAGTGGCGCGGCCAGCCAGTGTTCATCGTGCGGCGAACGGACGAGATCCTCGGTAACCTGAAAAAGGTCGTAGGTGATCTGGCTGACCCCGAGTCCAAGGCCTCGGTGCAGCCCACCTACGTCGATCCGCAGGTTCGTTCGATCAAGCCGGAAATCCTCATCCTTGTTGGCCTGTGCACACACCTGGGCTGCTCGCCCACCTTCCGCCCGGAAGTCGCACCCGCTGACCTTGGCCCGAAATGGGTCGGTGGCTATTTCTGCCCATGCCACGGTTCCCACTACGACCTGGCCGGCCGTGTCTACAAGTCGCAGCCGGCGCCACTCAACCTGCCCGTGCCACCGCACTCTTACGAGTCGGACGAGATCGTCGTCATCGGCGTTGACCAGGAGAACGCATGATGAGCAAGTTCATGGACTGGATTGATGCTCGCTTCCCCGCGACCAAGATGTGGGAAGACCACCTGAGCAAGTATTACGCACCCAAGAACTTCAACTTCCTGTACTTCTTCGGCTCGCTGGCGTTGCTGGTGCTGGTCAACCAGATCGTCACCGGTGTGTGGCTGACCATGAGCTTCACACCCTCGGCAGAAGAGGCGTTCGCCTCGGTCGAGTACATCATGCGGGATGTGGAATACGGCTGGATCCTGCGCTACCTGCACTCCACAGGTGCATCGGCGTTCTTCATCGTCGTCTACCTGCACATGTTCCGCGGCCTGCTCTACGGTTCCTACCAGAAGCCGCGTGAACTGGTGTGGCTGTTCGGCATGCTGATCTACCTGGCGCTGATGGCCGAAGCCTTCATGGGCTACCTGCTGCCGTGGGGCCAGATGTCGTACTGGGGTGCCCAGGTGATCATCTCGCTGTTCGGTGCCATTCCGGTGATCGGTGGCGACCTCACCCAGTGGATCCGTGGTGACTACCTGATCTCGGGTATCACTCTGAACCGCTTCTTCGCCCTGCACGTGGTTGCCTTGCCGATCGTGATTCTCGGCCTGGTGGTCCTGCACATCCTCGCCCTTCACGAAGTGGGTTCGAACAACCCCGATGGCGTCGACATCAAGAAGAAAAAGGACGAAAACGGTATCCCGCTGGACGGTATCCCGTTCCACCCGTACTACACCGTCAAGGATATTGTCGGCGTGGTGGTGTTCCTGTTCGTGTTCTGCGCCGTGGTGTTCTTCTTCCCGGAAATGGGCGGTTACTTCCTGGAGAAACCTAACTTCGAGCAGGCGAACGCCTTCAAGACCCCCGAGCACATTGCGCCTGTGTGGTACTTCACGCCGTTCTACGCGATCCTGCGTGCGGTGCCTGACAAGCTGATGGGCGTCATTGCCATGGGTGCGGCCATTGCCGTGTTGTTCGTCTTGCCCTGGCTCGACCGCAGCCCGGTCCGCTCCATGCGCTACAAGGGCTGGATCAGCAAGCTCTTCCTGCTGGTGTTCTGCGTGGCCTTCGTCATCCTCGGCATACTGGGCGTGCTGGCGCCGACACCTGGGCGTACCTTGCTGTCGCAGGTGTGCACGGTGTTGTACTTCGCCTACTTCCTGCTGATGCCGTTCTACACAAGGCTCGAGAAGACCAAACCGGTTCCGGAAAGGGTGACTGGCTGATGAAAAAGTTGATTGCAGTATTTTTGCTGGCAGTGATGCCTGCCTTTTCCTTCGCTGCCGAAACGGGCCTGGAGCTGGACAAGGTCGACATCGACCTGAGCGACAAGGCCGCCATGCAGGACGGTGCGCGTACCTTTGCCAACTATTGCATGGGTTGCCACAGTGCGAAGTTCCAGCGTTACGAGCGGGTTGCTGATGACCTGGGCATCCCCCACGAGCTGATGCTCGAGAAGCTGGTGTTCACCGGTGCCAAGATCGGTGACCACATGCAGATCGGCATGAAGCCCAGTGACGCCAAGACCTGGTTCGGCGCTGCACCGCCCGACCTGACCCTGGTGGCCCGAGTGCGTGGTACCGACTGGTTGTACACCTACCTGCGCAGCTTCTATGAGGACCCGTCGCGGCCTTATGGGGTGAACAACAAGGTGTTCCCGAACGTCGGCATGCCTAACGTGCTGGTCGGCTTGCAGGGTAACCAGGTGGTTGGCTGCAAGCAGGTGCAGACCGTGACCGATGGCAAGAAGCAATTCGACCCACTGACTGGTAGCCCGCTGACCCATGAAGCCTGCGACCAGCTGACCATTACGCCGAATTCCGGTACCCTGACGACCGAGCAGTTCGACGAGAAGGTCAAGAACCTGGTGACCTTCCTGGCCTATTCGGCCAACCCGGTCAAACTGGAAAGCCAGCGCATCGGTACCTACGTGTTGCTGTACCTGGCTTTCTTCTTCGTATTCGCCTATTTGCTCAAGCGTGAATACTGGAAGGACGTGCACTGATCACGCAGTAGTTTCTGGTTGTTGAACGCGCCCGTGGTGGCCTGGCAGATCTGCCAGGTCCCCACGGGCGCGTTTTCATTTACAGTTTTACAAGCATCCCGTACGAGGAGGCGCTACATGGGCGCAACCAACAGGTTAGCCTGCTATTCCGACCCCGCTGATCACTATTCTCATCGGGTACGCCTCGTGCTGGCCGAGAAGGGCATCAGCGTGCAGGTCATCGATGTCGATCCCGGTCGACTGCCGCCCAAGCTGGCAGAGGTGAACCCTTACGGCAGCGTGCCGACCCTGGTCGACCGTGACCTGGCGCTGTATGAATCGACCGTGGTGATGGAGTACCTCGAGGAGCGTTATCCACATCCGCCGCTAATGCCGGTGTACCCGGTTGCGCGGGGGAACAGTCGCTTGCTGATGCACCGCATCCAGCGCGACTGGTGCTCCTTGGCCGATATTGTGCTCGACCCGCGCAGTAGCGAGGCTGCCCGAACCGAAGCGCGTAAGGCATTGCGTGAGAGCCTGACCGGGGTCTCGCCGTTGTTCGGCGAGTACGCCTGCTTCATGAGTGAGGAGCAAAGCCTGGTCGATTGTTGTCTACTGCCCATCCTCTGGCGTCTGCCGGTGTTGGGTATCGAGTTGCCGCGGCAAGCCAAGCCGCTGCTGGATTACATGGAGCGGCAGTTCGCCCGCGAGCCTTTCCAGGCGAGCCTGTCCTCTGTAGAACGTGAAATGCGCAAGCTTTAAGGAGCCGTTGATGAACTCCAGTCGCCCCTATCTGGTTCGAGCACTGTACGAGTGGATCGTCGACAACGATTGCACGCCCCATATGCTGGTCAATGCCGAATTCCCGAAGGTCCAGGTGCCGGACGGTTTCGCCAGTGATGGCCAGATCGTCTTGAACATCTCGCCAAGTGCCGTGCGCAGCCTGCACATGGACAACGACGCGGTCAGCTTCGAGGGCCGCTTCGGTGGCGTGGCTCACTCGCTGTACGTGCCGGTTGGCGCCATCCTGGGTATTTACGCCCGCGAGAATGGCCAGGGTATGGTCTTCGAGCTGGAGTCGTCCATGATGGATGACGATGAGCAGGAAGATGATGATGTGCAGCCGGATGACGATGGCCCGCCAGAGGGTGGTGGCCAGCCGCCACGTCCGACTGGTCGACCAAGTCTGAAAGTGGTCAAGTAATAAAAAAGGCGATCCAACCGGATCGCCTTTTTTTAATTGCGCCAGCCCTGCTTACAGGTCGCTGATGGTACGTACCTGGTCCTTGTTGATGCGGGTACGCTTGCCGTCGAGTTGCTGGAACTCATAGAAGCCGGCGTCACGGTCGAACTTCGGTACGTCGACGGCCTGGATTTCACGGCCATCGTTGAGGGTGATCAGGCTTGGTGTAGAGCAGCCGGCCAGGGTGGCGAAAGTGCCGAACAGCAGGGCAGGCAGCAGAAGCTTTTTCATGCGGTGTTTCCTGGATTTCTGAAAAGACAAGGTGTTGTGCTTGCCTGTGCTGGCCTCTTCGCGGGCAAGCCCGCGAAGAGGCCAGCACAGGCTGATGAATCAGTCGATGTACTCGAACAGCTTGACGATCTTCTGCACACCCGACACGCCCTGTACCACGGCAGTGGCCGAGTTGGCCTCCTGCTGGGTCACCAGGCCGAGCAGGTAAACGATGCCATTCTCGGTAATCACCTTGATGCGCGAGCTGGGCACGGCATTGTCGGTCAGCATCTGGGTCTTGATCTTGGTGGTCAGCCAGGCGTCGTTGTTGCGCGCCAGGATGGAGGAGGGTTGCATCACCTGCAGCTCGTTGTGCACTTTCTTGACGCGCTGTACCTGGCTGGCAGTCTGCTCGGCGAGGCTCTTGAGGTCGGCGCGTGGTGTCTGGCCGGCCAGCAGGACGATGCCGTTGTAGCTGCTGACAACGATGTGCGAACCTTTGTCCAGGTCAGGGCTGGCCTTGGCGATGTTGACCGAAGCCTTGGTTTCGATCAGCGAGTCGTCGATCTTGCTGCCGATGGTGCGCGTTCCGCGATCGTCCTCGATCGGCGAATTGCGGGTAGAGGTCAGTACCGAGCTGCAACCAGTGACGCTCAGGCACAGGGTCAGGGCCATAAGGCCGAGGCGCATAGGGGTCATTCTTCACTCCCGAACAGTTGGCTGTCGATCAGATCACACAGGCAGTGGATCGCCAGCAGGTGGACTTCCTGGATACGCGCGGTAACCGTCGAAGGTACGCGGATTTCCACGTCTTCAGGCAGCAGCAGCGAAGCCATGCCGCCGCCATCGCGACCAGTCAATGCTACGACAATCATTTCGCGGTCATGTGCGGCCTGGATCGCCTGGATCACGTTGGCCGAGTTGCCGCTGGTGGAGATCGCCAGCAGAACGTCACCGGGCTGACCCAGCGCGCGGATCTGCTTGGAAAAGACTTCGTTGTAGCTGTAGTCGTTGGCGATCGAGGTCAAGGTCGAGCTGTCGGTGGTCAGCGCGATGGCCGGCAGGCTCGGGCGTTCGCGCTCGAAGCGGTTGAGCAGCTCGGAGGAAAAGTGCTGGGCATCGCCGGCCGAGCCGCCGTTGCCACAGGCGAGCATCTTGCCCTCGTTGAGCAGCGCGTTGACCATGACCAGGCTGGCATGCTCGATGTGCGGTGCCAGGATGTCCATTGCCTGTTGCTTGGTATCGATGCTGGCCTGGAATAGCCGGCGAATTCGGGATTGCATGTCCATCTGGTGACCTTAAGTGGGGCGGTGGCCTTTGCTACGCGCAACAACGACCAGCCCGCGAAACATAGAGCAAAAAAATCGGAATGGGTTCAGCATTCGAAGGCGTTTTTCAGCCATTGAAGCGGTCTGCCTGCATGGTGGCTGCCCTGCAGGGCGACTACGTCGAAGCGGCAGGGGTGGTTGCCCCAGTGGGGCTCCTTCTGCAGGAACAGGCTGGCGGCGAGCACCAACCGTTTCTGCTTGCGCCCGTCGATACTGCCGAGGGCGCCACCGAAGCCCGCGTGCAACCGGTAGCGGACTTCGACGAATACTACTGTATCGGCGTCGAGCATGACCAGATCAAGCTCACCGCCTTTGCATCGCCAGTTGCGCGCCAGCAGTTGCAGGCCCTGCCCTTGAAGATATTCAAGGGCCTGGCTTTCCGCTGCCTGCCCGGCGCTGGTGGGCGACGCTGCTGCCATCAGCGAGGAGTGTCAGGCAGTAGCTGGACCTGGCCACCGACGAACTCGGCCCAAGGTAGCTGGCGCTCGACACGCTGGTTGGCGTTCATGCTCAGGCTGCCCGAAAGGCCCAGTACGCGGTTGTCCGGTAGCGCTTTCAGCTGGCCCAGGCGCGGCGCCAGGCTGTAGGCGTCGACGCCCATGGCATACAGGCGGCCCAGGCTGCCTGCCGCTTGCGGCCATTGCTGCACGACCTGCTGGCGCAGGCTGTTGCTGGTATCGAGCAGCCACGGGGTTTCGCAGAAGCGGATACCGTTCATGTCGTTGTACTGGTTGACGTCACCACTGGCGCTATACAGGTTCGAAGTGGCGTAGACCGGCACGTCACCGGCGTACTGGAAGTTCAGGGTCGGCTTGATCTGCTGGGCCTGTTGCGGGGTCGAGGCGAGGAAGATGAAGTCGATGTCCTGACGGCGCGACGGCTGCGCGGCGATGCTGCCACCTACCGTGCTCTGCAGGCTCTTGGCGCGGCCTTCGCTCTGGCGCAACTGGAACAGGTCGGCAATCTGCTGGGCCAATGCGACCGGCTGGGCGATGCGTTCGGCGGCGAGCAGAGTGCCACCGTTGCCTTCCCAGTCCTGGCGGAAGGCGGCAAGCACACGATCGCCCCATTCGCCGCTCGGCACCAGGGCAACTGCGCGGACCATGCCATCGGCGCGGGCGCGACGGGCCACTTCACGGGCTTCGTCTTCGGCAGCGAGGCCGAACTGGAACAGCTGCGGTGGAGCCTTCTGGCCGGCGTCGGCGTAGTTCAGGGCCAGGGTGGTGATCGGCAGTTGTGGCTTGGCAGCCAGTTGCTTGACCAGCGGTTTTTCCAGCGGGCCGATGACCAACTGTACGCCTGCGGCCTGGGCCTGGCGATAGAAGTCGTCGAGCGAGCCGATGCGCGAGCTGTCGAATACCTGCACGGCTGGCGCCTGCTGGCCGGCTTGCTGGGCCTGGAAGTGTGCAGCCATGAAACCGTCACGCAGGGCGCGGGCAACACCGGCAAGCGGGCCTTCCTGAGGCAGCAGCAGGGCAATCTTGGTCAGCGGTTGGCTGGCCAGCTCCTTGAGCTTGGTCAGAGCCAGCGGCAGTTGCTGGGCGGCCGGGTGGTCCGGGTGCTGTTTGACCCAGGCGTCGATCGCCGCTTGCTGCTGTTCCAGGGTACCGGCGCTTTTTACCGCGAAGGCCAGGCTGGTCCAGCCGGCAAGGGTCTGGTCGTTGCCTGGCTGCTGCAGTTGCTCTGCCGGCAGCGAGGCGACCAGTGCCCAGATGGCGTCATTGTTGGCGCTGGCGGCCTGACCGCTGAGCAGCGGGCCCAGCAGCACGCGCTGTTGCGCGGCGGCGAGGGCCTGGCCATCGGCTTCGAGGGCGGCCGCGTGCACGCTGTAGGTGCGCGCTTGCTGTTCTTCCGGCAGTTCGGCGACGCGCTGCAGGCTGGGGTGGGCCAGAGCGGCCAGGGCAGCCTTGGGCTGGTTGCGGCTCATGGCCAGCTCGGCACCGAGGGTGCTGGCGAACACTTGCTGGGCCGGCTTGAGTGTGTCCAGCGGCACCTGCTCGAGGATGCGTGCGGCGCGTGGGAAGTCCTTCTGCCTGTAGGCCAGGTCGGCTGCGCTCAGGCGCAGCAGCGCGGCGTCTTCCGCGGACTTGCTGGAAGCAGCCTTTTCGAGCAGTTGCTCGATGCTGGCGTCCGGGGTGCGTGGCAGTTCGCCCAGGCTGGATGAGGGCGAGCTGGCGCAGGCTGCCAGCAAGGCAGCAAGGCAGAGGGCTGTGAACAGCCGCAGGCAAGCGATCATGTAAAGGTCCTGTTACTCGATCAAGGTGGCCGGCAATTGTACCCAAGCGCTGGCCGGGGCGCGATGTTGCCGTGTCGATCCTTCACTATAGGAGGCCTGTCATCGGTCGTCGGCGAAGTTCTTTGCGCCCTGTTGCAGGCGCTCGGGCTACAATGGCGCCTTTGATCCGAACGACAGGTGTGCGCAGTGACTGATGTGGCAGGGGCTTCGAAATCCACGGTGGGGACGCTGTATGTGGTCGCAACCCCTATCGGCAACCTCGACGACATGAGTGCCCGGGCGCTGAAGGTGCTGGCGGACGTGGCCCTGATCGCGGCGGAAGATACCCGTCATTCGGTCCGTCTGCTGCAGCACTTCGGCATCGACACGCCGCTGGCGGCCTGCCATGAACACAACGAGCGTGACGAGGGCGGGCGTTTTCTCACCAAGCTGCTGGCAGGCGAGAATGTGGCGTTGGTTTCCGATGCCGGCACGCCGCTGATTTCCGATCCGGGGTACCACCTGGTGCGCCAGGCGCGTGCTGCGGGGGTAAATGTGGTCCCGGTGCCGGGCGCCTGCGCTCTGATCGCCGCGCTGTCGGCAGCCGGCCTGCCGTCGGACCGTTTCATCTTCGAAGGCTTCCTGCCGGCCAAGGCGGCGGGACGGCGGGCGCGCCTGGAGCAGGTAAAGGAAGAACCGCGCACGCTGATCTTCTACGAGGCCCCGCACCGTATCCTGGAATGCCTTGAAGACATGGAAGCGGTATTCGGTGGCGAGCGCCCGGCGCTGTTGGCGCGTGAACTGACCAAGACCTTCGAGACCCTCAAGGGCCTGCCCCTGGCCGAGCTTCGCGCCTTCGTTGCTGGTGACAGCAACCAGCAGCGCGGTGAGTGCGTGGTACTGGTTGGTGGCTGGAGTGCGCCGGAGGGCGAACAGGCGATCAGTGCCGAAGCGCAACGGGTGCTCGACCTGCTGCTGGCCGAGCTGCCACTCAAGCGGGCGGCGGCGCTGGCTGCGGAAATTACCGGGGTGCGCAAGAACCTGCTGTATCAACTTGCACTGGAAAAGCAGAAAACCGAATAGTGGCATATTGATATAAATGCCGGTATTGCTTGTTCTTGGGCGCGCGTGCCGTTAATCTTGGCGGTGGAGAGTCGATCGGACAGTCGCTGCCTGCTTTTGTTCCGCAACAGCAGGGGGAGGAAAGTCCGGGCTCCATAGGGCAGAGTGCCAGGTAACGCCTGGGAGGCGCGAGCCTACGGAAAGTGCCACAGAAAATAACCGCCTAAGCACTTCGGTGCCGGTAAGGGTGAAAAGGTGCGGTAAGAGCGCACCGCACGGCTGGCAACAGTTAGTGGCTAGGTAAACCCCACTCGGAGCAAGACCAAATAGGGTTCCATCAGGCGTGGCCCGCGTCGGAACCGGGTAGGTTGCTAGAGGCGTCCAGTGATGGCCGTCGTAGAGGAATGACTGTCCTCGACAAAACCCGGCTTACAGATCGACTCTCCACCTTTCCCTCCCTGCTTTATTCGATAGCAGATGCCCTCTGGTAATACCGAAAAAATCTTACTCTTAATAAATCACTTTAACTTCGAACTCCATTCGCCTGCGCGGGTTTGATTTTTCTCGTGTTTTTTTCTGCTCGGTAGTCCTTCCGCATTCCTTTATTGCGCTAAATCTCGGTCCTGTAAGGCTTTTCCTTCCGAACGTGCCTTGACGGTGCTGCGGGCGGATTCCTATAGTGTGCGCAAGTGGCAGAAAGTGGGATGAAGTGGGTTTTCTGGCACAAAAAAGCTAACATTGTGGGGAATCGCAGCCGTGTTCCGCGGAGCCAACGCCGTCAGCCTCGATGCCAAGGGCCGTCTCGCCATGCCGAGCCGGTACCGTGACGAGCTCGATTCGCGTTGCAATGGTCAGCTGATCGTGACCATCGACGCCGTTGACCCCTGCTTGTGTGTTTATCCCCTCGATGAGTGGGAACAGATAGAAGCCAAGTTGCGTGCCTTGCCATCGTTGCGTGAGGAAAACCGCCGCCTTCAGCGTTTGCTGATCGGTAACGCGGTTGACCTGGAGCTCGATGGCAGTGGGCGTTTCCTGGTACCGCCCCGTCTGCGTGAGTACGCCAAGCTCGACAAGAAGGCGATGCTGGTAGGGCAACTGAACAAATTCCAGCTGTGGGATGAAGATGCCTGGAACGCGGTTTCGGCAGCAGACCTTGCAGCTATTCAACAACCGGGCGCCATGCCCGACGAATTGCGTGACCTGATCCTGTGACCATAGATAGCGGCTTCAACCACATTACCGTCCTGCTCGACGAAGCTGTCGAGGCATTGGCCCTGCGCGCCGACGGTTGCTATCTGGACGGCACCTTTGGCCGTGGCGGGCACAGCCGGCTGATTCTCAGCAAGCTCGGGCCGCAAGGGCGGCTGCTGGGTTTCGACAAAGATCCACAGGCGATTGCCACGGGGCAAGCGCTGGCGGCCGAAGACGGCCGCTTTGTCATTGTGCAGCGCAGCTTTGCCGAGCTGGGCGCGGAAGTGGCCGAGCGTGGCCTGGATGGCAAGGTCAGCGGCGTATTGCTGGATCTGGGCGTTTCCTCGCCGCAGCTGGATGACCCCGAGCGGGGCTTCAGCTTCCTCAATGATGGCCCGCTGGACATGCGCATGAACCCGGACCAGGGCATCAGCGCCGCCGAGTTCATCGCCACTGCACCTGAAGAAGAAATAGCCCGTGTGTTCAAGGAGTACGGCGAAGAGCGTTTCGCCAAGCGCATGGCTCGCGCCGTGGTGCAGCGCCGCGAACAGCAACCGTTCACCCGCACCGGCGACCTCGCCGAGGTGCTGAAGGTGGCCAACCCGGCCTGGGAGAAGGGCAAGAACCCGGCGACCCGCGCCTTCCAGGGCCTGCGCATTCACGTCAACAACGAACTGGGTGATCTCGAGACAGGCCTGGAGGCCGCGATCGATGCGCTGGAAGTGGGCGGCCGCCTGGCAGTGATCAGCTTCCATTCTCTGGAAGACCGCATCGTCAAGCTGTTCATGCGCAAGCTGGCCAAGGGCGAGGCTGACAACCTGCCGCGCAACCTGCCGGTACAGCACAAGGTCTTCGAGCCGAAAATCAAGCTCATCGGCAAGGCTCAGTTCGCTTCCGACGCCGAGCTCAAGGCCAACCCGCGGGCGCGCAGCGCCGTTATGCGGGTGGCGGAGAAGCTGCGGTGAGCAGGCTGTTTGCCAAACCTTTGCCAGGCGGAAGCTTCCTGATGCTTCTGCTGTTCGTTGCCGTGCTGGTTTCGGCCATCGCCGTGTCCTACAGCGCGCACTGGAACCGTCAGTTGCTCAACACGCTGTACGGCGAATTGAACGAACGTGACAAGGCCCAGGCCGAATGGGGCCGGCTGATTCTCGAACAAAGCACCTGGACCGCCGCCAGTCGCATCGAGAACCTGGCTTCCGAGCAACTGAAGATGCGCGTACCTTCGGCTGACGAAGTGCGGATGGTGGCGCCATGATGAAGCTCGAAGGCGCACTCTACCCCTGGCGCTTCCGCGTGGTGATCGGCTTGCTGGCGCTGATGGTCGGTGCCATCTGCTGGCGCATCATCGACCTGCAGGTAGTCGACCGTGACTTCCTCAAGGGGCAGGGCGATGCGCGCAGCCTGCGTCACATCCCTATCCCGGCTCACCGCGGCCTGATCACCGACCGTAACGGTGAACCGTTGGCGGTCAGTACCCCGGTCACCACCCTGTGGGCCAACCCCAAGGAAATGCAGGCCTCCAAGGACCGCTGGCCGCAGCTGGCAGCAGCACTGGGGCAGAACCCGCAGCAGCTGACCGAGCGCCTGACCCAGCAGGCCAGCAAAGAGTTCATCTACCTGGTCCGCGGCCTGACCCCGGAGCAGGGCCAACATGTGCTCGACCTGAAAGTGCCGGGCGTGTATGGCCTGGAAGAATTCCGCCGCTTCTACCCGGCCGGTGATGTCACCGCGCACATGGTCGGCTTCACCGACCTTGACGACCACGGTCGCGAAGGGGTGGAGCTGGCCTATGACGAATGGCTGGCTGGCGTACCCGGCAAGCGGCAGGTGATCAAGGACCGGCGCGGCCGGCTGATCAAGGACATCCAGGTAACCAAGAACGCCAAGGCCGGGAAGACCTTGGCGTTGTCGATAGACCTGCGCCTGCAGTACCTGGCCACCCGCGAGCTGCGCAACGCCATTGCCGAACAGGATGCCAAGGCGGGCAGCCTGGTGATCATGGACGTCAAGACCGGTGAGGTCCTGGCCATGGTCAACCAGCCGACCTACAACCCCAACAACCGCCGCAGCATGTTCCCGGCCGCCATGCGTAACCGCGCGATCATCGACGTGTTCGAGCCGGGCTCCACGGTCAAGCCGATCTCCATGAGTGCGGCACTGGAAAGTGGCCGCTGGAAGCCGACCGACAAGGTCGAGGTGTACCCGGGCAGCCTGCAAATTGGTCGCTACACCATCAAGGACGTGTCCAGGAGCGAAGGCCCGATCCTCGACCTGACCGGTATCCTGATCAACTCCAGTAACGTCGGCATGAGCAAGATCGCCTTCGACATCGGCGGCGAGGCCATCTACCGGGTCATGTCCCAGGTCGGTCTGGGCCAGTACACCGGCCTTGGCTTCCCCGGCGAGCGCGTCGGCAACCTGCCCAACCATCGCGAGTGGCGCAAGGCCGAGACTGCGACCCTGTCCTATGGCTATGGCGTGTCGGTGACCGCCCTGCAGCTGGTGCATGCATACGCGGCGCTGGCCAACGACGGCAAGATGGTGCCGCTGTCGATCCTCAAGGTCGACAAGGCCCCGGAAGCGGTGCAGGCCATTCCGAAGGAAACCGCCGAAACCATTCAGGGCATGCTGCAACAGGTGATCGAAGCACCGCGCGGCGTGTTCCGCGCCCAGGTGCCGTTCTACCACGTGGCCGGCAAGTCAGGTACCGCCCGTAAGGCCACCGTCGGCTCCAAGGGCTACACCGAAAACGCCTACCGCTCGCTGTTCGCCGGCTTCGGGCCGATGAGCGACCCGCGCTACGCCATCGTCGTGGTGATCGATGAGCCTGGCAAGGGCGGTTACTTCGGTGGTCTGGTTTCGGCACCGGTATTCAGCAAGGTCATGTCCGGCACTCTGCGCCTGATGAACGTTCCGCCAGACAACCTGCCTCCACCGGCGCCCGTAGAACAATCGCAAGTCAATGCTGCTGCAACCGCCAAGGGAGGGCGTGGATGATGACAATGCCATTGAGCAAGCTTTTCGCTCACGCCAGCCGTGACCCGTTGATCCGTGAACTGACGCTGGACAGCCGCAATGTGCGCCCGGGTGATCTGTTCCTGGCTGTTCCGGGCGCCAAGGTCGATGGCCGCGAGCATATCGCCGATGCTCTGGCGCGTGGCGCTGCCGCCGTAGCCTATGAAGAGCAGGGCACGAGCGTCCTGCCAATCACCGATGTGCCGCTCATCCCGGTCAAGGGCCTGATCGCCCAGCTTTCGGATATCGCAGGTCGCTTCTATGGCGAACCGAGCCGCCAGCTGAACCTGGTGGGCGTTACCGGTACCAACGGCAAGACCAGCGTCACCCAGCTGGTGGCCCAGGCGCTGGACTTGCTTGGCCAGCGTTGTGGCCTGATCGGCACCTTGGGTACCGGCTTCTATGGTGAGCTGCAGAGTGGCCGCCTGACCACGCCCGACCCGATCGCCGTACAGTCGACCCTCAATGACCTCAAGAAAGGTGGCGCCAAAGCCGTGGCCATGGAGGTTTCCTCCCACGCGCTGGAGCAGGGCCGGGTCGCCGCTCTGGAATTCGACATCGCGGTCATGACCAACCTGTCCCGCGACCACCTGGACTACCACGGCAGCATGGAGGCCTATGAGGCCGCCAAGGCCAAGCTGTTCGCCTGGCCGAGCCTGCGTTGCCAGGTGGTCAACCTGGATGACGATTTCGGCCGTCGCCTGGCCGCCGATTTTGCCCGCCGCCCGAGTGTCGACCATATCGAGACCCGGTTGCTCAGCTACAGCCTGGAGAACCCGGAGGCCTCGCTGTTCTGCCGCGAAGCCGTGTTCAATGACGATGGCGTGCGCGCCACCCTGGTCACCGCCCAGGGCGAACGTACCCTGCGCAGCCAGTTGCTGGGCCGCTTCAACCTGAGCAACATGCTCGCCGCCGTGGCGACTCTGTTGGCGCTGGACTATGCGCTGGACGAAATCCTCAAGGTTACCCCGAAACTGCAGGGGCCTATCGGCCGTATGCAGCGCCTGGGTGGGGGCGACAAGCCGTTGGTGGTGGTCGACTATGCGCACACCCCGGACGCCCTCGAGAAAGTGCTCGAAGCCCTGCGCCCGCATGCGCACGGCAAGCTGCTGTGCCTGTTCGGCTGCGGCGGCGACCGAGACCGCGGCAAGCGCCCGCTGATGGCCGAAGTGGCCGAGCGCCTGGCCGACCGCGTGCTGGTCACCGACGACAACCCGCGTACTGAGGACCCGCTGCGCATCTTTGACGACATCCGCCCGGGTTTCGCCAAGCCTGCCGAGGTCGAGTTCGTTGCCGGTCGTGGCGAAGCCATAGCGCACCTGATTGCCACCGCCGCTGCCGACGATGTGATCGTGCTGGCCGGCAAGGGGCACGAGGATTACCAGGAGATCAATGGCGAGCGTCATGATTTCTCCGATTTGACCGAGGCCGAAAAGGCACTTGCAGGCTGGGAGGCTCCACATGCTTAAGCCGATGTCACTCAGCCAGCTGACCAAAGCGCTGGGTGGTCAACAAGTCGGTGCCGACGCCTCCTTCACCGGCGTCAGCATCGACAGCCGCAGTGTTGGCGCCGGGCAACTGTTCGTCGCCCTGGCCGGCCCGCGCTTCGATGGCCACGACTACCTGGCCGATGTGAAGGCCAAGGGCGCTGTCGCGGCCCTGGTCGAGCGTGAAGTGGCCGATGTCGACCTGCCGCAGTTGCTGGTCGCCGATTGCCGCCTGGCCCTCGGCCAGCTTGGCGCGCTGAACCGTGCTGCCTTCGACAAGCCGGTGGTGGCCATCACCGGTTCCAGCGGCAAGACCACGGTCAAGGAGATGCTCGCCAGCATCCTGCGCACCCGTGGCCTGGTGCACGCCACCCGCGGCAACCTGAACAACGACCTCGGCGCGCCGCTGACCCTGCTGGAGATCGCCCCCGAGCACAGCGCCGCGGTGATCGAGCTGGGCGCCTCGCGCATTGGCGAGATCCGCTACACCGTCGGCCTGACCCGGCCCCAGGTGGTCATCATCAACAACGCCGGCACCGCCCACGTTGGCGAGTTCGGCGGCCCGGAAAAGATCGTCGAAGCCAAGGGCGAGATTCTCGAAGGCCTGGGCGAGGGCGGTATCGCCATCCTCAACCTGGACGACAAGGCCTTTGATATATGGAAGGCACGTGCCGGCGCGCACAAGGTCTTCAGCTTTGCCCGCAACAATCCAATGGCCGACTTCCATGCCTCTGACATCGGCCGCGATGCCCGTGGTTGCCCGTCGTTCAAGCTCCATGGCGCTGGCGACACGGTAGACGTGCAACTCAATGTGCTCGGTGAGCACAACGTCAGCAATGCCCTGGCTGCCGCTGCGGCTGCCCATGCCGTTGGTCTGAGCCTGAGCGGCATCGCCGCAGGCCTGGCTGCCGTGCAACCGGTCAAGGGCCGTACCGTGGCGCAGATTGCGCCGAACGGCGTGCGGGTGATCGACGACAGTTACAACGCAAATCCCACCTCCATGTGCGCGGCCATTGATATACTCGCCGGCTTTTCCGGGCGCACCGTCTTGGTGCTTGGGGATATCGGCGAACTGGGGCAATGGGCGGAAGAAGGCCACCGTCAGGTGGGTGACTACGCGCGTGGCAAGGTCGACGCCCTGTACGCAGTGGGTTCCAACATGACACACGCGGTCAAGGCGTTCGGAGCCAATGGCCGCCATTTCGCTACTCAAGCTGAGCTGATCGACGCGGTTGGCGCCGAGAATGCCAGCGACACCACTATCTTGATCAAGGGCTCGCGCAGCGCTGCGATGGAAAACGTCGTGGCGGCATTGTGCGGTGCCAGCGGGGAGAAACATTAATGCTGCTGCTGTTGGCCGAGTATCTGCAACAGTTCCACAAAGGCTTCGCGGTCTTCCAGTACCTGTCCCTGCGCGGGATTCTGGGTGTGCTGACCGCGTTGTCCCTGGCGCTGTGGCTGGGGCCGTGGATGATCCGTACCCTGCAAATCCGCCAGATCGGCCAGGCCGTGCGTAACGACGGCCCGCAATCGCACTTGTCCAAGTCCGGCACCCCGACCATGGGTGGGGCGCTGATCCTGTCCGCCATCGCCGTCAGCACGCTGCTGTGGGCCGACCTGACCAACCGCTATGTGTGGGTGGTGCTGATCGTTACCCTGGCATTTGGTGCCATCGGCTGGGTCGATGACTACCGCAAGGTGATCGAAAAGAACTCGCGTGGCCTGCCAAGCCGCTGGAAGTACTTCTGGCAGTCGGTATTCGGCCTGGCTGCAGCCATCTTCCTGTACAAGACCGCGCCGACCAGCGTCGAAACCACGCTGATCCTGCCGTTCATCAAGGATGTCACCATTCCGCTGGGCATCGGCTTCGTCGTGCTGACCTACTTCGTCATTGTCGGTTCGAGCAACGCGGTCAACCTCACCGATGGCCTCGACGGCCTGGCGATCATGCCGACGGTGATGGTCGGCGGCGCCCTGGGCATCTTCTGTTACCTGTCGGGCAACGTTAAGTTCGCCGAATACCTGCTGATCCCCTATGTGCCGGGCTCGGGCGAGCTGATCGTGTTCTGCGGCGCGCTGATCGGTGCCGGCCTGGGCTTCCTGTGGTTCAACACCTACCCGGCGCAGGTATTCATGGGTGACGTCGGCGCGCTGGCGCTGGGCGCCGCGCTGGGCACCATCGCCGTGATCGTCCGCCAGGAAATCGTGCTGTTCATCATGGGCGGCGTGTTCGTCATGGAAACCCTGTCGGTGGTGATCCAGGTTGCCTCCTTCAAGCTGACCGGCAAGCGCGTGTTCCGCATGGCGCCGATCCACCACCACTTTGAACTCAAGGGCTGGCCAGAGCCACGGGTGATCGTCCGCTTCTGGATCATCACCGTGATCCTGGTGCTGATCGGCCTTGCAACCCTGAAACTGAGGTAGATGAGCGTGTCCTTGATCGCTTCCGACCAATTCCGCATCGTTGTCGGCCTCGGCAAGAGCGGCATGTCCCTGGTTCGCTTCCTGGCGAGCCGGGGCATTGCCTTTGCGGTCGCCGACACCCGCGAGCAACCGCCGGAACTGGACACCCTGCGCCGTGATTACCCGCAGGTGGAAGTGCGCTGTGGTGAACTGGACGTGGACTTCCTGTGCCGCGCCAACGAGCTGTACGTCAGCCCCGGCCTGGCCCTGGCCACCCCGGCCCTGCAGCAGGCGGCCGCGCGTGGGGTGAAGTTGTCCGGTGACATCGAACTGTTCGCCCGCCACGCCAAGGCCCCGATCATTGCCATCAGTGGCTCCAACGCCAAGAGCACCGTCACCACCCTGGTTGGCGAAATGGCCGCCAAGGCGGGCAAGCGCGTGGCGGTGGGCGGCAACCTCGGTACCCCGGCGCTGGACCTGCTGGCCGATGACGTCGAGCTTTACGTGCTGGAACTGTCCAGCTTCCAGCTGGAAACCACCGATCAGCTCAACGCCGAAGTGGCCACCGTGCTGAACATCAGCGAAGACCACATGGACCGCTACAGCGGCCTGCCGGCCTACCACCTGGCCAAGCACCGGATCTTCCGTGGTGCCCGCCAGGTCGTGGTCAACCGCCAGGACGCCCTGAGCCGGCCGCTGCCGGTGGAAGGCCGCCCATGCTGGACCTTCGGTCTCAACCAACCGGATTTCAAGGCCTTCGGCCTGCGCGAAGTGGACGGCGAGAAATACCTGGCGTTCGAGTTCCAGGCGCTGATGCCGGCGCGTGAGCTGAAGATTCGTGGCGCCCACAACCAGAGCAACGCCCTGGCGGCACTGGCCCTGGGGCATGCTGCCGGCCTGCCGTTCGAACCGATGCTCGAGGCGCTGCGCGAGTTCGGCGGCCTGGCCCACCGTTGCCAGTGGGTGCGCGAGCGCAACGGCGTGAACTGGTACGACGATTCCAAGGCCACCAACGTCGGTGCTGCCCTGGCCGCGATCGAAGGCCTGGGTGCCGACATCGAAGGCAAACTGGTGCTGATCGCCGGTGGCGACGGCAAGGGCGCCGACTTCGCCGCGTTGCGCGAGCCGGTCAAGCGCTTCTGCCGTGCCGTGGTACTGCTTGGCCGTGATGCCGAGCGCCTGGCCGAAGCCCTGGGTGACGGCGTGCAACTGGTCCGCGTCAAGACCCTTGACGACGCCGTGCAGCAATGCGCCGAACTGGCCCAGGCGGGTGATGCCGTGCTGCTGTCGCCGGCGTGCGCCAGCCTCGACATGTTCAAGAACTTCGAAGAGCGCGGGCGCCTGTTCGCCCAGGCAGCGGGAGGTCTTGCATGATCTTTGGCATCCTCAAGCCCTATCCGTCGCCGCTGATCAGCGGCCGTGGCATCGACCTGGACTTCGCGATGCTCGCCGGCTGCCTGGCTTTGCTGGGCCTGGGCCTGGTGATGATCACCTCGGCGTCCTCGGAAGTGGCTGCGGTGCAGTCTGGCAACCCGCTTTACCACATGTTCCGCCACTTGGTGTACGTGTTCCTTGGGCTGGTCGCCTGTGGCGCCACCATGCTGGTGCCGATCGCCACCTGGCAGCGTATGGGCTTCCTGATGCTCCTGGGGGCCTTCGGCCTGCTGGTGCTGGTGCTGGTGCCGGGTATCGGCCGCGAAGTGAACGGTTCCATGCGCTGGATCGGCTTCAGCTTCTTCAACGTGCAGCCTTCGGAAATAGCCAAGGTGTTCGTGGTCATCTACCTGGCCGGCTACCTGGTGCGCCGGCAGACCGAGGTACGCGAAACCTGGATGGGCTTCTTCAAGCCATTCATCGTGCTGCTGCCCATGGCTGCCCTGCTGCTGATGGAGCCGGACTTCGGTGCCACCGTGGTGATGATGGGCGCGGCGGCGGCCATGCTGTTCCTCGGCGGGGTGGGGCTGTTCCGCTTCAGCCTGATGGTGGTGTTGGCGGTGGTTGCGGTGTTCGTCCTGGTACAGGCGCAGCCTTACCGTATGGCTCGCCTGATTACCTTTACCGACCCGTGGTCCGACCAGTTCGGCTCGGGCTACCAGCTGACCCAGGCGCTGATTGCCTTCGGCCGTGGCGAGTGGTTCGGCGTTGGTCTGGGCAACAGCGTGCAGAAGCAGTTCTACCTGCCTGAAGCGCACACCGACTTCGTGTTCTCGGTACTGGCCGAAGAACTTGGCGTGGTCGGCTCGCTGCTGACTATCGCGCTGTTCGTATTCGTGACTGTGCGTGCCCTGTATATCGGCCTGTGGGCTGAAAAAGCCAAACAGTTCTTTGCCGCTTATGTTGCGTTCGGCCTGGCCTTCCTGTGGATCGGCCAGTTCCTGATCAACATCGGTGTGAACGTCGGCCTGCTGCCGACCAAGGGCCTGACCCTGCCGTTCCTCAGCTACGGGGGCAGCTCGCTGGTGATCTGCTGTGCCTGCGTGGGCCTGTTGCTGCGCATCGAGTGGGAAAGCCGTACGCACCTGGGTAGTGAGGAGCACGAATTCAGCGAAAGCGATTTTGCCGAGGAGACCAATCATGGCCGCTGACGGCAGGAACGTACTGATCATGGCGGGCGGCACCGGGGGCCACGTGTTCCCGGCCCTGGCCTGCGCCCGTGAATTCCAGGCGCGCGGTTACAGCGTGCACTGGCTGGGCACCCCGCGTGGCATCGAGAACGAACTGGTGCCCCAGGCCGGCCTGCCGTTGCATCTGATCCAGGTCAGCGGCCTTCGCGGCAAGGGCAAGCTGTCGTTGCTCAAGGCGCCGTTCACCCTGGTCAAGGCCGTGCTGCAGGCGCGGCGTATCGTGCGTGAGCTCAAGCCGGTATGCGTGGTCGGCTTCGGTGGCTATGTGACCGGCCCAGGCGGCGTGGCCGCGCGCCTGTGCAGCGTACCGCTGGTGATCCACGAGCAGAACGCCCGCGCCGGTACTACCAACCGCCTGCTGCTGCCGCTGGCTGCCCGCGTGTGCGAAGCCTTCCCGGCCACCTTCGCCGCCAGCGACAAACTGCGCACGACCGGCAACCCGGTGCGCCCGGAGCTGTTCATGGACGCCCTGCGCGCGCCGCTGGCCGAGCGCCGTGCGCGCCTGCTGGTGATGGGCGGCAGCCTGGGGGCGGAACCATTGAACAAATTGTTGCCTAAGGCCCTGTCCGAAGTGCCCCCCGCGCTGCGGCCAGAGGTCTTCCACCAGGCCGGCAAGCAACACGCGCCGGCCACCGCCGAGCGTTATCGCGAGGCGGGCGTCGAGGCTCAGGTAGAGCCTTTCATCAAGGACATGGCCCAAGCCTATGGCTGGGCCGACATTGTGGTGTGCCGGGCCGGCGCCTTGACCGTCAGTGAGCTGGCGGCAGCGGGCCTGCCTTCGATGCTGGTGCCATTGCCCCATGCGATCGACGACCACCAGACCCACAACGCCCAATATCTGGCCCGGGAAGGCGCTGCCTTCCTGATGCCACAAGCGACAACTGGCGCAGCGCAGCTCGCTGAACGCCTGAACGAGGTGCTGATGCAACCCGAGAAACTCAACGTCATGGCAGGCACCGCACGGCGCCTGGCCAAACCTGCCGCAACCAGCACCGTGGTCGATATCTGCCTGGAGGTGGCCCATGGTTGAAAGCCAGAAAGCCATGCCCCAGCCAAAGATGGGCCGTATCCGCCGTATCCACTTCGTCGGTATCGGCGGCGTGGGCATGTGCGGCATTGCCGAAGTGTTGCTGAACCTGGGCTATGAAGTGTCCGGTTCCGACCTGAAGGCTTCGCCGGTCACCGAGCGTCTGGAGTCGTTCGGCGCCGAGATTTTCGTCGGCCACCGCGCCGAGAACGCCGCCACTGCCGATGTGCTGGTGGTTTCCAGCGCTATCAACCCAGCCAACCCGGAAGTCGCCACCGCCCTCGAGCGGCGCATTCCGGTGGTGCCGCGTGCCGAGATGCTCGCCGAGCTGATGCGCTACCGGCATGGCGTGGCCGTTGCCGGCACTCATGGCAAGACCACCACCACCAGCCTGCTGGCCTCGGTGTTCGCCGCCGGTGGCCTGGACCCGACCTTCGTCATCGGTGGCCGCCTGACCGCTGCCGGCACCAATGCCCAGCTGGGTACCAGCCGCTACCT
Source organism: Pseudomonas sp. C5pp (assembly GCF_000814065.1). Taxonomy (NCBI): domain Bacteria; kingdom Pseudomonadati; phylum Pseudomonadota; class Gammaproteobacteria; order Pseudomonadales; family Pseudomonadaceae; genus Pseudomonas; species Pseudomonas sp. C5pp. The sequence continues at coordinate 44,802 of NZ_JWLN01000006.1, read as the reverse complement.
GATTGCCGAAGCAGACGAGAGCGATGCCAGCTTCCTGCACCTGCAGCCGATGGTGGCCGTGGTCACCAACATCGACGCCGACCACATGGCGACCTACGAAGGTGACTTCAACAAGTTGAAGAAAACCTTTGTCGAATTCCTGCACAACCTGCCGTTCTACGGCCTGGCCGTTATGTGCCTGGACGACCCGGTGGTGCGCGAGATCCTGCCACAGGTCAAGCGCCCGACCGTGACCTATGGCTTCAGCGACGAGGCTGACGTCCGCGCCATCAACGTTCGCCAGATGGGCATGCAGACCCACTTCACCGTGCTGCGTCGTGATCGCGAGCCGCTGGAGGTGTCGGTGAACATGCCCGGTAACCACAACGTGCTCAACGCCTTGGCCACCATCGCCATCGCCACCGACGAAGGCATCACTGACGAAGCCATCGTCCAGGGCCTGTCCGGGTTCCAGGGCGTCGGCCGCCGCTTCCAGGTGTACGGCGAACTGCCGGTCGAAGGCGGCAGCGTGATGCTGGTCGACGACTACGGCCACCACCCGACCGAAGTGGCTGCGGTGATCCAGGCCGTGCGCGGCGGTTGGCCAAGCCGCCGCCTGGTGATCGTCTACCAGCCGCACCGCTACAGCCGTACCCGCGACCTGTACGACGATTTCGTCCAGGTGCTGGGCGATGCCAACGTGCTGCTGCTGATGGAAGTCTACCCGGCTGGCGAAGAGCCGATCCCCGGCGCCGACAGCCGCCAGCTGTGCCACAGCATCCGCCAGCGCGGCAAGCTGGACCCGATCTACATCGAACGTGGTGTCGACCTTGCGCCACTGGTCAAGCCACTGCTGCGCGCTGGCGACATCCTGATCTGCCAAGGTGCCGGTGATGTCGGCGGCCTGGCCCCTCAATTGATGAAAAGCCCGCTGTTCGCTGGCGCCAAGCAGGAGAAGTCGAAATGACCAGCGCCTACGACAAACTGCACTCGACCCTGGACGTCAAGGCGTTCGGCCGCGTCGCGGTGCTGTACGGCGGCAAGAGCGCCGAGCGCGAAGTGTCGCTCAAGTCCGGCGCCGCAGTGATCGACGCGCTGACCACCGCCGGTGTCGACGTGGTCGCCATCGACGTGGGTGACGACCTGCTCGACCGCCTGCAAAGCGAAAAGATCGACCGCGCCTTCATCATCCTCCATGGCCGTGGCGGTGAAGACGGCAGCATGCAAGGCCTGCTCGAGTGCCTTGGCATTCCCTATACCGGCAGTGGCATCCTTGCCTCGGCACTGGCCATGGACAAGCTGCGCACCAAGCAAGTGTGGCAGAGCCTGGGCATTCCGACCCCGCGCCACGCGGTGCTGGCGAGCGAAAGCGATTGTTTGCAGGCCAGTACGGAACTGGGCTTCCCGCTTATCGTCAAACCCGCCCATGAAGGTTCCAGCATCGGCATGGCCAAGGTGAACAGCGCCCAGGAACTGGTCGCCGCCTGGCAGGATGCCGCCCGATACGATTCCCAGGTACTGGTGGAACAGTGGATCCACGGGCCGGAGTTCACCGTCGCGGTATTGCGCGGCCAGGTGCTGCCGCCGATCGCCCTGGGTACGCCGCACGTGTTCTACGACTACGACGCCAAGTACATCGCCAACGATACCCAGTATCGCATTCCCTGCGGCTTGGACAGCGTCAAGGAACAGGAACTGATCGACCTGACCGCGCGTGCCTGCGATGCCATCGGCATCGAAGGCTGGGGGCGGCTGGACGTGATGCAGGACGAGCAGGGCCGGTTCTGGCTGCTCGAAGTCAACACCGCACCCGGCATGACCGACCATAGCCTGGTGCCCATGGCGGCCCGCGCGGCCGGCCTGGACTTCCAGCAACTGGTGCTGGCGATCCTGGCCGAGAGCGTGGCGACGCGAGGTTAAAACCATGCAAGGCGCGATGATACGTCAGCAGCAACCCGTTACCGGCCGTAGCAAGCCGGTGCCGCGTGGTGCCAGCAGGCTGGTGGCCGACGAGCCCGTATCGGCGCGCCTGCCGCGGCCAAGCCTGGGTGGCCTCAAGCGCCTGTTGTGGCCGGTGCTGTTGGTGGCGGCCGGTTTTGGCGCCTACGAGGGCGCCATTCGCCTGATGCCATATGCCGACCGGCCGATCACCAAGATCGACGTGCAGGGCGACCTCAGCTACATCAGCCAGCAGTCGGTGCAGCAGCGTATCGCGCCCTATGTGGCAGCGAGCTTCTTCAGCGTCGACCTGCCGGCGATGCGCGCAGAACTCGAGCAGATGCCGTGGATCGCCCATGCAGAAGTGCGCCGGGTGTGGCCAGACGAGGTGGTGATCCGCCTGGAAGAACAGTTGCCGGTGGCGCGCTGGGGTGACGAAGCCTTGCTCAACAACCAGGGCCAGGCTTTCACCCCGCGCGAACTGGCCAACTACGAGCACCTGCCGCAGCTGGCCGGGCCGCAGCGTGCTCAGCAACAAGTCATGCAGCAGTATCAGGTATTGAGCCAGATGCTGCGCCCCCTGGGCTTTTCCATCGCTCGCCTGGAGCTGCGCGAGCGAGGCAGTTGGTTCCTGACCACGGGCGCGAGCAGCGCCGGGCCGGGCATCGAGCTGCTGTTGGGGCGCGACCATCTGGTGGAGAAGATGCGCCGTTTCATTGCCATTTACGACAAGACACTCAAAGACCAGATCACCACTATCGCCCGCATTGATCTGCGTTACTCCAACGGACTTGCCGTTGGTTGGCGGGAACCGATTGCACCGACGACGGCCCAACCCGCCGTTGCGAAGAATTAGAGAGAGGCAGGACCATGGCAAACGCGCATAGCGGCAAAATGATCGTCGGGCTGGACATCGGCACCTCCAAGGTGGTGGCGCTGGTGGGTGAAGTGGGCGAGGACGGCACCCTGGAAATCGTCGGGATCGGTACTCATCCGTCCCGCGGCCTGAAAAAAGGCGTGGTGGTGAACATCGAGTCCACCGTGCAGTCGATCCAGCGCGCCGTGGAAGAAGCGCAGCTGATGGCCGGCTGCCGCATCCACTCGGCCTTCGTCGGCGTGGCCGGCAACCACATCCGCAGCCTGAACTCCCACGGCATCGTCGCCATCCGCGACCGCGAGGTCAGCCTGGCCGACCTGGAGCGCGTACTCGACGCCGCCCAGGCCGTTGCCATCCCGGCCGACCAGCGCGTGCTGCACACCCTGCCGCAGGACTACGTGATCGACAACCAGGAAGGCGTGCGCGAGCCGCTGGGCATGTCTGGCGTACGTCTGGAAGCCAAGGTCCACGTGGTCACCTGCGCGGTCAACGCGGCGCAGAACATCGAGAAGTGCGTACGCCGTTGCGGCCTGGAAATCGACGACATCATCCTCGAGCAGTTGGCCTCGGCCTACTCGGTGCTGACCGACGATGAAAAAGAGCTGGGCGTGTGCCTGGTGGACATCGGCGGTGGCACTACCGACATCGCCATCTTCACCGAGGGCGCGATCCGTCACACCGCGGTGATCCCGATTGCCGGCGACCAGGTGACCAACGACATCGCCATGGCGCTGCGTACTCCGACCCAGTACGCCGAAGAAATCAAGATCCGCTACGCCTGCGCCCTGGCCAAACTGGCTGGCGCCGGCGAGACCATCAAGGTGCCGAGCGTGGGCGATCGCCCACCGCGCGAGCTGTCGCGCCAGGCCCTGGCCGAGGTGGTGGAGCCACGTTACGACGAGCTCTTCACCCTGATCCAGGCCGAACTGCGCCGCAGTGGTTATGAGGACCTGGTGCCGGCCGGCATCGTCCTCACCGGCGGCACCGCGAAGATGGAAGGCGCCGTGGAACTGGCCGAGGAGATCTTCCACATGCCGGTACGCCTGGGCGTACCGCACAGCGTTCGGGGGCTCAGCGACGTGGTTCGCAACCCGATCTATTCCACCGGCGTGGGCTTGCTCACCTACGGCCTGCAGAAGCAGACCGAAGACCTGCCCCTGACCGGTAACAGCAGCAACAACAGCTATGGCGATGAACCGAAGGCTCCAGTGCTTGAACGCTTCAAGCGCTGGGTCCAGGGCAATTTCTAAGTTTCAAAGCAGTAGTGGTAGGCGCGACAACTAGAGAACTGTAAGGAGAGGGAAAATGTTCGAGCTCGTAGACAACGTCCCGCAAAGCCCGGTCATCAAAGTGATCGGTGTTGGCGGTGGTGGCGGCAACGCCGTCAACCACATGGTCAAGAGCAGCATCGAAGGCGTGGAATTCATCTGCGCCAACACCGATGCCCAGGCGCTGAAGAACATCGGCGCGCGCACCATCCTGCAATTGGGCACTGGCGTGACCAAGGGCCTGGGTGCCGGTGCCAATCCGGAAGTCGGCCGTCAGGCCGCGCTGGAAGACCGTGAGCGCATCGCTGAAGTGCTGCAGGGCACCAACATGGTGTTCATCACCACTGGCATGGGCGGCGGTACCGGTACCGGTGCAGCGCCGATCATCGCCGAAGTGGCCAAGGAAATGGGCATTCTCACCGTTGCCGTGGTGACCCGTCCGTTCCCGTTCGAAGGCCGCAAGCGCATGCAGATCGCCGATGAAGGCATCCGCATGCTGGCCGAAAGCGTCGACTCGTTGATCACCATCCCCAACGAGAAGCTGCTGACCATCCTGGGCAAGGATGCCAGCCTGTTGTCCGCCTTCGCCAAGGCCGACGACGTACTGGCCGGTGCCGTGCGCGGTATCTCCGATATCATCAAGCGCCCGGGAATGATCAACGTCGACTTCGCCGACGTGCGTACCGTGATGGGTGAAATGGGCATGGCCATGATGGGTACTGGCTGCGCCAGCGGCCCGAACCGTGCACGTGAAGCCACCGAGGCAGCGATCCGCAACCCGCTGCTGGAAGACGTCAACCTGCAGGGCGCCCGCGGCATCCTGGTGAACATCACCGCAGGCCCTGACCTGTCGCTGGGCGAGTACTCCGATGTGGGTAGCATCATCGAAGCCTTCGCCTCCGACCACGCCATGGTCAAGGTCGGCACCGTGATTGACCCTGACATGCGTGACGAGCTGCACGTGACCGTAGTGGCCACTGGCTTGGGCGCGCGCATCGAGAAGCCTGTGAAGGTGGTCGACAACACCCTGCAGACTGCCCAGCAGGTGTACGAGGCCTCCAACCCGGCGCCGGTTCGCCAGGAGCAGCCTGCGGTCAACTACCGTGACCTGGAGCGCCCGACCGTAATGCGCAACCAGGCTCATGCAGGTGCTGCTGCAGCCGCTAAACTGAACCCTCAGGATGACCTGGACTACCTTGATATCCCGGCATTCCTGCGTCGTCAGGCTGATTAATGGAATTTATCAGGGGTATAAAGGTGATTGGTATTCATCAAAGGTTGGGTCTGTTATCATCCCCAGCCTTTGTTGATACCTGTTCGCAATTTGCGCTGAAGCGGCCAATGCCATGATTAAACAACGCACCCTGAAGAATACCATCCGTGCCACAGGTGTCGGTCTGCACTCCGGGGAGAAGGTTTACCTGACCCTCAAGCCTGCACCTGTTGACACCGGCATCGTCTTCCGCCGCGCCGACCTCGACCCTGTGGTCGAAATCCCGGCGCGCGCGGCCAACGTCGGCGAGACAACCATGTCGACGACGCTGGTCAACGGTGACGTCAAGGTCGATACGGTCGAGCACCTGCTCTCCGCCATGGCGGGCCTGGGCATCGATAACGCCTACGTCGAGCTCTCCGCCTCGGAAGTGCCGATCATGGATGGCAGCGCCGGACCCTTTGTATTCCTGATTCAGTCTGCCGGCCTGGAAGAACAGGACGCAGCCAAGAAGTTCATCCGCATCCTGCGTGAGGTAACCGTGGAAGAGGGCGACAAGCGCGCCACTTTCCTGCCTTTCGACGGCTTCAAGGTGAGCTTCGAGATCGACTTCGATCATCCGGTCCTCAAGGGCCAGACCCAGAGTGCGGTCGTCGACTTCTCCAGCACCTCGTTCGTGAAGGAAGTCAGCCGCGCCCGTACCTTCGGCTTCATGCGTGACATCGAGTACCTGCGCAAGCACAACCTTGCGCTGGGTGGCAGTGTCGAGAACGCCATCGTGGTCGACGAGACCGGTGTGCTCAACGAAGACGGCCTTCGTTCCGATGACGAATTCGTCAAGCACAAGATCCTCGACGCCATTGGCGACCTTTATCTGCTGGGCAACAGCCTGATCGGCGAGTTCAAGGGCTACAAGTCCGGCCACGCGCTGAACAACCAGCTGTTGCGCAAGCTGATTGCCGAAACCGATGCCTGGGAAGTGGTCACCTTCGAAGATGCCAGCACGGCACCGATCTCGTACATGCGCCCTGTTGCGGCCGTGTAAGTTCGAACACTCTCTAGTTCATTAAGGCCACCTTCGGGTGGCCTTTTTTATGGCTTGTCACGGGCGTGGGCGGCCAATCGTTCCAGTGCTGCACGCAGCTTGGGGTCAGTGATGCCCTCGGCGGTATCGCGCAGGCTCTCGGCTGCGTTATTGGACAGTTCTGCGGCATTGCCGCCACGCTTGGCTGGCACCAGCGGTGGCTGGACCTTGTACAGGATGCGCCTGAGGTTGGCGAATGCCTCCATGGCCTGTAATGCAGACATCAAGCGTTTCTGCTGATAGCGCAGGCGGGTTGCCCAATGGCCGTCGGTCACCACCAGCAACAATGTGCCATCGCGCCACGACGCCACATGGCAGTGCTCGCGGGCGGCCGGTTGCAGCTGGCTTTCCAGCAGGCGCTGCAGGTGCTCCAGGCGTTCGGCCTGGTTCAGCAGCAGGCGCAGCGGGCGGACCTGGCGGAGCAGGGCCGAGGGCGGCTGGGCGGGGGAGGGTTTGTAGGCCATGGGGGTACGCATGAGGTTACATGGTCCGCAGTCTAACATCTCTATAGCCTGCACTGGCCTCTTCGCGGGTGAACCCGCTCCCACAGGTACCGCACTGCCCTTGATGTGTAGGTGATCCTGTGGGAGCGGGTTTACCCGCGAAGTGGCCGGCACAGATAACAAAAGACAAGACTCATTCTCGATACGTTTCATCTTCCCGAACCTTGAACTCAGGGAAAATGCCCCTATCTAAAACAAGCCCCCGCCAAAACGCTGTCCAAGCATCGTGGAAATCCACCACTTTCCTCACCATCGTTTCCGGGTAGAATGCTCGTTCGCATGCGGCCTCAGGGCTGCACGGGCGACTCATGGGGCCGCCCTCCATCCCTACGTGTGGAAGATCCTGCCGATATGTTTGCGCCTTTGTTAAAGAAACTTTTTGGAAGCAAGAACGAGCGTGAAGTCAAACGCATGCTCAAGACGGTGAACATCGTCAATGCTCTCGAAGAGAAGATGGTGGCCCTCTCCGACGAGCAACTGCGGGGCAAGACCGCAGAGTTCAAGGAGCGCCTGGCCAAAGGCGAGACACTGGACCAGTTGCTGCCTGAAGCCTTCGCCGTGGCCCGTGAGGCCGGCAAGCGCGTGATGGGCATGCGCCACTTCGACGTGCAGCTGATCGGTGGCATGACCCTGCACGAGGGCATGATCGCAGAAATGCGTACCGGTGAAGGCAAGACCTTGGTCGGTACCCTGGCCGTGTATCTCAACGCATTGTCCGGCAAGGGCGTGCACGTGGTCACCGTCAACGACTACCTGGCCCGCCGCGACGCCAACTGGATGCGCCCGCTGTACGAGTTCCTCGGCCTGTCGGTCGGCATCGTCTCGGCCTTCCAGCCGCCGGAAGAAAAGCGTGCCGCCTACGCGTCCGACATCACCTACGGTACCAACAACGAATTCGGTTTCGACTACCTGCGCGACAACATGGCGTTCAGCCAGGAAGAGAAGTTCCAGCGTGAACTGAACTTCGCCGTGATCGACGAAGTCGACTCCATCCTCATCGACGAAGCGCGTACCCCGCTGATCATTTCCGGCCAGGCCGAGGACAGCTCCAAGCTGTACATCGAGATCAACCGTCTGATCCCGCGCCTTACCCAGCACATCGAGGAAGTGGAAGGCCAGGTCACCCAGGAAGGCCACTTCACCATTGACGAAAAGAGCCGTCAGGTCGAGCTGAACGAAGCCGGTCACCAGTTCATCGAAGAGATGCTCACCCAGTCCGGCCTGCTGGCCGAGGGCGAGAGCCTGTATTCGGCGCATAACCTGAGCCTGCTGACCCACGTCTATGCTGGCCTGCGCGCGCACAAGCTGTTCCACCGCAACATCGAGTACATCGTCCAGGACGGCCAGGTCCTGCTGATCGACGAGCACACCGGCCGTACCATGCCGGGCCGCCGTCTGTCCGAAGGCCTGCACCAGGCCATCGAAGCAAAAGAGAACCTGAACATCCAGGCCGAGAGCCAGACCCTGGCTTCGACTACCTTCCAGAACTACTTCCGCCTGTACACCAAGCTGTCCGGCATGACCGGTACCGCTGACACCGAAGCGTTCGAGTTCCAGTCGATCTATGGTCTCAACGTGATGGTCATTCCGCCGAACAAACCGTTGGCACGTAAAGACTTCAACGACCTGGTGTACCTGACCGCCGACGAGAAATACGCCGCGATCATCGCCGACATCAAGGAAAGCATGAAGCAGGGTCGCCCGGTGCTGGTGGGTACTGCGACCATCGAAACCTCCGAGCATATGTCCAACCTCCTGAAGAAGGAAGGTATCGACCACAAGGTGCTCAACGCCAAGTACCACGAGAAGGAAGCCGAGATCATCGCGCAAGCCGGTGCGCCAGGTGCCCTGACCATCGCCACCAACATGGCCGGCCGTGGTACCGACATCCTGCTGGGCGGTAACTGGGAAGCCGAAGTGGCAGCCCTGGAAAACCCGACCGCCGAGCAGATCGCCCAGATCAAGGCCGACTGGCAGAAGCGTCACCAGCAGGTGATCGAGTCGGGTGGCCTGCACGTGATCGCTTCCGAGCGCCACGAATCGCGCCGTATCGACAACCAGCTGCGTGGCCGTTCCGGCCGTCAGGGCGACCCGGGCTCCAGCCGCTTCTACCTGTCGCTGGAAGACAGCCTGATGCGTATCTTCGCCTCTGACCGGGTGAAGAACTTCATGAAGGCGCTGGGCATGCAGTCCGGCGAGGCCATCGAGCACCGCATGGTCACCAACGCCATCGAGAAGGCCCAGCGCAAGGTCGAAGGCCGCAACTTCGACATCCGCAAGCAGTTGCTGGAATACGACGACGTGGCCAACGAGCAGCGCAAGGTGATCTACCACATGCGCAACAGCCTGCTGGCCGCCGAGAACATCGGCGACACCATCGTCGAATTCCGCAAGGAAGTACTGGACGCTACCATCAGCCAGCACATTCCGCCGCAGTCGCTGCCCGAACAGTGGGACGTGGCCGGCCTGGAGGCTGCGCTGGCCAGCGATTTCGCCATGAAGCTGCCGATCCAGCAGTGGCTCGACGAGGACGATCACCTCTACGAAGAGACCCTGCGCGAGAAGCTGCTGAACGAAATCACCACCGCGTACACCGAGAAGGAAGACCAGGCCGGTATCGAAGCCCTGCGTACCTTCGAGAAGCAGATCCTGCTGCGTGTGCTGGATGACCTGTGGAAAGACCACCTGTCGACCATGGACCACCTGCGTCACGGTATCCACCTGCGTGGTTATGCGCAGAAAAACCCGAAGCAGGAGTACAAGCGCGAATCCTTCAGCCTGTTCCAGGAGCTGCTCGAGTCGATCAAGCGCGACACCATCCGTGTGCTGTCGCACGTTCAGGTACGCCGCGAAGACCCGGTCGAAGAGGAAGCCCGCCTGCGCCGCGAGGCCGAGGAACTGGCCAGCCGCATGCAGTTCCAGCATGCCGCTGCTCCGGGCCTGGAAAGCGAGCAGCTGAACGAGGAGGGCGCCGAAGTGGCCGTTGCCTCGGCACCGGTGCGCAACGAGCAGAAGCTGGGCCGCAACGAGCCGTGCTGGTGTGGTTCGGGCAAGAAGTTCAAGCATTGCCACGGGCAGATCGAGTGATCTGACCAGGCTGTTGTAACCTGAAACATCCGGGGCCGCTTTGCGGCCCATTCGCGGCACAAGGCCGCTCCTACAGGGACCGCGCCCGCCCCAATGGTTGCGATGTCCTTGTAGGAGCGGCCTTGTGCCGCGAATGGGGCGCGAAGCGGCCCCGCTCTTCCATCACCTGTTCACCGTATTTTCTAGGAGCGCTCTAATGGCTGTTGGTCTTGGTCCTTTGCCCACCCTGCACCCGGTTCCGGGTTTTGAACTCGGCATCGCTTCTGCCGGCATCAAGCGCCCTGGGCGCAAGGATGTGGTGGTCATGCGCTGCGCCGAAGGCTCCAGCGTGGCTGGCGTGTTCACCCTCAACGCCTTCTGCGCAGCGCCGGTGATCCTGTCCAAGCAGCGTGTGCAGGGCACCGTGCGCTATCTGCTGACCAACACTGGTAACGCCAACGCCGGCACCGGCGCGCCAGGCCTGGCCGCCGCCGAGCGCACCTGCGCCAAGCTGGCCGAACTGGCCGGCGTACCGGCCGAGTCGGTACTGCCATTCTCCACCGGCGTGATCGGCGAGCCGCTGCCGGTCGAGAAGATCGAAGGCGCACTGCAGGCCGCCCTCGACAACCTGTCGGAAAACCACTGGGCTGAAGCTGCCACCGGCATCATGACCACCGACACCCTGCCCAAGGGGGCCAGCCGCCAGTTCCAGCACGATGGCGTGACGGTTACCGTCACCGGCATCAGCAAGGGTGCAGGCATGATCCGCCCGAACATGGCCACCATGCTCGGCTACATCGCCACCGACGCCAAGGTTGCCCCGGCGGTGCTCAAGGACCTGATGCTGGACGGCGCCAACAAGTCGTTCAACCGCATCACCATCGATGGCGACACCTCGACCAACGACTGCTGCATGCTGATTGCCACTGGCAAGGCCAACCTGCCGGAAGTCACCGAAGCCAGCGGCGCACTGTTCGAAGCGCTGAAAAAGGCAGTGTTCGAAGTGTGCATGGAAGTGGCCCAAGCCATCGTCCGTGACGGCGAAGGCGCCACCAAGTTCGTTACCGTGCAGGTCAACGGCGGTGGCAACCACCAGGAATGCCTGGACGTCGGCTACGCCGTGGCCCACTCGCCGCTGATCAAGACTGCGCTGTTCGCTTCCGACCCCAACTGGGGCCGTATCCTCGCCGCCGTCGGCCGTGCCGGCGTACCGGAGCTGGACGTGAGCCTGATCGATGTGTACCTGGACAGCGTGTGCATTGCCAGCAAAGGCGGCCGTAGCCCGAGCTACACCGAAGACCAGGGCGCCAAGGTTATGGCCCAGGAAGAGATCACCATCCGTATCGAGCTGGGCCGTGGCCAGTGCAGCGAAACCATCTGGACCACCGACCTGTCCCACGAGTACGTGAAGATCAACGCCGAGTACCGTACCTGATGTAATTGGGGCCGCTTTGCGGCCCATCGCTACACAAGGCCGCTCCCACAAGGACCTGCGTACGCCGCCCCATGTGGGAGCGGCCTTGTGTCGCGAAAGGGCTGCAGAGCAGCCCCAGAATTCCCAAACGATGGAGCCGAACCATGAGCTATCACCTGATCATCGGCGACAAGCTGTATTCCTCCTGGTCGCTGCGTGGCGCCTTGGCCCTCGAGCTGGCTGGCGTGCCTTACGAAGAAACACTGATCAAGCTGAACCAGCCTGACACCCGTCAGCGCATCCTCGCCTTCTCGGCTACCGGCAAGGTACCGCTGCTCAAGACAGAGCACGGTGTGATCGCCGACTCGCTGGCCATTGCCGAATACCTCAACGAACGCCACCCCGACGCGCAGCTGTGGCCTGCCGACGTGGCGGCCCGGGCCCAGGCCCGTTCGGCCTGCGCGCAGATGCACGGCGGCTTCTTCGCCCTGCGCGGCGCGATGCCGTTCGACCTGTCCCGCGACCAGGCGCTGGACGGTGTGCCGCTGGAGGTTCAAATCGATATCGACCGTATCGTTGCACTGTGGTCGGAATGTCGCCTTGCGGCCAAGGACAGCGGCCCGTTCCTGTTCGGCAGGCCGAGCCTGGCTGATGCCTTCTTCGCCCCGGTGGCGGTGCGCCTGCGCACCTACCGTGTGGAAGTGCCTGCAGAGGCAGCGGCTTATATCGAAACCATTTATCAGTGGCCAGCCTTCCAGGCCTGGCAAAAGGCTGGCCTGGCGGAGCGTGAAGGGTGAAACGGATTCATGTTGTAGCTGCTGTCATCCGCGGTACTGACGGCCGTATTCTGATCGCACGGCGCGCCGATACCCAGCACCAGGGTGGTCTGTGGGAATTCCCGGGCGGCAAGGTAGAAGAGGGTGAGGGCGTCGAGGCGGCGCTGGCCCGCGAGCTGCGCGAGGAGCTGGGTATCGAGGTGAGCGGTTCGCGCGCGCTGATCAAGGTCAGCCACGATTACCCGGACAAGCAGGTGCTGCTGGATGTGCGCGAAGTCGAGGCATTCACCGGCGAGCCGCATGGCGCCGAAGGGCAGCCGCTGGAATGGGTTGCTCCACGCGATTTGCCCCAATACGAATTCCCCGAGGCCAACAAGCCGATCGTTGCAGCCGCGCGCCTGCCGGATCAGTACCTGATCACCCCCGATGGCCTGGAAGTGCCGCAGATGCTCAAGGGCATCCAGAAGGCAGTGGCCAGTGGCATTCGCCTGATCCAGTTGCGTGCCCCGGACATGTACGATCCCAAGTATCGCGATGTGGCGGTGGATGCGGTCGGCCTGTGCGCGGGCAAGGCGCAGCTGATGCTCAAGGGGCCGCTGGAGTGGCTGGGTGACTTCCCAGCCGCGGGTTGGCACCTGACGGCTGCACAACTGCGCAAATATGCCGCCAACGGCCGGCCGTTCCCCAAGGAGCGCTGGCTGGCGGCGTCCTGCCACAGTGCCGAAGAGCTGGCGTTGGCGGAGCAGATGGGCGTGGACTTCGTCACTTTGTCGCCGGTGCAGGCAACCCGGACACACCCGGAGGCGGTGCCGCTGGGGTGGGACGAGGCACAGCGGTTGATTGCCGGGTTCAACAAGCCGGTCTACCTGTTGGGTGGGGTAGGGCCGGGTGAGCGCGAGCAGGCCTGGGAAGCAGGGGCACAGGGTGTGGCCGGGATCCGGGCGTTCTGGCCTGAGATCTGAGTCGCCTGAAATTGGGGCCGCTTTGCGGCCCATTCGCGGGCTTGCCCACAGGATGAAACCTGTGCCGTACCTGTGGGAGCGGGCAAGCCCGCGAAGGGCTGCGCAGCAGCGCCTGCGATCTCAAGCCTCCGGTTTTGGGGCTGGCTGCCACAAAACCTCAGCCACCCCCTGCCGCCGCCCAATGATCCGCGCGGCCACGAACAGCAGATCCGAAAGCCGGTTGATATACGCCAACCCAACCCCCGCCAACGGCTCCAGCGCATTCAGCTGCTGGCACCGCCGCTCCGCACTGCGCGCCAGGCTCCGGCACACATGCGCCTGTGCCACCAGCGCCGAGCCACTGGGCAAGATGAAGTTTTTCAACGGCCCCAGCTCTTCATTCCACACATCGATCGCTGCCTCAAGCCGCTCCACCTCCGCCAGGTTCAACGCCTGATAACTGGGCATCGCCAGCTCACCGCCCAGGTCGAACAGGCGGTGCTGACACGGCGCCAACACCGCGCTCACTTCATCCAGCCCTTGTTCGGCCAGCCCCGCCAGCAGCAAACCCAGCTGGCTGTTCAGGCTGTCCACCTCGCCAATCGCCTCGATTCGCGGGTGGTCCTTGGGCACTCGGCGCCCGTCGCCCAGGCCGGTTTCGCCTTTGTCGCCGGTGCGGGTGTAGATCTTCGACAGGCGGTAGCCCATGTCATTTCTCCATTTTGGCCGGCGCCACCGTTGTCGGCTGGCCGAGGGGCAGGCGCAGGGTGAAGCAGGTGCCCTGGCCGGGCGTGGACTGCACTTCCATCTGCCCCTTGTGGTTGTTGGTGATGATGAAGTACGAGACCGACAGCCCCAGCCCGGTACCCTGGCCGATTTCCTTGGTGGTGAAGAACGGCTCGAAGGTGCGTTTGCGCACCCCTTCGGGCATGCCGACGCCGTTGTCCTCGACCTGGATTTCCGCCCATGGCGGGCTCAAGCGGGTGCGCAGGGTGATGCGCCCGGGCTCGCTCGGCTGTGGCCGCTGGTGGATGGCCTGGGCCGCGTTTTTCAGCAGGTTGAGCAGCACCTGCTCCAATTCGTTGGCGGTGCACGGCACCGGCCCCAGGTCGGGGTCGAACTGACGCACGATGGCCTGGCCCTTGAAATCGAAGCCTATGGCCAGGTCGAAGTCGTTGCTGGCAATTTCAACCGCCTGATCGATCAGCGCCGGCAGGTCGCACGGCGCCAGCTGACGGTTGCTGCGGCGGCTGAAGCTGAGCATGTGGGTGACGATCTTCGCTGCCCGGGCACCGGCCTGCTGGATGCCGTCGAGCAATTGTGGCACTTCGCGGCTCTCCAGGTAGCGGTTGACCGTGGGCAGGTCGATGCCCAGTTCCTCTGCCTGTTCCTGATTGCGCGGCAGTTCTGGTGACAGGCGCCGGCGGATGTTCTGCACGTTATGCAGGATCGCGCCCAGCGGGTTGTTGATCTCGTGGGCCATGCCGGCGGCCAGGCCGCCGACCGAAAGCATCTTTTCCGATTGCACCATCATTTCTTCCAGCGACAGGCGCTGGGTGATGTCGTCGATACGGATGACAACGCCACGGCCGCCGCCACCGGTCAGCGGGTAGAAGGTCAGGGCGTAGTGGCGCAGGTCGTCACCCTTGGGCCAGGTGACCCGCTCGATCTTTGCCACCCGGTGCTTTTCCACTGTTTCCTTCAGTTGCGGCAGGAACGGCTTGAGCGGTTCGAAGGCAATGAAGATCGGCTGATTCAGCGCCTCGTCCAGAGGCGTGCCGGAAAGTACCGTGGCTTCGTGGTTCCACTGGGTCACGTAGAGCTGTTCATCCAGGGCGATCAGCGCCGAGGGCATCGAGTCGATGATGCTGTTGAGGTAGTTCTGGAAGCCGGTGAGTTTTTTCTCGATCTTGCTGCGCACCTGGACTTCCAGTTCCAGCTTGCGGTTGGTGTGGCGGGTTTCCTCGGCCAGGCCCTGGGCCTGGTCGTAGGCCTCCTGAAACTCGTCGCGGGTGCGCTTGAGTTGCTGTTCGCGGGCTTCGATGCGCGAGAGCATGGTGTTGAACGCTTCGGCCAGGCTGCCGATTTCGTCGTCGTTACCGCGCTGCGCGCGCAAGGCATAGCTCTCTTCGCGGGTGACCTGGCGGCTGAGCTCTTCGAGCTGGTTGATCGGCTGGGTGATCAGGCGTTTTATCTGTCGGGCGATGACGATCCACAGCAGGATGCTGAACACCAGGATGCCCAGGCTGGCGCTGAGGGTGCCGGTATAGAAAGCCGTGGGCAGTTCACTGCTGGCCACCAGCAGCAGGTGTGCGGGCGGGTTGGCGTCACGTGGCATGCGGATCAGCTGGGTGTTGCGAAACTCCATCAGGCGCCAGCCGTCGATGTTGCGAAAACGCTTGGGCAGTGCCAGCGGCTCGCCATGCTGCAGCTGCGCCAACATGCGGCCATCGCCACCGTAGACGGCAGCGGCGCGCAGCGGCGTGTAGCTGTCCAGCTCTTTCAGCAGGGCGCTGGCGGTGTCCGGTGTATCGCCGGCGCGCTCCGCCAGTTGCGGGTTGGCCACCAGCCGGCCGATGGTGTGCAGCGCCTGTGGCGCCATGCTTTCCTGGGTGATCCAGTAGGCGGCGCTGATGAAGGTGAGGTTGGCCACCAACAGGATGGTCACCAGCAACACCAGCAGGGCTGCCAGCAGCTTCTGCCCGACCGGGAGGTTTTCCAGGCGTTGGCGCAAGGTCATGGGCTAGGCAATATCCGTATCCGGTTGAAAGGGCTGCGTCAGTCGCAGGGCAAACCACGCACACGCAGGTTATCGACCAGGTGCTGCAGCAGGCGTTCCAGCTCTGGCAGCTGCAGGCCATGACGGCCGGCGGCGCGGCAGGCATGGCCAAGCAGGTAGTGCACCTCGGTGCGGCGGCCTGCGCGTACATCCTGGTACATGGAAGAGTAGTTGGCCGCAGTGGCGAGGATCACCCGCTGCACTTCTTCGTTCAGCCCGTCTGCCGCTTCTGGCTGGCCACAGCGGCGCAGCAGTTGGGCCAGCTCGGCGCACAGCGCATCCACTTCGCCCAGGTGCCCCAGCAGCCCGCCGTTCTGGCAGTCGTGCAGCACGGTCAGCGGGTTGATGGCGCAATTGAGTGCCAGCTTGCGCCACAGACGGGTAAGGATATCCACCGTCCACTCGGCAGGGATGCCAGCCTGATGCAGGTCATCGAACCAGGCCGGGATCGTCGGGTTGCGTGGGTCACCCAGCCAGTTGAAGCCGTGGCCGGCAAAGCGTACCTGCCAATCCCCCTCGCGGAATGCGCCTTCGGTACTGGAGGCGAAGATGCAGCGTGCATGGGGCACCAGGTCGGCGACCTCGTCCTGGCTGCCCAGGCCGTTCTGCAGCAGAACCACCTCGGCGTCTTCGGCCAGGCGAGGTGCCACGCCGGCGATGGCCGGGGCGGCGTCGTAGGCCTTGCAGGCCACCAGCAGGCGATGGATCGGGCCGTGTGCCTGCGCGGTTTCGGCGGGGATGGCGTAGTGGCGGGACTGGTCCTGTTCGACCAGGGTCAGGCCGCCGGCCTGCTGGTAGGCCTGCAGCCGCTGCCCGTCACGCAGGATCAGGCGCACTGCCTTGCCCGCGCGCGCCAGGCGGCAAGCCCACAGGCTGCCCAGGCTACCGGCGCCGAGAATATGCCAGGTGCTGCTCATATGCGTTTCGCAACCCGTTATAATGAGCCCGCATTTTAACCGTCAAACCCAGCGCGCTCCATCTTCAGCCTGAGCGCGCTTTTATTTTGGGAGAACAACCATGCCTTCGTTCGACGTGGTATCGGAACTGGACAAGCACGAAGTGCAGAACGCGGTCGACAACGCCATCAAGGACCTGGACCGTCGCTACGACCTCAAGGGCAAGGGCACCTTCGAGTTCAAGGACAAAGAGCAGACCGTGATGCTCACCGCCGAGGAAGAGTTCCAGCTCGAAGCGATGCTGGAAATCCTGCGCCTGGCGCTGGTCAAGCGCAAGATCGACGTGAAGTGCCTGGAAACCAAGGACCCGTACGCCTCGGGCAAGGAAAAGAAACAGGAAGCCAAGTTCCGCGAAGGTATCGACAAGGATCTGGCGAAGAAGATCGTCGCCACCATCAAGGATGCCAAGCTGAAAGTGCAGGCCGCCATCCAGGGCGAGCAGGTACGCGTTACCGGCAAAAAGCGCGACGACCTGCAGGAAGCCATTGCGCTGCTGCGTACCAAGGAATTCGACATGCCATTGCAGTTCAATAACTTCCGCGACTGATGTGGGCATCGCCCGGAACCCCGATGGCCAAATGATGTCCATGGGGGCCGGGGCTGCGCCATCGCGCGTGGCCAGTTCTACCGTGTACTTGCCGCTCGGCATCAGGAGATGAATATGGATTTGAACGCTGAAGTCGATCAGCTGGTCCGCCAATCCCAGACCTGGATCCCCTTGATCATGGAATATGGCAGCCGTGTGCTGCTGGCGCTGCTGACCCTGGCGGTCGGCTGGTGGATCATCAACAAGGTCAGCGCCCGCCTGGGCAAGCTGGTTGGCCTGCGCAACGCCGACCTGGCGCTGCAGGGCTTCATCAGCACCTTGTCGAATATCGTGCTGAAGGTGCTGCTGTTCGTCAGCGTGGCGTCGATGATCGGTATCGAGACCACCTCGTTCGTTGCCGCCATCGGTGCCGCGGGCCTGGCCATCGGCCTGGCCTTGCAGGGCAGCCTGGCGAACTTCGCCGGCGGTGTGCTGATCCTGATGTTTCGCCCGTTCCGCATCGGTGACTGGATCGAGGCGCAAGGCGTGGCCGGCACCGTCGACAGCATCCAGATCTTCCACACCGTGCTGCGCACTGGTGACAACAAGACGGTGATCATGCCCAATGGCAGCCTGTCCAACGGCATCATCACCAACACCAACCGCCAGCCGACGCGCAAGGTGGTGTTCGATGTGGGTGTGGACTACGAGGCCGACCTGCAGAAGGCCCGCAACGTGCTGCTGGAGCTGGCGCAGGACCCGCGCGTGCTGCCCGACCCGGCGCCACAGGCGGTGGTCGCGACCCTGGGCGACAGCTCGATCACAGTGTCCTTGCGCTTGTGGACCAAGACTGCCGATTACTGGGATGTGATGTTCATGCTCAACGAGCATGCGCGTGACCGGTTGAAGGCCGAAGGGATCGACATTCCGTTCCCGCAGCGGGTGATTCGCGTGGTGCAGGAGACTGCAGCGCAGTAATACCGCGTTGTCATTGATTGGGGCCGCTTCGCGCCCCATCGCGACACAAGGCCGCTCCTACAGGGAATCGCGTAACCCTTGTAGGAGCGGCCTTGTGTCGCGATGGGGCGCGAAGCGGCCTCGGCTTTTTACACTTGTTCACAGCAATACCCCGCCATTTCTGGCATATAGCCTGACCCCACCTGCCACACCCGATACGCCATCATGAAACCACTGCTGTACATCACCCCCCTGCGCGCCTTGCTGTTCGGTCTGACCCTGGCCCTGTTCGAGCTGCTCACCTACCTGGCCAGCGACGCCGTCATGCCGGCCATGCCGGTGGTGGTCGGAGACCTGAATGCCAGCCCCGAATACATTCCCCACGCCCTCAACCTGTACCTGCTGGGGGCGTGGTGCTGCAATGGCTGATCGGCCCGCTGGCCGACCGCTATGGCCGGCGCCCGTTGCTGCTGATCGGCTGCGCGTTCTTCGGCCTGGTCTGCCTGGCCACCTTCTGGGTCCACGACATCGGCC
This sequence comes from Pseudomonas sp. C5pp, assembly GCF_000814065.1. Classification (NCBI taxonomy): domain Bacteria; kingdom Pseudomonadati; phylum Pseudomonadota; class Gammaproteobacteria; order Pseudomonadales; family Pseudomonadaceae; genus Pseudomonas; species Pseudomonas sp. C5pp. Next base: position 25,991 of record NZ_JWLN01000006.1, on the reverse strand, counting down.
TGTTCAACTTGCTGCGCCTGCTGCAGGGTATTGGCCTGGGCTTTGTGGTCACGGTCAGCTACCCGGCCCTGAACGAAGCCTTCAGCGAAGCCGACGCCGTGCGCATGATGGCCCTGCTGGCCAACATCGCCTTGCTCTCGCCACTGCTCGGGCCGCTGGTGGGCACCTTGCTGCTGCAGTGGCTGGACTGGCGTTGGCTGTTCGTGGCCTTCGCCATTGGTGCGGTTGTGGCCTGGCTGCTGCTGTACCGGCTGATGCCGGAGACCTTGGGCGTGGAGCGCCGTGACGGCTCGCGCCTGGCATTCACGCCGATCCACCTGCTGCCACTGCTGGCCGGCTACGGCCAATTGCTGGGCAACCGCCGCTTTGTCGCTGGCAGCGCGGCCCTGGGCCTGGTCGGTCTGCCGCTGATTGGCTGGATCGGCCTGTCGCCGGTGCTGCTGATCCACGACGAGGGGCTGAGCACCATGGAGTACGCCTTGTGGCAGTTGCCGGTGTTTGGCGGGCTGATCCTGGGCAACCTGATCATCAACCGCATTGCCGATCGCTATCCGTTGGCGGCGCTGGTGCGTGGTGCATTGTGGCCATACCTGGCCGGCCTGTGCCTGATGGGACTGGCGACATGGTACTGGCCGAGTGTGACCAGCGTGGTGGCGGGCATGTCGCTGTACGCGCTGGGGTTGGGCGTGGCCAACGCGGTGCTGTATCGCATGACGCTGTTCGCCAGCGAGCAGAGCAAGGGCCTGGTCTCGGCCATGCTGGGGATGATCACCATTGCCTTGCTGGGGTTGGGTGGGGCGCTGCTGGCGATGATTGGGGCCGGGGCCAGCTTGCTGCACTTTGCCCTGGCGGCGGGTGTGGCGGGGGCCTTGGCGCTGTGGCCGCTGTGGTTTGTGGTGGGTGGAAGGCCTGGTGAGGGGGCTGTTGCTCAGTAAACTTATTGCCTGTACCGGCCTCTTCGCAGCACAAGGCTGCTCCTACAGAGCTGTGGTGTATCTGTAGGAGCAGCCTTGTGCTGCGAAGAGGCCGCTACAGGCAATACAAACCTGTCAGGGCCGCTCGGCCGCCGAACCTTCCTCTGCAACCGGTTTGCCCGGCCCGGCCTCCTGGCGCCACTGCAGGGCAATCAGGATCAGGGTCGGCACGCCAAGGAGGGCAGTGATCAGGAAGAAGTCGTGGTAACCGAACTTCTCCACCATGACCCCCGAATAACCCCCGATCAGCCTTGGCAACAGCAGCATGATCGAGCTGAGCAACGCGTACTGGGTAGCCGAGAACTTCAGGTTGGTCAGGCTCGACAGGTAGGCAACGAAGGCCGAGGTGGCCAGGCCGGAGCTGAAGTTGTCCAGCGAGATGGTCACCACCAGCATTTGCAAGTTCGGGCCCATGTCGGCCAGCATCAGGAACAGGATGTTGGTGCCCGCGGAGGCCGCACCGCCGATGAACAGGATCGGCATGATGCCGAAGCGCACGATCAGCAGGCCGCCAACACCGGCGCCGACCAGGGTCATGATCAGGCCGAAGATCTTGCTGACGCTGGCGATCTGGTCCTTGGTGAAGCCCATGTCGATGTAGAACACGTTGGCCATCACGCCCATTACCGTGTCCGACATGCGATAGGTGGCGATCAGGCCGAGCAACAGCAGGGCCTGCCAGCGGTAGCGGGCGATGAAGTCGTTGACCGGGGTCAGCACCGGCGCGAGGCCGCGACGGCCCAGGCTCGACAGGCACGCCCAGGTCAGCAGCACATAGAGGATCAGGCGCAGGAAGGCGCGGTCTTCCAGCAGCAGGTCCAGTGGCGTTGCATCACCGGAGATGACGCTGGACCAGCCGGTATTGAACATCTGGGTGAAGCTGGCCGGTACCGATACCAGCAGGATTATCAGCACGAACACCGAGGCCAGCTGGTGCACCAGCCCATAGCGCGCTGCCGACAGCTGGGTACGCATGGGTACGGGCGGTTCGCGCATGATCAGGGTGGTGAACACGGCGGGCAGCATCATCACCGCGAACATGACGTAGGTGCCGGCCCAAGCCTTGTGCAGGTAGCTGAAACCGGTGGAGCCGAACCACTCTGCGAAGAACAGGGCACCAGCCGTGGCCAGCAGGGCCGCCACGCGGTAGCCGGCCATGTAGCTGGCGGCGAGTGCAGCCTGGCGCTGGTCGTCGGCGATTTCCAGGCGGTAGGCATCGACCGCGATGTCCTGGGTGGCCGAAGCGAAGGCCACCAGCACCGCCAGGGCGATCAGCCAAGACAGATGCTGCTGCGGGTCGCACAGGCTCATGCCAACCAGCCCGATCACCACCAGCGCTTGCGACAGCAGCAACCACGAACGCCGGCGCCCCAGGCTTCCGAGCAGCGGCAGGCGCCATTGGTCGAGCAGTGGCGACCACACCCACTTGAAGGCGTACGCCAGGCCGATCAGGCTGGCGTAACCAATGGTCTCGCGGGCCACGCCGGCTTCGCGCAACCACACCGAAAGGGTGGAGAACACCAGCATATAAGGCAGACCGGCAGCGAAGCCGAGCAGCAAAAGTACCAAGGTTGACGGGCTGGCATAGGCAGCAAGCGCAGCGCGCCAGGTTTTACGGGGCATGGGCCAACATCTGCCTCAAGTTTGCGAAAACAAAGCGCGCACTCTAACCGCTGTGCTCCATCGGGCGCCAGCCATGGCGCGTCATATCCACACGATTGTTGGTTACATTCACACCCTCCGCGCGCAGTCGCGCCCGTTGTTCATCCCCAGACGGGGTACCCAGTGCCAGGCTCAGGCGGCCGCCTGCGCCGAGCACCCGGTGCCAGGGCAGGCGAGTGTCCGCGGGCAGTTGCCCGAGGGTACGCCCGACCCAGCGTGCCGCCCGCCCAAGCCCTGCCAGTTCGGCCAGTTGGCCATAGCTGACCACCTTGCCGGCCGGAACTTGGCCAAGTACCGAATACAGCACCGTCCGTCGGCCCTCGGCGGAGTCGATGGCGTGCTCATATCCGTCAGACATCAGGCCCCCTCTGGGCTGCAGATGAAACCGGACCGGCGGTCTGGCAAATGAGAGTTGAACTCAACGGCATGCTCCCGGTCTTTTCTTGCTCTGGTCGTCGTTATCCGGATAATGCCCGGCTTTTTTCGCCAAATCGAACCTGTAGTCCGAAAATCATAGCCCGCTTATGTATTCTAGATCCTTGTTGTGCCTGCTTGCTGTTTCCCTCTGCGCCTCCCCGGTGTTCGCCGACACCGTATGGATGAAGAACGGTGACCGTCTCAGCGGCAAGATCAAAGTCTTCGACGGCGGCAAGCTGCTGCTGGAAACCCCCTATGGCGGTTCCATCGCCCTGGACTGGAAAGAGGTCCAGACTCTGGAGAGCGACCAGGAGATGCTGGTCAAGCAGGACGCTTACAGCGGTGAGCGCGCCAAGTCGCTGAAGGCCGCCGAGCCGGGCAAGGTGACCCTGGCCAATGGCGAGGCGCCGAAGACCGTGGAGCTGGCCAGCATTGAGCAGATCATGAAGCCCAAGCCCCTGGTCGAGGATTTCGTGTGGAAGGGCAACGTCGACGTGGCGCTGGACTACAAGCGCGCCGAGAACGACACCGACGACTACGACGTCGGCTTCAAGACCAGCGCGCGCCATGGCCGTTGGCGGCACAATGCCGAAGGCGAATACAACCGCGAGACCAAGGACGACGTCACCACCACAGACAACTGGAGTGCCGAGTATGCCCTGGACCGCTTCCTCACCGAGAAGTGGTTCTGGCAAGGGCGCATGGAGTACAAGCGCGATCGCATCGAAGACCTTGCTCGCCAGCGCACCGTGGGTACCGGCCCGGGTTACCAGTTCTGGGACAACGAACTGGGCGCGTTTTCGCTGGGGTCGCTGATCAACCGCACCGACTTCGAATACCAGGATGGCGCCAAGGACAACTTCTATTCTGCGGCGGTGAAGTGGGACTACACCCGCTACCTGATTGGCAAGAATGTGCAACTGTTCACCAACGGCGAGTTCGCCAAGCCGCTGGGTGGCGTGGCCGACTATGCGCTGGATGCCGAGGTTGGCCTGCGCTACAAGGTCACTGAATGGGCCTCGCTCAACCTCAAGGCGGAGAAGGACATCATCACCGGTACCCGTGAGAGTGACCTGGACAAGACCCGCTATACCGCAGGCTTCGGCGTTACCTGGTAAACCGCCGGGGGCGCGTTGCGCCCCTATCGCGACACAAGGCCGCTCCCACAAAGGCAAGATATACATCGGTCCATGTGGGAGCGGCCTTGTGTCGCGATGGGCTGCAAAGCAGCCCCATTGGCACTGGATCTGATAATGCTTATCTTGTCCCATCCAGCCCGATATCAGGAGCCGCCCCCAAGTGAGTACCAATGCCATCCGTCCCGCCCGGGAGCTGCTGCTCAAGGAATACCGCGGCGTGCTCTCGACCCATTCCAAGTCGATGCCCGGCTACCCCTTCGGCTCGGTCGTGCCGTACTGCCTGGACGCCCAGGGCAACCCGTTGATCCTCATCAGCCGCATCGCCCAGCACACGCACAACCTGCAGAAGGATCCCAAGTGCTCGCTGCTGGTAGGTGAGCGCGAAGCCGAGGACGTGCAGGCCGTGGGGCGCCTGACGGTGATGGCCGAGGCGCACAAGCTGGTGGAGGAGGCCGCCATCGAGGCTGCCGCCGAGCGTTACTACCGCTATTTCCCGGACGCGGCCAACTACCACAAGGCCCACGACTTCGACTTCTGGGTGCTGCAGCCGGTGCGCCACCGCTACATCGGCGGCTTCGGCGCGATCCACTGGCTCGATCAGGTGACCCTGGCCAACCCGTTCGCCGGCAAGGCCGAGACGAGCATGGTCGAGCACATGAACAACGACCACGCCAACGCCATCGCCCATTATGTGGAGCTGACCGATTTGCCACGCCATGCGCCAGCACAGATGGTCGGGGTGGACAGTGAAGGCATGCACCTGCGTATTGGCCAGGCGGTTTACTGGTTGCCCTTCCCAAGTACTTGCAACACGCCGACACAAGTCCGCGAAGCCCTGGTTTTGCTGGCTCGCGCCGACCAGTGGCCGGTTGCGACGGAAGTCGAGGGTTGAAAAGCCGAGCGCACGCATCCATCTGTTGGTCTTACAGGAAGGTTCTCTTCCGACGAGGAATGCTTTGATGCGTGCTTTTCTACTGCTGTTTCTCCTGTTTCCCGTGCTGGAGCTGTTCGTCTTCGTGAAGGTCAGTGCCGCCATCGGTTTCTTCCCGGCACTGCTGCTGATCATCGCCGGCTCCGCCCTGGGTGTGCTGGTGATGCGCGTGGCCGGGCTGGCAACCGCACTGCGCGCCCGTGAAAGCCTGCAGCGTGGCGAACTGCCCGCCGAGGACATGTTCCAGGGCATGATGCTGGCCGTTGGTGGTGGCCTGCTGTTGCTGCCAGGTTTCATCAGCGACGTGCTGGGCCTGCTGTGCCTGCTGCCATTCACCCGTCATCTGGCCGCGCGCAAGATGCGCGAGCGTGCCGAGGCCCAGGCCATGCGACAGCGCGCCTTCCAGGACGACCCGTTCCAGGCCCGGCCGCGTGATGGCGGGCATAGGCCGAATGTGATCGAAGGCGAGTACGAGCGCCGCGACAAGTAATAACCGGGGGCCGCTTTGCGGCCCTTTCGCGACACAAGGCCGCTCCCACAGGCAATGCATACCTTCTGTGGGAGCGGCCTTGTGTCGCGAAAGGGGCGCAAAGCGGCCCCAGCTTTTTGCGGGGCCAAGGCGCTAATGAAAAATTTTCTGAAGCAAGCCTTGTAATTGAATATGGCGGCCTCATGTATGTGGTCACCGCAAGGTTTCTGGTGGCAACACCAGGCATAACTCAGGTGGTTCGCCCATTGCGGGCCACCCCGGCAACGCCGGACAGCAACAACCCGCCGGTGTCGACACCGGCCGATGAAAACCACAATTTGGGAGAGATCGACAATGAAGCTTCGTCCTCTGCATGACCGCGTCGTTATCCGTCGCAGCGAAGAAGAATCGAAAACCGCTGGCGGTATCGTCCTGCCGGGTTCGGCCGCTGAAAAACCAAACCGCGGCGAAGTCGTCGCCGTCGGCACCGGTCGCATCCTGGACAACGGCGAAGTTCGCGCACTGGCCGTGAAAGTGGGTGACAAAGTGGTTTTCGGCCCTTACTCGGGCAGCAACACCGTGAAAGTCGATGGCGAAGACCTGCTGGTCATGGCCGAGAACGAAATCCTCGCCGTTATCGAAGGCTGATTTCCCCGACTTCCCGTTACTCCAAAGAATTCCAAGGATTAAACGATCATGGCTGCTAAAGACGTAAAATTTGGCGATTCCGCTCGTAAGAAAATGCTGGTTGGTGTCAACGTTCTGGCTGACGCGGTAAAAGCGACCCTGGGCCCGAAAGGCCGTAACGTGGTGCTGGCCAAGAGCTTCGGCGCTCCGACCATCACCAAGGACGGCGTTTCCGTCGCCAAGGAAATCGAGCTGAAAGACGCCTTCGAGAACATGGGCGCCCAACTGGTCAAGGAAGTTGCTTCCAAGGCCAACGACGCTGCCGGTGACGGCACCACCACCGCTACCGTCCTGGCTCAGGCCATCGTCAACGAAGGCCTGAAAGCCGTTGCTGCCGGCATGAACCCGATGGACCTGAAGCGCGGCATCGACAAGGCCACCGCTGCCGTCGTCGCCGAGCTGAAGAACCTGTCCAAGCCATGCGCCGACTCCAAGGCCATCGCCCAGGTAGGTACCATCTCCGCCAACTCCGACAACTCCATCGGTGAAATCATCGCCGAAGCCATGGAAAAAGTCGGTAAAGAAGGCGTGATCACCGTTGAAGAAGGCTCGGGCCTGGAAAACGAACTGTCGGTCGTTGAAGGCATGCAGTTCGACCGCGGCTACCTGTCCCCGTACTTCGTCAACAAGCCGGACACCATGGTTGCCGAGCTGGAAGGCCCGCTGCTGCTGCTGGTCGACAAGAAGATCTCCAACATCCGTGAGCTGCTGCCAGTTCTGGAAGCCGTTGCCAAGGCCGGCCGCCCACTGCTGATCGTTGCCGAAGACGTTGAAGGCGAAGCCCTGGCTACCCTGGTAGTCAACAACATGCGCGGCATCGTCAAGGTTGCTGCGGTCAAGGCTCCGGGCTTCGGCGACCGCCGCAAGGCCATGCTGCAGGACATCGCCGTCCTGACTGGCGGCCAGGTCATCTCCGAAGAAATCGGCCTGTCGCTGGAAACCGCTACCCTGGAGCACCTGGGTAACGCCAAGCGCGTCATCCTGTCCAAGGAAAACACCACCATCATCGACGGCGCTGGCGCCGACACCGAGATCGAAGCACGCGTCAAGCAGATCCGTGCCCAGATCGAAGAGACTTCCTCGGACTACGACCGTGAGAAGCTGCAAGAGCGTCTGGCCAAACTGGCTGGCGGTGTTGCCGTTATCAAGGTCGGTGCCGGCACCGAAGTTGAAATGAAAGAGAAGAAAGCCCGCGTTGAAGACGCCCTGCACGCTACCCGTGCAGCCGTTGAAGAAGGCGTGGTGCCTGGCGGTGGTGTAGCCCTGGTTCGCTCCCTGGCTGCCATTGCCAACCTCAAAGGCGACAACGAAGACCAGAACGTCGGTATCGCCCTGCTGCGTCGCGCTGTTGAAGCGCCGCTGCGCCAGATCACTGCCAACGCCGGCGACGAGCCAAGCGTTGTCGCTGACAAGGTCAAGCAAGGTTCGGGTAACTTCGGTTACAACGCTGCTACCGGCGAATACGGCGACATGATCGAGATGGGTATCCTGGACCCAGCTAAGGTCACCCGCTCGGCGCTGCAAGCTGCTGCTTCGATCGGCGGTCTGATGATCACCACCGAAGCCATGGTTGCCGACCTGCCGGAAGACAAGCCAGCTGCTGGCATGCCTGACATGGGCGGCATGGGTGGCATGGGCGGCATGATGTAAGCCAGCCTTACCCCCTGCACCATGAAAAGCCCCGGTTCGCGAGAACCGGGGCTTTTTTGTTTTCCTATGAGGGCCCTTTCGCAGCACAAGGCTGCTCCTACAGACGATCGCGTACTCTTGTAGGAGGTGCTGCGAAAGGGCCGCAAAGCGGCCCCTTGGTCAGGCGATGCTACGCTCGGCAGCAGGCACCTCAGCCATTCCCCTCCGATACAGGATCAGGTAATAGGACCCCAAGCCGATCAACCAGCAGAACACCGCCGTCCACACGTTGTGCGACAGGAAGTGCGCTCCCTGCATCATCCGCCCCAGCGACAGCACCGACCCGGCGACGAAGGCCACCGTCAACGCCACCCGCGCCAGCCGCGGCTTGCGATCACGCAACATGAAGAACAGCCCGAACAGGCAGAACCCGGTGGCGGCATGCCCGCCCGGCCAGCACAGCCCGGGCTTGTCGGTCGCCGGCCGCGGTTCCAGCAGCTTGCTGTAGGTTTCCTTCCCGCCAAACTGGGTCAGGCTCCACGGGCATTGCACCTGGGTCACTTTCTTCAGCGGTGTGACAAACGCCGTGGACAGGCCCAGTGCCAGTACCAGGCAGCCCAGCTCACGGCGCCAGCCGAACAGGCGCTTCCAGAAGAAGCTGGCAGCAAAGGTCACCAGTGACATCACTCCCAGCAGGATCACCCCCTGCTTGACCCTGTCATGCAGGATGTTCTCCAGCAAATAGCTGTGGCGGCCGATGAACTGCCCGGCAGCAGGGTCGAAGAACAGGTTGGCAATGTCCATGTCGACCGAGGTCAGTTCCAGCAGGATCAGGCCAAGCGCGGTCGCCAGGGGTAGCCCCAGGTACAGCCAGAAATTGATCGGGCGAGGGCGGGTTGGTTGCTGCATGACGGCTCCAGGGCGCGAAAAAGATCGGGCATTGTCGGCCGCCCGCTATCCTGTGTCCGTGAAGGATCAGTGAAAAAACCGTCAAGTGCGCTGAATTTTCCCTGGGGCTGGCACCCTGCAGGCATAGGCCTTAAGCTGCGCCTGCCGCGCACCACAGCGAGAAGCGCCGCACAGGAGAAACCGATGCGCATTCTTTTGGTTGAAGACAACCGCGATATCCTGGCCAACCTGGCCGATTACCTGGGCATGAAGGGCTACACCGTCGACTGTGCCCAGGATGGCCTGTCCGGCCTGCACCTGGCTGCCACCGAGCACTACGACCTGATCGTGCTCGACATCATGTTGCCGGGCATCGACGGCTACACCCTGTGCAAGCGCCTGCGCGAAGACGCCCGCCGCGATACGCCGGTGATCATGCTCACCGCCCGCGACCAACTGGACGACCGCCTGCAAGGCTTCCGCTCCGGTGCCGACGATTACCTGCTCAAGCCCTTCGCCCTGTCGGAGCTGGCCGCCCGCATCGAAGCGGTGCTGCGCAGGGCCCAGGGGGGCGGGCGCCGCACCTTGCAGGTGGCCGACCTCAGCTATGACCTGGACACCCTCGAAGTAACCCGCCAGGGCCGCCTGCTCAAGCTCAACCCTGTCGGCCTCAAGCTGCTGGCGGTGCTGATGCAGAAGAGTCCGCACGTATTGCGTCGCGAAGTGCTGGAAGAAGCCCTGTGGGGCGATGATTGCCCTGACAGCGACAGCCTGCGCAGCCACGTGCACCAGCTGCGCCAGGTGATCGACAAGCCGTTTGAAAAACCGCTGCTGCATACCGTCCATGGCGTCGGCTATCGCCTCGCCGAGGGCCGTGATGGAGTTTAAGCAAAGCCTTGCCCAGCGCATCATAATCGCCTTTGCCCTGATGAGCGCGCTGGTGGCCGGGGCCTTCGCCTTTGGCATCGTCGGCACCGTGCACCTGGTCGAAGAGCGGCTGATTTCGTCGGTGCTGGGCGGTGACCTGCAGCGCTTGCTGCGCATGGACAGCGTCAGTGACTGGAGCCACCGGCCACGCCCCGACCAGCTGTTCTACTTCAGCGGTGGGCGTGACGACTTCGAGCTGCCCAAGGACCTGCGCCACCTTGACCGCGGCTTCCACGAGGTATTCCGCGATCAACTGTCGTACCACGCCATGGTCGAGATCGTTGATGGCCGTCGCTATGTGCTGTTGCAGGACCAGAGCGACTTCGAAGAGCGCGAGCGCTTGCTGTTCGCGGTGGTGGTGGTGGGCTTCGTGCTCAGCCTGGTACTGGCGGTGATCCTCGGCTGGCTGGTGGCGCGCCGGGTGATGGCGCCGGTGATCCGCCTGGCGCGCCAGGTACGCCACCGTGACCAGTTGCTGGGCCTGGCCCCGCCGCTGGCACCGGACTATGCCGCGGACGAAGTCGGCCAGCTGGCGGTAGCCTTCGATGATACCTTGGGCCGCCTGCGCGATGCGCTGACCCGCGAACGGTTGTTCACCAGCGACGTCAGCCATGAATTGCGCACACCCTTGATGGTGCTGGCCACCTCGTGTGAGCTGCTGATGGAAAACCCGACGCTGGACGCCCGCTCGCGCAGCCAGGTGGAGCGCGTGGCGCGGGCCACGGAAGAAATGCGCGAGCTGGTCAAGACCTTCCTGATGCTGGCCCGGGCTCAGCGCGACGAGGGTGCGGTGGCATCGCGGGCCACCCTGCGGGAGGTGGCTGACGAACTGGTCGGGGTTTGGCGCGACACCATCGAGCAGAAGGGCCTGGCCTTGTATTACGATGGCCGCGTCAGTGCCAGCCCGGTACTGTACAACGCCACCTTCCTGCAGTCGGTAATGGGCAACCTGCTGCGTAATGCCGCGCACTACACCGACAGCGGCTACATCCGCCTGAGCCTGGAAGCCAACGGCTTCAGCGTGGAGGACAGTGGCGTGGGTATCCCGGAGGAACAGCGCGAGGCGATGTTCCGGCCGTTCGTGCGCGGCGATGAGCGGCGCGGTGAGGGCCTTGGCCTGGGCCTGTCGTTGGTACAGCGCATCTGCGATGACCAGGGGTGGCATGTAACCCTCACATCAACCTTGCCCCACGGCTGCCGTTTCGTGGTCGATCTGAGCAATACCGCGCTCAAGGGCGATCCGGAGGCTTTGGTCGAGTAATCTGTTGTTACAGGCCATTCGGCGCTCAACATATTTTTCACATCAGCATGACCTGATTCCTACGCTTGCTTACCTAATGTGGGCGGAATGGAGTCAGGAGATGCCCAATGCGTAGCCCCATCAAGCTTGAATTTTCCGAGAAGTACGACAAAGAACATGCCCGCGAGTACTTTCTCAAGCACCAGGATGGCCTGGCGCGACGCCTTTCCCACAAGCGTGATGAGCAGCTGGCGCGTCGTGCCTTGGCATTGGCTGGTGAGCCTGGGCTTGTCCTCGACCTGCCATGCGGTGCCGGCCGCTTCTGGCCGTTGCTGGCAGAAAAGCCCAACCGGGTGATCATCGGCGCCGACAACTCGGAAGCGATGATCGAGACAGCCTGTACCGCGCAAGCGCCAGAGGTGGTGGCACGGGTACGCCCTTTGCAGACTTCGGCATTTGCCATCGACTTGCCGGACAATTCGGTGGACAGCATCTTTTGCATGCGCTTGTTCCATCACATCGGCGAAGCGGCGCACAGAAAAACCATTCTTTCGGAATTTCAACGGGTTAGCCGTGATAGTGTGATCCTGTCATTGTGGGTGGATGGTAATTTCAAGGCGTGGCGCCGGAAAAAACTGGAACAGCGCCGCAGGTCCAGGAAGGGCGACCAGGACAATTACCAGAACCGTTTTGTGTTACCGGCCGACACGGTCGAAGAAGAATTCCGAGCCGCCGGCTTCAGAATCCAGGAACGCCTCGACTTCCTGCCGTTCTATGCCATGTGGCGGGTATATGTATTGCGTAAGGGGTAGTGTTTGATGGCTGTAGCCCAGAGCGGGGAGTCGCGGTTCGATTTTTACTGGCGCCAGCAGGGCGAGTGGGTCGAGGAGCCTAACCAGCGCCGTGGTGGCGAGAGCGGTGTGCAACGCCTCGACGATGGCAATGGCAAGCTGCTGTATGCCAAGCGCCAGGTCGGGCATATCTACCGTAGCCTGCTGCACCCTTTCGGCCGGCCGACCGTATTGCGTGAGCTCGATGCGTTGAACAGCTTCGAGCAACTGGGCGTGCGTGTACCGCGCATCGTCTTCTGTGGCGCCGAACGTGGTGCCGACAAGCAGTGGCGTGCGCTATTGGTGAGCGAAGCACTCGACGGTTTCGTCGAACTCGATACCTGGCATGCCGAAGGTGCCCGCGAGCGTTACCCGCAGGTGGTGCATGAGCGCATGCTCAAGGACCTGGCGGACAACCTGGCGCGCATGCACCTGGGGCATTGGCAGCACGGTTGCCTGTATGGCAAGCATGTGTTCGTCAAGGTGATTGGCGAGGGCGAGCAGGCCCGGGTCGAAGTCGCGCTGCTGGACCTGGAAAAATGCCGTCGGCGCATCAGCTGCCAGCGTGCGGCGGGCAATGACCTGCGCCAGCTGCGCCGCCATTCGTCGATGAATGACGCGGAATGGCAAACACTGCTCTACTTTTACCAGATGGCGTTTGGCAGCGCTGTCAAAGGGTTAGGGCAATGAAACTAGAAATAGCTCGAGCTTTGTTCCTGGTAGCTGGCCTGGCGGTGACCACCGTGGCGGTGGCTGCGTGGGAAGAGCCGAGGCCGACAGTGTTCAGCAAGGCCGAGCTGGCCGACCAGTGCGCGTTGCCGCGGGATGTGAAACCGCAGCAACAGGCCGAGGCCGCGCCGGATCAGGACCTGTTGCTGTTCCTGTTCGGCATGCGCCAGGGGTTGCGGCCGTTCGGTTGAACCCGGTGTAGATGGAAATGCCAGAGGCCTCGCGGTTGCGGGGCCTCTGGCATTTTTGCATTTGCCTCGCCGGCCTCTTCGCGGGTGAACCCGCTCCCACAGGTACTGCACCCATTCCGGATCCGGTGCCGTACCTGTGGGAGCGGGTTCACCCGCGAAGAGGCCGGTTCAGGCAACCGATGTTTCCCTGGCAACCGCCTTGTGCGCCAGCAACGTGTAGATACAAGGCAACACGAACAGGGTAAACAGCGTGCCGATCGACATCCCGGTGGCAATCACCGTACCGATGTCAAAGCGGCTGACTGCCCCCGCACCAGTCGCCAGGATCAGCGGTACCATGCCAAATACCATCGCTGCCGTAGTCATCAGCACCGGCCGCAGGCGAATCGCCGCGGCTTCCTCGATCGCCTCGCGCACACTCATGCCGCGCTCCTCACGTAACTGGTTGGCGAACTCGACAATCAGGATGCCGTGCTTGCTGATCAGCCCAATCAGTGTCACCAGCCCGACCTGGGTGTAGATGTTCATGCTCGATACGCCAAGGAACAGTGGCAGCAGCGCGCCACAGATCGACAACGGCACCGTCACCAGTATTACCAGTGGGTCGCGGAAGCTTTCGAACTGCGCCGCCAGCACCAGGAAGATGATCGCCAATGCCAGGCCGAAGGTCACCCACAGCGCGCTGCCTTCCTGCACGTACTGGCGCGCCACGCCGGCATAGTCGAAGGCGAAACCTTCCGGAGCCTCCTCGCGGGCGATGCCCTGTACGGTCTGCAGCGCCTCGCCCAGGCTGACCATGGGCACGCCCTGGATGATCGCCGAGTTCAGCTGCTGGAACTGGTTGAGCTGGCGCGGGCGGGCGCGGTCGGTGAGGGTGATCAGGGTGGATAGCGGCAGCAGTTGGCCCTGGTCGTTCTTCACGTAGTAGTTGTTCAGCCAGCCGGGGTTGTCGCGGTAAGGCCGCTCGACCTGAGCAATCACTTTGTAGCTGCGGCCTTCGAGGGTGAAGCGGTTGATTTCCGCCTCGCCCAGCAAGGTCGCCAGGGTGCTGCCCAAGGTGTCCATCGACACCCCCATCTGCGCCGCCTTGGCCCGGTCGATATCCACCACCACCTCGGGCTTGTCGAAGGCAAGGTCGATGTCGAGGAAGGCGAACTTGCCGGATTCCTGGGCGCGGGCCTTGATGCGCTGGGCCACATCCAGCAGTGCCGGGTAGTCGCCAGCGCTGTTGATCACGAACTGGAATGGCAGGCCCTCGCCGGTGCCGGGCAGCGACGGCAGGTTGAAGCCGAAGATCTGCAGGCCACTGATTTCTTCGAGCTTGCTCTGCACCAGCGGCAGCAGCTCCATCTGCGTGCGCTCGCGCTCGTTCCAGGGCTTGAGCAGGAAGCCGCCGATGCCGGTCTGCACGCCATTGAAACCGTTGATCTGGAACGATGAGTAGTACTCGGGAAAAGCCTTGAACAGCGGGGTGAATTCGTCGGTATAGGCGTTGAGGTAATCAAGGTTGGCCGGCTGCGGCGAACTGCTCATCATGAAAATCACCCCCTGGTCCTCGTTGGGCGCCAGTTCGTTCTGGGTGAACTTCAGCAGTACCGGAATCAGGCACAGGATGATCACGGCAAACACCAGCACGACGGGCCGGCTGTCGAGGGTGGTGTGCAGCAGGCGCTGGTAGCGCACCTTCAGGCGTTCGAACAGCACGTCCAGGCGGTGGGCCAGGCCGCTGGGGTTCTGTTCCTGGCGCAGCAGCAGCGCGCACATCATCGGTGACAGGGTGAGGGCAACGATGCCGGATATGATCACCGCACCGGCCAGGGTCAGGGCAAATTCCTTGAACAATGCGCCGGTCAGCCCGGTGAGGAAGCCGATCGGTGCATACACCGCCGCCAGGGTGATCGTCATCGACACCACCGGCATGGCGATTTCGCGGGCGCCCTCGAGAGCGGCGTCGAACGGCGACTTGCCTTCTTCCATGTGCCGGTGGATGTTCTCCACCACGACGATCGCGTCGTCCACCACAAGCCCGATGGCCAGCACCATTGCCAGCAGGGTCAGCAGATTGAGCGAATAGCCCATCATCTGCATGAAGAACAGCACGCCGATCATCGACAGCGGAATGGTCACCACCGGAATCAGCACCGAACGCAGGGCACCGAGGAACAGGAACACCACCACGATGACGATCAGTACCGCTTCGCCGAGGGTCTTGATCACTTCGTCGATGGAGGCCTGGATGAAAAGCGTGGCGTCATAGGCGATCGATACCTTCAGCGCCGAGGGCAGCTGGCTTTCCAGCTCGGGCATGATGCGCCTCACTTCCTTGATGACGTCCAGCGGGTTGGCGGCTGGTGTGGCCTTGATGCCGATGTACACCGATGGGGTGCCGTCGAACGAGCTGACCGTATCGTAGTTTTCCGCCCCCATCTCGACCCGCGCCACATCGCCAAGCAGCACGCGGCTGTCGCCACTGGTCTTGACCGGCAGGGCGGCGAACGCCTCGGCCGACTTCAGCTCGGTGCTGGCGTTGATGCTGGTGACCACGTATTCACCCTTCACCTCGCCGGCCGCGGAAAGGAAGTTGTAGCGGCGCACGGCATTGGTCACGTCGATGGCAGACAGGCCATAGCCCGCCAGTTTCACCGGGTCGATCCAGATGCGCATGGCGAACACCTGGTTGCCGAGGATTTCCGCTTCGGCCATGCCCGGCAGGGTCGCCAGCTTGGGCTGGATCACCCGCGACAGGTAGTCGGTGATTTGCGGATTGCTCATCTCTTTGCTGTAGAAACTGATGTACATAAGCGCCGAAGCATCGGCGGCTTCCTTGCTCAGTACCGGGTCTTCCGAGTCCTGGGGCAGCTTGTTGCGCACTTCGTTGGCCTTGGCCAGCAGTTCGGTGAACAACCGGTCGCTGTCGGCGCCGATGCGGGCGTAGATGGAAATGATCGAGAAGTTCTGTCTGCTCACCGAGGTCATGTAGTCGATGCCTTCGGCGCTGGCCAGGCTTTGCTGCAGCGGCTGGGTGATATAGCCCTGGATGGTCTCGGCGTTGGCGCCGGGGTAGGCGGTGGTTACCGTGATCAGGGCATTTTCCATTTGCGGATACTGGCGGATCTGCAGCTTGTTCCAGGCCTGGAAGCCCAGCAGCAGGATCAGCAGGCTCACCACGCTGGCCAGCACCGGGCGGCGGATGAACGGGTCAGTGAACGCCATGCCAGCCTCCTGTCAGTCCTTGCCCGGCGTGCCCTGTGCGGGCTTCAGGGCTTTGTCCTGGCCGATGCGGATCGCGGCGCCGGGGGTGAGCTTCAGTTGGCCGGCGGTGATCACCTGTTCCCCGGCCTGCAGGCCCTTGCTGACCACCACCACGCCGTCACGGCGCTCGCCGGTCTGCACCGCGCGTTGCTCGGCGGTGAGCTGCGGCTGGCCCTTGTCGTCGTGTAGTGGCTTGCCGTCCTTGTCCTTTTTCGGCGTTGCGACATACACCGAGTTGCCATACAGGGTGTAGGTGATGGCGCTTTCCGGCACCACCACTTGTGGCTGCGGGTTGGGTAGCAGGATCAGCAGGCTGGCGAACATGCCCGGCAGCAGCTTGCTGTCCGGGTTGGCCATGGTTGCGCGCACCAGCAGGTTGCGCGTGGTTTCCTCGACCTTGGGGTTGATGGCGCTGAGGCTGGCGGGGAAGGTCTGGCCCGGGTAGGCGGCCACCTGCACCAGCACCTGCTGGCCCAGGCTGAGGTGCGGCAGGGCCTGTTCCGGTACGTTGAAGTCGACGTAGAGGCTGGATGTGTCCTGCAGGGTGGCGATCACCGTGCCGGCGGCCAGATAGTCGCCGACGTCCACTTGGCGAATGCCGATGGTACCGCTGAACGGAGCGCTGATGCTCTTCTTGGTCTTCGATGCCTTGAGCTGGTCGACCACCGCCTGGTTGCGCCGGTACTGGGCGGTGAGGCGGTCGAATTCGCCGCGGGAGATGGCTGAGTCGCCGACCAGCTGGCTGCCACGGCCGAAATCTACCTTGGCCAGGCCCAGGTCGGCCTGGGCGGTGCCGAGCAGGGCGGTTTCCTGGTCGTCGTTGAGTTGCAGCAACAGTTGCCCGGCCTTGACCTGCTGGCCCGAGTCGAAATGCAGGGCCTTGACGATGCCTTCCACTTCCAGGCTCAGCTCAACGCCCTGTAGCGCCTTGAGGCTGCCGACAGCGGGCAGGCGCTCTTGCCACGAGCGCTGTTCGGCCAAGGCGGCCGCCACGGTGATGGGCGGCTTGGGGGCAGTGAACATCTGGATCTGCTGGTAGATCGAAAAGGCTTTGTAGCCCCCCAGGGCCAGCACGATCAGCAGAACCACGGCCAACATGATGAGCATGCGGCGGCGCAGCATAGGTCCGGTTCCTTGGATGCGGTTGTTATTCGCTTAGACACGACAACGGGCGATCCTGCCCACGTGTGGATGGGGGAAGTATTGACTGTTTTTTGGGGGAAGGGGAGTGGAGTGCCTGGGCCGGCCCCTTCGCGGCTAAAGCCGCTCCCACAGGGACCGCGCAGTCAACGGGTTGCGCTATTCCTGTGGGAGCGGCTTTAGCCGCGAAGGGGCCAGTACAGCCAACCCGAAAATCAGACGAGATGCAGGTGGTTGTCCCAGAAACCGGACGGCAGGTTCATCGGTTGCCCGACCAGCTCGGCCTTGCGGCAATCATAGAACCGGCAACGGCCCTGCCCGGAGGTGACGACAAAGCCGTCCTGTACCGCGCCCACCCCCGCGCAATCGGGCATTGGCGCATCCAGCCGCACCGCGCCGCTGTCCAGGTCCCAGACGAACAGGCGGTTGGCCCGTGGCGCGGTCAGCGCGACCAGCCGCAGCTCGCTGTGGATAGCTACGCTGGCGGTGTACTGGGCCATGGCCTGCAACTGCCGCTCCGGCACCGGGAAGGCCTTGAACGGCTCGCCCGGGCGCTTGATCGCCAGCAGTTCGGCGGTTTCATCGGCATCGCCCATGAACTGTTGGCAGGCGGCGATGGTGCCATCGCTGCCCACCGCCAGGTGGCGCACGCTATTCATCTGCTGGGCCAGGGTTTCCTTGCTCAGCAGGGTACCGTCGCGCTGCATCAGCACCAGGCTCGGTTCCATGGCGTCGAGGTTCATCTCCACCCGGCTTTCGGCTTCGGTGCGGATACCGCCGTTGGCCACGATCAGCGTTTCGCCGTCCGGCAGCCAGGCCACTTCGTGCGGGCCGATGCCGTGGGTCGGAATCTCCCCGCTGTGCACCAGGCGCTCGCCTTCGAAGCGGTACACGCCGAGTACGCCACGCCCCGGGTCGGTGGTGTCGTTCTCGGTGGCATACAGCCATTCGCCACCTTTGTGAATGACCGCGTGGCCGTAGAAGTGCCGGTTCGGCTGCGAGGTGACGGTTTGCAGCAGGCGCCCGTCGCGCAGGTCGACCAGGTAGCTTTCGGTGCCGGGACGGCGGGCGACGAACAGGGCGATCGGCAGGTCCGGGTGATGGATGATGGCATGGCAACGTTGGGCGACCTGGGTGCTGAACACCTGGGTGCCGTCCAGGCGGAACCCGACCGCATAGTGCTTGCCGTCGCCGTCGTCACGCGCCGACAGCAGCAGGGGCTCGCTGCCTTTGTTGCGGAACAGGCTCCAGCCGCCCAGGGTGAGGGCGCTGAGCAATACGCTACCGAGTTTGAGGGCCTGGCGTCGCAGCATGATCAGTCACCGTCGTTGGCATTGAAGCCCAGCTGAATGTTCAACGCCTTGGCCAGCTCGCCTTCGTGCAGGCGGTGGACGACGTTGAGGCTGTCGTAGATCTGGTTCAGGGTTTGCTGGCCAGCGTCGTCGGCCAGCAACTCGCCCAAGGTTTTCTGGTTGTCGGCCAGCAGCTTGAGCGAGGCAGCGTAGGCGGCGTCGATCTTGTCTGCCAGGGCTTTCTGATCGCTGGACAGCAAGCCGCGCAGGCCTTGGTTGTCGACCCCGACCCAGACCGCTTCGGCGGCCTTGAGGCTGGCCTCCAGGCTCTTGAGCGAGCTGTGGCTGCGCCAGGCTTCGGCCTGCAGTGGCTGCGGAATGCCCTTGCTCTGGCGGCCCATCGGCGCACCGAGCTTTTTCTTCAGGCTGTCCAGTGCGGTGACCTGGGCGCGCAGCAGGTCGGCGATGGCCTCGTGGGAGTCGGCGTAGCGCTGGTTGGGGAACTTGGTCATCTGCGAGAGCATGCCGTCGGCGCTGTTCCAGCCCTTGAGGATCTCTTCGGCCAGGGTTTTCTGATGTTCACCGATGGCCACCAGCAACGGGCAGTAGCGGGCTTTCTGCTCGGCAGTGGCGATGTCCGGCTTGCTGTCGAACAGGATGTACTCGTAGGCCGACAGGCCACGTACCACCACGCTGGCCTTGCCCAAGGCCGCGGCATCGACCGGCTGGTCTGCGTTGACCAGCTGCTCGACCTGGCGGCCGACCAGGTTCTTCTTGTCGGGCCAGAACTGTACTTGCCAGGCGCGGTTGCCTTCGGCCAGCGGGCCGACCAGCAGCGGTTGCAGCTCGGCCCAGGCCTTTTGCGCGTTGAGGAAGTCGGCACGGGCCTTGTCCAGGGTTTCCTTGCCTTCGCAGTAGGCCAGGGCGCTGGCGGCCAGCGTGCGGTCGGCTTCGACCCAGCGGCTGTAGGTGGGCAGGATCACCTGCTTGGCGATGGCAGCGGAGGTCACGGCTTGCGGGTCCTGCGGCGAGCAGGCGCCGAGGGCGAGTGCGGCGAGGCTGGTGAACAACAGTTTGGGTCGGAACATGCCCGGCTCCTTTGCGCTTTTTAAAGTGAGTTCAGGAAAGCCAGCAACGCGGCACGCTGCTCGGCATTGAAAGTGAGTACGAAATTGCGTGCCGACTCGGCTTCGCCACCGTGCCAGAGCACGGCTTCGAGCAGGTTGCGGGCGCGGCCGTCGTGCAGGAACTGGCTGTGGCCACTGACTGTTTCGCTCAGGCCGATGCCCCACAGTGGCGGGGTGCGCCAGTCCTGGCCGTTGGCGGCGAATTCGGTGCGCTCGTCGGCCAGGCCCGGGCCCATGTCATGCAACAGCAGGTCGCTGTAAGGGCGGATCAACTGGTTGGCCAGCTCCGGCTCGGCGGCATTGGCGGCTGTGGTGAACTGCGGTGTATGGCAGCCCTGGCAGCCGGCCTGGTAGAACAGGTTCTTGCCCGCCAGCACCTGCGGCGAGCCAACATCGCGGCGGGCCGGCACGGCCAGGTTGCGGGTGTAGAAAGTGACCAGGCGCAGGATATTATCGCTGACTTCCTTCTCGCCATCGGCACCGTCGCCGTTGGGCGCGGCCAGGCAGTCGGACTGCGCCTGGGTGCAGTCATCGTTGGGCTGCAGGGTGGTGGTCAGGCCCATGTCGCCGGCAAAGGCATGCACGTTCTGCTGGTTGACGTTGGGCTGCCCGGCCTTCCAGCCGAAGCGGCCGACCACGGTTTTGCCCTGGGCGTCATCCCACACCCGGTTGGCCCGGCCGCGGATGCCGTCGCGGTTGCGGTCGTCGGGATCCTCGTTGGCCAGCAGGTCGGCTTCGGGGATGGCTTCGAGCAGGCCCAAGCCGATCATCGGCGGCGCCACCCGCGCCGAAAAGCGCGTGTCGGGGTGCATCACGCCATAGCCGAGCTGGGTGATCTGCAGGGCCGGCTTGCGCAGCTCGACCTGGTGGCCATCCTCGAACGACACCGTTTCGCTGGTGTAGCTCACCCGCACCTTGCCTTCCGGCGTCACGCCGGGGATGGCCATGTCCTGCAGCTGGGTGCCATAGACCGGCTCCGGCACCACGCCGAGGCGTTCGACCACCTTGGCCAGGTAGGGCTGGTCGGGGATCGACAGGCGTACCAGCATCGATACGGCGTTGCTGTCGCCCGGTTCTGGCGGGTGGCCGCGGCCGTCGCGCACATGGCAGTTCTGGCAGGCATTGGTGTTGAACAGCGGGCCCAGGCCGTCACGGGCGGTGGTAGTGGAGGGGGCGATCACCCAGGGGTTGCGGAAGAAACTGTTGCCTACGGCGAAATCCAGGCGCCGCTCGGGCGTGAGGTTGGCCGAGGGCAGGGAATAGGCATTGCGGTCAGTACGCTGCACGGTGGCTTTGCCGCCCGACAACGCTTCGCCGGGCTCGGCCTGGGTGAAACGCGGGGCGTCGTCGCAGGCGGCAAGGGCAAAGGCCAGCAGCAGGGGGGAGAGTCGGGACAGCGACAAGGACATCGAAAATCCTGGGCGTGAGCGAAAAACCGGCGTGCAAGCTTAGCAGGGTGAGTGAGTTTGAATAAGAGCAATTTGCAATTGCTGGATGAAATCGGTGTCAGTTGGCCATGTCGGCATGCTCGGTCTCTTGTGGGAGCGGCCTTGTGTCGCGAAAGGGCTGCAAAGCAGCCCCAGGATTTCGGCACCGATGCAAACAATGCCGGGGGGGCCGCTTTGCGGCCCTTTCGCGACACAAGGCCGCTCCTACAAGGGGGTGTGTTGCCTGAACGAAAAAGGCGACCCGAAGGCCGCCTCTTTCAGAACCGCTACAGCAGGATCAGAACTCGTGATCCGCGGTATCCGGGTTCAGGTTGGCAATGCCCAGCTTGCCCGCGGCCTGCTCGATCGCACCGGTCTGCTTGACCAGGGAGGCGATGGCGTCACGCACGATCTGGTTGCCGGCTGCGTTGTCGGCAGCGATCAGCTGGTCGTAGTGCTCGCCCTTGAGCGCGTGGTCGACGATCACCTGGATCTTGGCTTCGGTGGCTTCCAGGTCGGCCTTGAGGGTGGCGTCGGCGGCCGGGTCTACCTTGGCCACCAGCGACGACAGGCTCGGGCCGGTCACCTTGCTGCCGTCCGGGCGGGTGTACTCGCCCAGGTAGACGTTACGGATGCCCTTGGCATCGTAGAAGTGCGAGTAGTGGGTGTTGTCGCTGAAGCAGTCGTGCTCGTCTTCCGGCGAGTTGGCCTCCAGCGAAACCTTCATGCGCTCGCCAGCCAGTTCGCCCAGCGACAGGCTGCCCATGCCGAACAGCATCTTGCGCAGGCCGTCGTTGACCGACTCGGCTTCCAGCTTGGCGCGGTAGTTGTCGGCAACGTTCGGTGCCCAGTTGCCGACCATCTCTTCGAGGTCCTTGACCAGCAGGTCGGTGACCGCTTTCAGGTAGGCACGGCGGCGGTCGTTGTGGCCACCGGTGGCGCCCTTGCCTTCCAGGTAGTCCGACGCCGGACGGTTGCCCGCGCCCGGGCCGGTGCCGTTCAGGTCCTGGCCCCAGAGCAGGAACTCGATAGCGTGGTAGCCGGTGGCGACGTTGGCTTCAGAGCCGCCCAGTTCGTTCAGGCTGGCCAGCTTCTCGGGAGTGATGTCCTTGACGTCGATCTTCTCTTCGCCCACCTGGATCTCGGTGTTGGCGATGATGTTGGCGTTGGCCGCCGGGTTGCCCAGGGCGTGCTCATAGCTCTTGTCGACGTAGTCGATCAGGCCTTCGTCCAGCGGCCAAGCGTTCACCTGGCCTTCCCAGTCGTCGATGATGGTGTTGCCGAAGCGGAATACTTCGCTCTGCAGGTACGGTACGCGCGAGGCGACCCAGGCTTCCCTGGCTGCTTTCAGAGTTTCGTCGTTCGGCTTGGCCAGGAACGCGTCGACTGCGGTCTGCAGGGTCTTGGCGGTGCTCAGCGAGTCGCTGTACACGGCGTAGACCAGCTCGGCGTAATGCTTGACCACGGCTTTGCCGGCGGCTTCGTCGACAGCCCCGGGCGCTGCAGCGGTGGTGCTGGCGGCAGCAGGTGCCTGGGCTTGCGGCGCGGCGGCCTTGTCGTCCTTGCCTTCACCGCAACCGGCGAGAGCGATGGCAATGGCCAGCAGACTGGCGGAGGCCAGAGGCATTCGAATCATTGTTGGTTTTCCTGCATCGTGTGGTTGGATCAAGGGGTGGACCGTGCGCCGTGGCACGCGAAACCGCAACATCATGCGAAAGATTTGCATTTGCTGTAAAGGGGGCGGGCATGCAATTCGTGTAAATGCCGGTCACGGGCTGTAATCGGGCAGGCGGCTCAGAACATCGAAACCTGGTTTCGCTGTGCCTGCTTGAGGAAGTTGGTCAGCTCACGGGCCGACAGCGGCTTGCTGTAGTGGTAGCCCTGGCCCTCGTGGCAGCCCTGGGCGACGATATAGGTTTCTTGTTCCGCAGTTTCCACGCCTTCGGCGATTACCTGCATCCCCAGGCTCTTGCCCAGCTGGATGATGGCGCGGACGATGGTGGCGTCGTCATCGTCGTCCAGCAGGTCCTGGACGAAGCTCTTGTCGATCTTGATCTTGTCCAGCGGCAGCGATTTCAGGTAGCTGAGCGACGAGTAGCCGGTGCCGAAGTCGTCGATGGCAATCAGTGCTCCGGAGCGGCGCAGGCTCAGCAGGTGCTGGGCAGCGGTGCTGATGTCTTCCATCAGGCCGGTCTCGGTGACTTCCAGCTCCAGGCTGCGTGGTGGCAGGCGGTAGGCCTGCAGCAGGTTGTTGACCACCCGCGGCAGCTCGTTGTGGTGCAGCTGCACGGTGGACAGGTTGACCGCCATGCGCAGGTCGCTGAAGCCCATGTCGTGCCATTCGCGCAATTGCCGGCAGGCCTGGTCGAGCACCCATTCGCCGATGCCGATGATGCTGCCGTTCTGTTCGGCCAGGGGGATGAACTGGTCCGGGGGCACCATGCCCAGCTCCGGATGTTGCCAGCGCAGCAGTGCTTCGACACCGACCACGCGGTGGTCGCGGTAGCTGATCTGTGGCTGATACACCAGGTACAGCTGGTTGCGTGGCAGGGCTTCGCGCAGGTCCTTTTCCAGTTCGCGACGGCGGCGCATCTCGCTGTCGACGCTGGCGATGTAGAACTGGTAGCGGTTGCGCGAACGGGCCTTGGCCAAGGTCATGGTCTGTTCGGCTTTTTGCAGCAGCTTCTCGGTGCTGTCGCCGTCTTCCGGGAACAGGGTGATGCCGATGGTGGCGCGCAGGCGGATCTGCTGGTGGTGGTCGAGGTCGAACGGCACTTCCAGGTCGTCGAGGATACTCTGCGCCAGTTCGGCGGCCTCGTAGGGCTGCTCGATATTGGCCTGCACCAGGGCGAACTGGTCACCACCCAGGCGTGCCAGGGCGCCCAGTCGGCCGCTGTGGGCGCGCAGTCGGTCGGCCAGGGCCAGCAGCAACTGGTCGCCGACCTGGTAGCTGAACTGCTCGTTGATGCCCTTGAAGTCGTCCAGGCCTACGCATAGCACCGCCACGCGGTGTTGCAGGCGGCCACCATCGACGAGGATCTTGTCCAGTTGCTGCTGCAGTTGCTGGCGGTTGGGCAGGCCGGTGAGGAAGTCGTACTGGGCCATGCGTTGCAGGCTGTTTTCCGCCTCGTGACGCAGGTGGGTGTTGCGCTCGATCGAAGCCAGCAGCTGGTTGGCGGTATTTACCCACAGGCCCAGCTCGTTCTTCTCGTGGCCCTTGAGCAGCGGCAGCTGATGCTGGCTGGGGCGGTCGGGGTTGATCTGGGTGAGGTGCTCGATGATCTTCGACAGCGGTTTGGTCAGCAGCCAGTGGTAGACCAGATACAGCACCAGGCCCATGGCCAGGGCCCGCAGCACGCCGGAAATGAAGATGATCACGGCGTTGATCAGGAAATCTTCGCCGTAGGACGAGGTGTCGAGGGTGATGCTCAGGTCGCCGTAGTATTCGCTGTAGGGGCCGCGGCCGACCAGTTGCGTGCTGTAGGTACGTTCCTGGCCGAGGATCAGGTCGGTCAGCCAGCGCATGGACATGTCCTGCAGCGGGCGGGACTTTTCTGCGAGCATGGTTTCGTTGGGGTGGCCAATGGAGGCCATGCGTACCGATTCGTCCTGGAACAGGCCTTCAATCACCTGCATGCCCATTTCGCGGTCGAGGCTATATACCGCCTGGGTCGAGGGGTCGCGGAACATGTCGAGGATGCGTTGGGCATCGCTGTTCACGGCTTGGCGGGTCTTGTAGGTGTCGTAGACGATTTGCGCACAGCTGAGCACGACACCGACCGCTAGCGCCGACAGCAGCACGACCCTGAGCAACTTGACCGACAAGCTGTTCCGCAATTCCAGCTTCAATGGGGTTTCCTTAATCCATGCGCATGGCATCATTTTGCCATCAACGATGACGATACACTATCGGCCGACCATCAATAGTGTATCGGTTGCCTGACCCCGCAACTTGAATGCGCTGTAACAATCTTCCAGAGGTTTGATGTTAGCGTGCTATGCGGGCTGAGCAAGCCTTTGCTGGTGGGTTGAAGGTGAAATCTGTGCTGACCCCTTCGCGGGCACGCCCGCTCCCACAGGTAGGGCGCCGCCTGTGGACCTGATGCTATCCCTGTGGGAGCGGGCGTGCCCGCGAAGAGGCCGGTACAGGCATAAAAAAACCCGGCACCGGGCCGGGTTTTTCGTTCAGGGCTGAATGACTCAGGCCTTGAAGGTCTTGCCTTCGAACTGTTCGGCAACGAAGGCCCAGTTGACCAGGTTCCAGAACGCCTCGACGTACTTCGGACGCAGGTTGCGGTAGTCGATGTAGTAGGCGTGTTCCCAGACGTCGCAGGTCAGCAGCGGGGTGTCGCCGCTGGTCAGCGGGCAGCCGGCGCCGATGGTGCTGGCCAGGGCCAGGGAACCGTCAGCCTTCTTCACCAGCCAGCCCCAGCCGGAACCGAAGGTGCCAACCGAAGTCTTGGTGAACTCTTCCTTGAACTTGTCGAAGGAACCGAAAGCGGCGTTAATGGCGTCAGCCAGGGCACCGGTCGGCTGGCCACCGGCGTTTGGTGCCAGGCAGTTCCAGTAGAAGGTGTGGTTCCAGACTTGAGCGGCGTTGTTGAAGATGCCGCCCGAAGAGGTCTTGACGATCTCTTCCAGGGTCTTGCCTTCGAATTCGGTGCCTGGGACCAGGTTGTTCAGGTTCACGACATAGGTGTTGTGGTGTTTGTCGTGGTGATACTCCAGGGTTTCCTTGGAGATGTGCGGCTGCAGGGCATCGTGGGCGTACGGCAGCGGCGGCAATTCAAAAGCCATGGTGGATCTCCTGATTCAGGTCTGTTTGCGGTTTGCGCAAGGCCGATCACGGGCGGCCCGATGAGCGTCGGCGAGTTTGTACTCTTTGCGACGCAAGGGCTGGATCATAGCACCGGGCTTGGCGCATAACCACGCAACAAAGATAGGGAATAGAGGTTCCAGAGCGGTTGGGGTGTGCCGACCGGTGGTGTTCGGCTTAACGCTTGTAGCGCCTGTGAGATCGAGCGCCGCCCGCGGCGGCGC